>NZ_JBXWPT010000002.1:0-497751 GCF_059612005.1 Ruegeria sp. CDSA141
GATACACCCCTGAAACTCAGGGGCTTGAATCACGCAGCCAAGTCGACCGCAACCAAATTAATAGGTCCAGAACCTAAACGTCCACCGCTTTCAACAATCTGTGTTTCGACCAGTCGCAGATGTCTTCCGAGGGCGTCTGTCCAAAGTGTATCTCCTATAGCCTCAGCAATTGTCGTGCTATCCGCTATGTCAGTAAACATAATGGTCGCAATCCCACTTTGCCCGAGTTCGTAGGGTGTAGAGAGGGCGGCATCGAGCAACTCCTCAAAGCCTCTGGCCTCGTATCCGAAGCCTTCGACGTTGTTGACCGGAATGGAATTGTGAACGTGCACGATCTTCCAGGACCCTTTTTCGAGTTTCAGAATGACTGTGGAGCGCAGATGCGCGGACTGCCCTGTCTCAATGCCATCAATCCTTGCTTCCCATTCCACCCAACCAAGTGATCCACATTCAAATCCTCTCAGTTCCTTTGCGTTCCACCGGAATCGTGGGACCTCTCCGATGTATTGCTCCATACCGCGACGCAGAGCATCACCTTTCCAGGCCTCACCTTGGGCTGAGCCGAAGTATGACAAGGCAGCATCGTCAGAAAATAGATGTGCCACCGTCTCACCATCGCCCCGGCCATAGGCGTTTATCCAACGCTCCACAATCGCTGCAAGTTCCGGGGAGGGGCTTATCGTATCTCTCATGCCGGCCATGATAAGAACTTCGCGCCGTATCTCATAGGGTCTGATGAACTGAACTTAGTCACAGCCGTCAAAATTGGTGGAGCCCTTGCTTTGGGGATAGCAAAACCCGATGACAGCCAGTGCTTCAACGCTCGTCGTGATGCCGATGCGCTCTTACCGCAAACGGGCTGTCGTCAGCGCCCGTAGGACAGTTCAGGGTGATTTGAAAAGGGAAAAAACCTGGCGCATTGCAACCAAAAAAGAGCGGAGATCAGACAGAAACTAAAGCTCCAAAACATTCGCCACGCACCAAGCAAACTATTTTCAGCAGACGAAATGATTGGAATCGTGCTGAACGACCCTGAGGTCATTCAGCAAAACGCGGTAGGCGCCCATTATTTAGCCCAAAGCGACTGAAGAAGCGTTTCGTTGGAAAGATGATTGTCTGGTGGCCTGAGGCGACAGTAGATCAATCAGTAACCTGGTTGCTGAGTGCGCAGCTCAAAGAGGTCTGTTAATCTCACGGCATCATTACTTTCTATGTAGGAATTTTACGTGCTCAGTCCGATACAGCCCGGAAAAGTGAGGCAAGGCATCGCCTGCGCGGGAAATTGGATTCTCGACACGGTGCACACAATTTCGCATTGGCCAGAAAAGTCAGGTCTGGCGCTTATTGAAAACCAGCATATCGACCTTGGCGGCGGACCGGCCAATGTCGCATTGGGTTTGAAAGCTATGGGTGTTTGTTACCCGGTGATCCCAATCGGGCTGATCGGCGCGGGAGCTATGGGCGACGAAGTCTTGCGTCTTTGCGCCGAGGTGGGGCTACCGGTGAACGGCTTGCAGCGAACAACACGGGCAACAACATCACAGACGCATGTAATGAACGTGCAGGGCGACAGCCGCACGTTCTTCCACCACCGTGGTGCGAACAGTTTGTTTGACGCTTCGTCGATAAAAATTGATGAGTTATCGGCGGCCGGAGTTAGGCTCTTTTATCTTGGTTATCTAACTTTGCTCGATAAGCTGGATGAGGTTCTGCCGGAGGACAAAACCAGTGCCGCACTGGTTTTGTCGGACGCCAGAGCTGCGGGCATGCTAACCTGCGTTGACCTCGCATCTTTCAGATCCGGCGCATACAGAGACATCGTGTCAAAGACGCTTCCGGAAATCGATTTTCTGTTTGCGAACGAACTTGAAGCCGAGGAGGCGACAGGTATCACCCTGACGCAGAGAACTGATGCCAACGAAATGATGAAAGCGGCTCGCATTCTGAAGTCTGGCGGGGTCAACCGGGCTGTCATAATCCATAGCCCGACGCAAATTGTATGTTGTGAGAACGAGGTTGAAATCGCTTTCGCACCGGACCCTATACCTGCGGAGCAAATAATCAGCCCGGTGGGCGCAGGTGACGCTTTCTGCTCCGGCGTTGTCCATGGAATCCACGAAGACTGGCCAATTGAGAGTTGCCTCAAATTTGGAGAGAGGGCCGCCGCCGCCTGCCTGTCCGGGCATACAGCCACTGATGGGTTAAAAACAATCTCGGTACCGCAGACCCCACTATAGTGAAACCACTCGGACCGAAGGCAAGTTAGTGCGCTGAGCCAAACTTGAGGTCGTCTGAACCGATCCTGAGATATACAGAAACCGTCAGATGACCGGACTGAGCCCAAAGTGTCGAATGCTGCGGAGCCGTGTTAATGTCCGCATACGATGCTCTGGAAGCCGAAATGACCAAATGCCCCAGTCAATTGAACGATGAAAGACCCGCCATTCTCTGTGTTGCAGGATTTGGTGACAATGCGAGCATGTTTGAAGGCTTGGCTAACACAAACCTTGCCAACAGCTTTCGTCTGCTACCGATTAATCTTCCGGGATTTGGCGCTCAGCCTCTGGCAAAGAAAACAACTCTCGAAGCACTCGCGCAAACCGTCGCCGACGAAGCGAACAAGCACGGAGCCGAGATTATTGTCGCTCATTCGGTTGCTTCAATCATAGCTTCACTGGCTGCCAAAAAGGCCAGCTGTCCTTTGACAACCATCATTTCTTTAGAAGGAAATATCACTGCTGAGGATGCCTATTTTTCTGGAACTGCCGCCGACTACAGTGATCCGGTTGCGTTTCGTGCGGCGTTTCTTGAGCGGCTTGATGAAATGGCAAAAACGGCACCAATAATTCGACGGTATCGCGATGAGGTATCGAAGGCCGATACTCTGGCGCTGTGGCAACTCGGCACCGACGCACGGCATTTTTCAGCAGGCTGCGTGCCCGGCGAGCTTTTGCTGAACGCGGCAAATGTGATTTATCTCTACAACCCCGACAACTGTCCGGATAGCACCGTTCGTTGGCTGGAAGAAAACAAGATGGATCGGATCGTTCTCGAAAAGGCCACACACTGGGCGAGCGTTGATCAACCCGAAAGGCTTGCAGAAATGATTGCTGAGGCACTCCACCGATAGACGAATACAGCCGTTCACAATTGGATAGATGGAAGCTGGCTTTGTAATGGTTTTCCGCAAGAACCGGGTCGCGGTGTCGGGGTCACGTAAGCTAATCCGTTAGGTGATAGTTAGTGACGGAACCAGAAGACATGACAAATCGCCCCATGCCAGCAATGGATTTTACAGCAAGCGTCATGCTGCTTCTGCTCGCTGCGGTTTGGGGCGGGTCCTTCTTCTTCGGCGAGGTTGCACTGGCCGAAGTGCCCCCGCTGACAATAACGCTGCATAGGGTGATCTGGGCAGTCCCTATTCTGGCACTCATCGTCCTATTCAAAGGATTGAGTGTTCCACGTGCCCCTCAGGTATGGGGAGTTTATCTCGTCATGGGAGCGCTCAACAATGCCATCCCATTTTCGTTGATCTTCTGGGGGCAAACGCAAATAGACAGCGGGTTGGCCTCAATCCTCAACGCAACAACAGCAATGTTTGCAGCGGTCGTGGCTGGCTTACTTCTGAAGGATGAGCCGCTGACTCCGAAGAAAATAGCCGGTGCTGCCTTGGGTATTATAGGGGTGGCCTTCATTATGGGGCCAAGCGCATTAACTGAGTTTAACCCGAGCAATCTGGCACAGCTGGCTATCCTTGGGGCGACGCTCTCTTATGCTTTTGCTGGGGTCTGGGGCAGAACAGCTCTTTCGGGCCAACCACCACTTGTAAATGCACTTGGTATGCTGATCGGCAGCACAGTACTTATGATCCCCATTGTTCTTGTGATGGATGGCCCCCCAAACTTCGCTCTGTCTGCTGGTGTATGGGCAGCGCTTATTGGGATAGCCGCTCTATCAACAGCGCTGGCCTATGTACTTTATTTCGCAATCCTCGCGCGCGCCGGAGCCGCCAATCTTCTATTGGTTACGCTGCTGATCCCACCGTTCGCTATCGGCCTTGGTGTCACGTTTCTTGGTGAAAAGATGGAGCCCAACGCTTGGGTTGGGTTTGCCATCATAGCGTTGGGCTTTGTCGTAACTGACGGTCGGCTTTTTGCCCGCTTCTTTCACCGCCAACCCCAACAAGCTGAGTGAGTCAAATTACGGGAAAGCCTGGCGAATGGCAGATCTGTCCCGCGAGTTGTGAGATTGATCAAACGGCAATTTTGCGAGAGCAACGAACGACAGGTCCTACGGGTCACGCAGCAGCACATGATGTCTTTGGCGAACCACGATCGTGGTTTCCCGTTTGATCCCCTCAGCGGTAACGAGAATGTTTCACTGTGTGTACGACAATGAATTGAAAGTCCAATTTGGTTGCGCCCGCATGGACGGGCAAACACAGCGTTAATAGCCCGTTCGGCATGTCATGGTCACCGGGGCAGGGGCTTATACTGCCACCGCTCCAATGTCAGAACTGAGCCCTATACGGGCTTTGCCAACATTTCGAACCAGCATCATCCCCGACCTTTTCAGTTCGAGTTTCAATCCTTATCGGGCAAGTCAACCTCGCCTTCCCAGTCAGAAATACGGTGTGGTAGCGCCAGGAATTTTGACGCCACACGTGTTTTGGTCGTCCCACTTCCAGCCATCCCCGAATATTTGCCGGTAGAGGAAACGATCCGCCAGTTGTTGACGCCGAATGAAACAACCTCCCATCTCATGGTGAACGTGTCCTCTTCTTCACCATAAACACAGACACCACCGCCGCTGACACCGCTGGGTCCGCCGAAACCCGAGCCCACGCACCGGACAAAACCAGGATCGATTGGTCCCTCGTCAACGGTATAAGTCCCATAGTTGTCCTCTTTCCAGAACACGTCCTCGCCCGCGGAAATTTGCTCTTGGTTGACGACATAGAAGTTCGTTGCCGACACTTTCTCTGCAGCAGTCAGACAATGAGGTGCAATGAGAACTGCGGGGATTAGCATTGAACGTAACATGTTGTTTCCTTCGACAGTGGGGCAACGCCAGCATGATAGAGCCTACGAAATTTATTGCTAGGAAAGGAACGCATAACCGGTCCTGCAAAGTCAGCTTCGTCCGCAAATGGTGAGTTCAATCTACTTTAGTTTTCGCGGTCACGGCGAATGTCCGCTAAGCAGGCTGCGACCGCAGCATCGCAACCACGTGTTCAAGGTCGCCTTTGGGCCGATTTTGACGTTCGCGCTTGGGCAATGCCCGATGGATCACAATCAGGGGTGACAACTTCTCGACCGCAACTGAAAGTACAACTAACGAATGGGCTAAGGTCGCTGCCCCCTCGGTTTTGCGGTCTCCCTGCGCTGTGCGCGTTCGCGGTCGAAATCGTCCACTGGACGATTTTCTTTCAACCGCCCACCCCCCCCCAGGCTGTTTTTGGCCAGATGAAGAGGCGGATCAGCAGTTCAGGGCTTGGGCTAGGCTGTTGTGGCCTTTGAACGGGCCCAGGTCAGATTTGATCCAGCCGTTGTCGTAGGAGACGCTGACGATCCGCGACCAGTCGGCGCTGGCTACGATCAGTTCCGGGCGGTCGCCGCAGGTGCGCAGGCCGCCGGAAATGAAATCTTCACTGATCCTGTGGTTGGTCAATCCGGGCAGAGCGGCGACTTCTGCCAACCCGCCGTCTTTGAAGCGCCAGATACGCAATGTATTGGCTAGGTGAGGGCGGTCGATGTAAGCGATCTCGATATGCCCGTCGCCGTCCAGGTCGGCGGCCCCAATCGGGGCGAGCCAGCGGAAGCGGGTGCCTATGTAAGGAGTTGCAGCGATAAGGCCGCCACCGTTGTAGATTGCGAGCCTTGCACCTTTGTCGCGATGGCTTTCGACTACAAGTGCTTCGCGACGGTTATCATTGTCTATGTCGACAAGGCGCGGTTGGATGTCTTCGAAAACCCGTTCCTTGGGTAGCCGGATTGTATATTTTGCCCATGTAGGTGCGTATTGCAGAACCAACGCGCCGTACTCGATCTGATCGCCGAGAACGCCATGTGGATACCGCGAAGTGGGTTCGGCGTATTCCGCCGAGCCCAGTGGTTCATATTGCCATGGTTGCTGTGACCGAGCCTGAAACGGACAAACGCCAAATGCGATTGCGACGGCGGCGACCGGCCATGAAGACATCAGATTTGTTTTTCGGGCATCTGAACGACCAGCCCGTCCAGCGCATCCGTGACTTTGATCTGGCAGGTCAGGCGCGAGCGGGCCGGATCGGGCTCGAACGCAAAGTCCAGCATGTCTTCTTCCATGTCATCCTTTGCCGGAATTTTTTCGATCCAGTCGGGATGGACGTAAACATGGCAGGTCGAGCAGGCGCAGGCGCCGCCGCAATCGGCCTCGATGCCGGGAATGTTGTTGTCACGGGCCCCTTCCATGACGGTCAGTCCGTTGGCGACCTCGACTGTATGTTCGGTACCGCCGTGCTCGACATAGGTGATCTTTGCCATTGCGTGCGTCTTCCTTTTGCGATGTTCGATTTCTTCCTTAGTGAAGGCATTTAGGTCTTTCCAGCCTCATTTGCGACTCAGTGCGCCGTGTCTGGACTTTCTTGCCATTTGTTCTATTTTTGTTCTTATGCTTGTTACACCCATTCGCCCTGTGGCTTCAAACCGTGATTGGCCGCGCCCGCCGTCTTGTCTGCCTTCCAACCAACTGGATTCCCCGTCCGAGGGTGCGCGCGTGGCTGTGGCCGGGCTGGTGATCCTGCGGCAGAGGCCGGGGACGGCCAAGGGCGTGATCTTTCTGACGCTTGAAGATGAGACCGGGATCGTGAATGTGGTGGTCTGGCGCAAAATCTACGAACAGTTCCGCCGTGCGGTGATTTCGGGGCGGTTGCTGAAAGTGACAGGCCGGATGCAGCGGGCGCATTCAGTGACCCATGTGATTGCGGAAGATATCGAGGATATTTCGGGGATGTTGGATGTGCTGGTGCGGGGCGAGGGGTAGGCCAGCTTTCACGGGCAAAAGCCGACGTCTGCGTTGCCGCCTTGCGCGCACCAAGACCTGTGCTCGCCTGGTTGCCCCCTGATGCAACGGCGGAACAGAGGCGCTTTTTTGCCACTTTGGCGCTGGTTGGTCGACTCTTTGATGCCGCGTGAGTAATGGCAGGCAACTCTATGCGTCGCCTGTGTCAGAACGCAGACGCGATTGCACGCTACTCACATCATCTCAGAGTCGGTTCAGATGCCCAACGTAACACAACATGGATATTTCGAAAAAAACGTCCATCTGGATGAGAGCCAGATAACCAGTCGCCTCGAGGAGCTCTTGGCGCTTACACGCTCAAAGGGATATGTGCATACCGCCAGAATGATCGAAGAAGCATTGAATGCCCATTCTTTCGAGCACAGACACCTTGGGAAAACCCAAAAATACCTCTCGGAATTGCAACATCTAAAGCGCAAAGAGATGACACGTTTGGTGGAAGAAACCGGTGAAAAAATGCATTCGGTTCCCAACTTTCGTTCGGCGCGCTCGAAGGTGCCGGGTGGCCTTTCTATCGATACGAATGAGCGACCCGCAGAACCAGTTGGGAAAAACGCGGTAAGGAAAACGCAAGCGGCTTTTGTCCTGACGCCCCGGATGCGCGTTGACCACAGAAATACTGCCGCGTTGCGCAGTGGGGTTTGGAGGAATAGACCGATGTCTTTCCCTGCGGAGCCCGAATTCAAGTTTCGCTAGCCGATCCTGCCGCGACCAAGGCAGCCAGGGCCGATGATCAGCGTCAATCCAAACGGGTTTTCAACGCAGTCATCGTTTGAACAAGACCTCCTGCGCCTGCTTGTCGCGATTGTCTCCACGTAGATCTGCGTGCAGAGCGCGCCCGGCCTGAACGCCGGGGCGGGCGCCGACGGCCTTCAGCCAGCGCGCAAAGTGGGGTTTGTCCTCCAGCACTTGCTGCTGCCCTTCCCACAGGCTGGCCCAGCCCCAGATCGACATGTCTGCAATCGAATAGAAGTCTCCTGCAACGTATTCGTTCTCGGCCAGCCGTCTGTCGAGTACCCCGTAAAGACGACCGACCTCGGCCCGGTAACGGTCTTTGGCGTAGGGCAGGTCCTGTGGGGGGCTCAGCTGAGGGGCGTATTTCAGGAAGTGATGCGCCTGACCGGCCATCGGACCAACGCCGCCCATCTGCCACATCAGCCATTCTTCGACGGCGATCCGCTCACGCTCGGTCTTTCCATAGAACCGCCCGGTCTTGCGGGCCAGATACATCAGGATTGCGCCGCTTTCAAAAACCGAGATCGGTGTACCATCTGGCCCGTCTGGATCCACGATTGCTGGCATCCGGTTGTTCGGGGCGATCTTCAGGAATCGGGGGGCGAACTGATCACCCTTTCCGATATCGATCAGATGAGTGGTGTAGGGCAGCTCCATCTCTTCCAGAGCGATGGACACTTTCCAGCCGTTCGGTGTGGGCCAGAAAAACAGATCAATCGGGTCAGCCATGTGTTCTCCTGATGTTGGGGGGATCATGCGGGTTTCTGCCGGCTCGGCAAGTGCGGTTTACGAAAGCGTGACCGAATGCAAGCCGGGCTTGACCGCAAACCGCCCGAGGCGTATTGCCATCCCAGAGCTACGTGGCGATTTGTTACCGGATTGCGGGCCACGCTAAACAACACCGCTAAAAGGTCAGGATGAAAGACCCCTTTCGCTTGGCCGCGTCTGGGGTTTTTTGTTTGCCTCCGCCAGAGGCTGAAAGGAATGAGATGAGCGAGAACTGGAACAAGCGCACACAAGCCGTCCATGGCGGTATCCGCCGCAGTCAGTACAATGAGGTGAGCGAGGCGATTTTCCTGACGCAGGGCTTTGTCTACGAAAGCGCCGAACAGGCCGAAGCCCGGTTTCTGGAATGCGGCCCCGATGAGTTCATCTATGCCCGCTATGGCAATCCGACCGTATCTATGTTCGAACAGCGTATAGCGGCACTTGAAGGTGGCGAGGATGCGTTCGCGACGGCCTCGGGCATGGCGGCGGTCAACGGTGCGCTGACCTCGATGTTGAAGGCCGGGGACCATGTTGTTTCAGCAAAGGCACTGTTCGGGTCCTGCCTGTACATTCTTGAGAACATCCTGACCCGTTTTGGCGTCGAAGTTACCTTTGTGGACGGCACCGATCTGGAGCAATGGCAGGCAGCGATCCGCCCGGGCACCAAGGCGGTCTTCTTCGAATCCATGTCGAACCCGACTCTTGAAGTGATAGACATCGCATCCGTGTCCGAGCTGGCCCATGCAGTCGGTGCCATTGTGGTGGTGGACAATGTGTTCTCGACGCCCGTCTTCTCGCGCGCGATAGAACAGGGCGCGGATGTGGTCGTTTATTCGGCAACCAAGCACATTGACGGGCAGGGCCGTGCGCTGGGCGGCGTCATCATCGGCACCAGGGACTTCATCCGCGGAACCGTTGAGCCGTATCTGAAGCATACCGGCGGCGCGCTCAGCCCGTTCAACGCCTGGGTCATGCTCAAAGGTCTGGAAACCATGGCGCTGCGCGTCAATGCGCAGGCCGACAGCGCGCAAAGGATCGCGGAGGCGCTTGAAGGGCATCCCGCGCTGTTGCGTACCCTTTACCCTGGTTTGAAGACCCACGCGCAAAATGCTCTGGTTCAATCGCAACTTGGCGGAAAGGGCGGAACCGTGTTGTCTCTGGATATCAAGGGTGGCAAGGACGCGGCTTTTGCTTTCCTGAATGCGATGACCATTCCTGTGATCTCCAACAACCTGGGCGATGCCAAGTCGATCGCGACGCACCCGGCGACCACCACCCACCAGCGCCTGAGCGATGCACAAAAAGATGAGCTGGGCATAACGCCGGGCCTGATCCGTTTTTCAGTTGGCCTGGAAGACGCAAGGGACCTGCTGGCGGACATCCAGCAGGCATTGGAGGCTTCGCAGAAAAAAACTGGAGCACAGTGAAAAGCCTCTTACCGTCTGGGGGCGTCGCGTTGTCTGTGAACGCGGTGTCTTTTCGGGTGGTATTCACGGTTGAAGCCTGACCTTTGCGTCTGCGAAAGGCGTAATTCGTTGCGAAATGACGGTTTTGCGCCGGTTTTTTCAATCCGGACTGCTATTTCCTGCGTAATGGGTTAAACTGGTAAGTGACCTGCAGCCGTATATATTCTGCCGACCATTCGAGGAACCGCAGCCGATGAACGTTCACCCGCGCGACATTGATGATACTCCGGATCAGGAAAAAGCCGCCGAGGCTCTGAAGGTTCTGCGGCAATGGGCGGAATCTGCGACGGCATCCGAGATCAGCCAACTGGATCCGGCTATTGCGCGGCTGGTGCCCGGCATGACTGCGGTGAACTACCCTTCGCTCTCGCGCGAGTACCCGGATGGTTTCTCAGTTGACGCGGATTACCGCGCGACATTGCCTGATTTGCAAAACGGTCCGTCCAGCCTGATCCGCGGTGCCAAGCAGCAGATACAGCATGTCGGCATCTCGAATTTCCGCCTGCCGATCCGATTTCATCGGAAAGAGGGTGAAGACCTGACGCTTGAGACGTCAATCACCGGTACCGTCAGCCTTGAGGCCGAGAAAAAGGGCATCAACATGTCCCGGATCATGCGGTCATTCTACAAACATGCTGAGCGCACATTCAGTTTCGAAGTGATGGAGGCGGCGCTTGACGACTACATGACCGATCTGGACAGTTTCGATGCCCGTATCCAAATGCGGTTTTCCTACCCGGACAAGATCAAGAGCCTGAGATCGGGTCTGGAAGGGTACCAGTATTACGACATCGCTCTGGAACTGGTGGAATCCAACGGTGTGCGCCAGAAGATCATGCATCTGGACTATGTCTATTCCTCGACCTGCCCGTGCTCTTTGGAACTGAGTGAACATGCCCGTTCCACGCGGGG
Organism: Ruegeria sp. CDSA141; assembly: GCF_059612005.1. Lineage (NCBI taxonomy): Bacteria > Pseudomonadati > Pseudomonadota > Alphaproteobacteria > Rhodobacterales > Roseobacteraceae > Ruegeria > Ruegeria sp. CDSA141. The sequence continues at coordinate 10,944 of NZ_JBXWPT010000002.1, forward strand.
ACAATTGGCGACACCGCATTCGCAACGTTCTGTCGCGCGGATTTCCGTGGTCGTCGATTGCGACGCCGATTGTCTGTGGTTTGAAGACCTGATCGAGCTATGCCGACGCGCGGTTCCGACCGAAACGCAGGTCATGGTCAAACGTGAAGATGAACAGGCTTTTGCCGAGCTAAACGCCGCCAATCCGATTTTTGTCGAAGATGCGGCGCGCTTGTTCTGCGCTGAATTGCTGGCAGATCATCACGTCGGTGATTTCCGGGTTGTCGCCAGCCATCAGGAAAGCCTGCACAGCCACGACGCCGTGTCGATTCTGACCGAAGGACCAACCTTTGCGGCATCCAGCTTGGATCCAAGACTGTTCACCACCCTGTTTCACGTTGGGTGAATACACCTGCGTAAGCGGTTAGAATTTGATCAGAGATTTCATCTGTAGGCGCTCCTTTGCCGCAATGCAGCAAAAATGCTGCATCTGCTCGTTTTTTTGTTGTATGTCCATAGGGAATGCAGCAGCCGTTGTATGCCAATTGAATGGTGAACGGCCCTGAAAGGAGGCCGAGACGTGAGACGCCTTGGACTGCAAGACCGAAACCGTCGCTCGAGAAATCGAAGCGGACAAGGCACTAGTCACAAATCTCGGGCTGCATCGTTTTTACAGGAGAAACATGTAATGAATCCGATTACCCAACCGCTGGAGTTTCAAGCTGCGGCAATTCGCATGGCAGGCTACGCAATGGTCAACCAGATAAAGATCATGCAAATTGTGGCCCGTTCTGCGTTTGAACTGCCCATGGCACCTGTGCAAGCACTGCACTCGGCTGCATCAGCTCCTGCAAAACCGGTTAAAAAGACGACGGTCAAGGCCAATGCTACCGCGCCGCGCGTGTCAAATTCAGCGGCCCAAAAGACCGCTGTTGCGAAGAAACCGGTAAAGAAGGTTGTTGCGGTTACACCGAAACCCGAACCCAAACCCAAACCTGCAGAGTTTTCCGCGAAGCCACGCGCCGCCGCCACCCCTAGGGTTGAAACTGCAGTGAAAGCCAAACCAGCACCAAAACCGGCACCGCAGCCAAAAACAGAAACGAAACCGGCTGTATCTGGTGCCAATAACGTTAAGCCAGTTGCACGGAACGCGACCCCTGCCGCGTCTTCCTCGGGTGCATCAGCCCCGGTGAAAAAACCTCGGGCCCGACCTGCGGATTCCGCGGCCAAGGCGCCCTCCGCACGGTCCAAAGCTGCTAAGACGCTTGAAAAAACCGAATCGACCCGAGCAAAACCCGCGCCCCGTACGCCCAAGGCAGCATCTCCGAAGCAAGCGCCTTCTGCTACGCAGCCAAAACCCGCGGCAGCGGTAGAGCAATCAAAACCGCAGGCGCGCAAAACCCGGTCGCCGTCGAATCCACCCTCGATGCCGGGGGCAGATACCAAAACAGACGCGTAATCCGGGATCATCTGCTTGACACGGTCGGGCTGGCGCGCCAACGCTGCGCGTTATGATGGATCTTCGCCCGGTCGGATATGTGATTGGCTTGCTGGTCGCCATTCTTGGGGCGACCATGCTGTTTCCTATGCTTGCGGACATCATCGAGGGTCGCGGCGAATGGAATGTCTTCCTGGAAAGCGCGATCATCACGATGCTGACCGGATCCGTTCTGGCGATGAGTTGTTCGAATGGCGTGGGCGAGGGGTTGACCATTCGGCAGACCTTTCTGTTGACAACAGGGGTCTGGGTTGCGCTGCCCGTCTTCGGTGCAATTCCGTTTCTGTTCGGTGAAACCGAGCTGCGCTTTGTCGATGCGTATTTCGAGGCGATGTCAGGACTGACGACGACAGGTTCGACCGTGATATCAGGGTTGGACGCGCTGCCGCAGGGGCTTTTGTTGTGGCGGGGTATCCTGCAATGGCTGGGGGGTATCGGTATCATCGTTGTCGCCATGGTGTTCCTGCCGGAATTGCGGGTTGGTGGCATGCAAATCTTCCGATCGGAAGGATTTGAAACCATGGGAAAAATCCTGCCACGCGCGCAAGAGATTGCGGGACAGATTTCCCTGATCTACGTCTTTCTGACTCTTGTATGCGTGCTGGTCTATGCCGGGTTAGGGATGAGTTTTTTTGACGCGTTGGTGCACGCATTCACGACGATGTCTACCGGCGGTTTTTCGAACTATGATGCCTCGTTTGGAACATTTTCAGGCCCGGCCGAATATGCTGCATCCGTCTTCATGATTTTGGCGGCTCTTCCCTTTGTGCGCTATGTCCAATTGGCCAATGGTCATACGGCGTCCTTATGGAAAGACAGTCAAATACGGGCATTTCTGGCGACCATTCTGGTTCTGGTTGTCATCATGTCAGTCTTTCTGACCTCGGTCTTTCCCCATCACTGGGAACAGGCGTTCCGCGAGTCGTTGTTCAATATCACCTCGATCATCTCGGGGACAGGATATGCCAGTGTCGATTACATGGGGTGGGGCAGCTTTCCGATCATGTTGTTTTTCCTGATCGGATTGATAGGTGGATGCGCGGGGTCGACGGCGTGTTCGATCAAGGTTTTCCGGTATCAGTTGCTGTTTGCCTCGATCAGAAGCCAGATCAAACGGATCAGGTCCCCTCATGGCGTGTTCATGCCGCTCTATGATGGAAGGCCGGTCGGACGGGACGTTCTGACCTCGGTGATGAGTTTTTTCATGTTCTTCGTTCTGTCGATGGGCGTGTTGTCCTGGGCGCTGGCACTGACAGGTCTGGACTTCATTACTTCCGTGTCCGGGGCCGCGACAGCGCTGGCCAACGTTGGCCCGGGTCTTGGCGATCAGATCGGACCTGCGGGTAATTTTGCAGGTCTCAACGATACGGCCAAATGGCTGCTGACAACCGGAATGCTGGTCGGGCGGCTCGAGCTTTTGGCCGTATACGCGATCTTCACCGTTCAATTCTGGAGAGGCTGATGAAAAGACCCCTTGGCGCGCAAATCTCGCATATGCTCAAGGATCGTGGTGTGGATGTGATTTTCGGCATTCCCGGTGTCCACAATCAGGAAATGTATCGCGGTATCGAAGAGGCCGGAATCACGCATGTTCTGGCCCGGCACGAGCAGGGGGCTGGCTTTATGGCTGACGGTTACGCGCGTGCGACCGGCCAGCCCGGCGTCGCCTATGTGATCACCGGTCCCGGTTTGTGCAACATCATGACCCCGATCGGACAGGCCTACAGCGACTCGGTTCCGATGCTGATTCTGTCCTCCTGTCTGGATGAAACACATGCCGTCCGGGGCCAGTTGCACCAGATGAAAGATCAACGTGCCGCGGCCGGTACGGTTGCGGATTGGTCTCTACAGGCCGATTCCGCCGAAGCTGCCTATGGGCTGATAGAACGGGCGTTTGAAGAATTCGAGCTTTTGCGCCCGCGACCCAAGCACATTCAGGTGCCCATCGCACAGTTGGAGGCCGAGGCCGACCCGGCGCCGTTCCCCAACCAGCCCGCGCTGCGCACCAAAGCGTTGCCGCCTGACGTGTCATCGGTTGTGTCCATGTTGAACCTGACCCGCAGGCCGCTGTTCATTCTGGGTGGGGGCTGCAAATCCAATGAATGGCGGCAGATTCTGACGCAGCTGGGGGCGGCGTGCTTTACCACCTATGCCGGACGTGGGCTGTCGGGCGCAAATTATCCGCTGGATTTCGGGTCCATGTTGCCGCGTCCTAGCAGTGCCGAGGTGATAGCATCGGCTGATCTGGTGATCGCGGTAGGGGCCGAGCTGGGCGAGGTCGATTTGTGGCGGCATGAGTTGGGGCACAAGGCGACCTTGATACGCGTTGATCTCGACCCCGAGGTTCTGTCTGATCGCCGCCGCGCCGCCATCAAGCTGCAAGTCGACAGCCAGAGCTTTGCCCGCGCCCTGTGGCACGCAACCCAGGACATGAAACCAGCAACGGGCTGGTCAGCCGAGGAAGTGGCCGACACGCGCGCCCGCTGGCGTGCTGAGGTGGATGCCGAGCGGCCGGGAATCGTGCCGATTGCAGATGCCCTGCGTGCGGCCATGCCGGCCGACACCATGATCTATTCGGACATGACGCAATTTGCTTACGTAGCAAAAGAGGTATGGGACATGGCCTATCCTCATCACTGGCATCATCCGACGGGGTTTGGCACTCTTGGCTATGGGTTGCCCGCCGGTATTGGCGGGGCGGTTGCCCGACGCCGCAAACCCACGGCCGTTATCGCCGGGGATTACGGGTTCCATTACACGATGCAGGAACTGGGCGTGGCGGTTGAACTGGGTTTGTCGCTGCCCATCATTCTATGGGACAACGGCAAACTGAAAGAAATCGAGGACAGTATGGTGCGCAGTCAGATCGCCCCCAATGCGGTCATGGCCCACAATCCTGATTTCTGCAAACTCGCCCAAGCCTTCGGTGCGCGCTCTTCAGCACCTTCGAATGTGGCAGAGATGCAAAGTGCAGTCCGAGCCGCATTCGACGCACCTGTGCCAACCTTGATCCACGTGACACCTGACATTCTGTAACAAAAAAGCGCCGCACTTTCCTGCGGCGCTTTTTGTTGATGTGCTGTCGGATCAATCCCAGCAGCGAACCAGAACCGTCATCCCGGTTGCGCGCCGGTTCAACTCATTGGGCGAGATCCGTGTGGTTTCCTCGCTCGACTGACCGGCCACTCCGGCCTCTGCCAGAATTTCGGTCAACCGATCAACGGTGGCCGCAAGGCTGACCGAAGCGGGCAGGGTGCGCCCTTCGGACGGTGTGGGCAACAGCATTCCGACGACGTTGCCGCTGTCATTGAAAACGGGGCCGCCTGCGTCGCCGGGTTGGGCGTTCAACGCCAGACGCTTGACGCCCGCCTCACCTTTCAGCCCACGAACGTCAGCGACCTGCCCGAAGGTCAGAGAAGGGCCGCCTAATGCGCCCTCATAGGAATAGCCGGACACGGCCACCTCCGACTTGATGCGCGGAATGGCGGCACTGAATGCGGCGACGCTCATGGGGGCGAGTGTCTTTGCAGGACGCAGGACTGAAACGCCAAGTTCAGGGTCTGTCAGGGCCAGTTGAACCTCCTGATCACCATCCAGCGTGATCCGCGTGCACCTGTCTGCGGCCTCAGAAACCGTCAGTACTGTCCCATTCTCATCCGCGAAGAAACCAGAACGTGTCAGTCGGGGCTTGCGGACCTGAAGGCCCGACACCAGATCAATGCGCTGTTCTGCGGATGCACCGGCGGCGGCATCCAGAACCGCATCCGTTGTGCTGAAGCTGGACTTCATCGCTGACAGAACTCGCAGGCGACGTGCCTCGTCTCCTTCGGGCCAGACAAGGGTGAAACCCTTGATTTTTCCATCCGCCAATTGCGCTTGCGTAAAGGACACTATGCCGTTGCCGCGTCCTTCAAGGGTAAACCGGTCGCGGCCCAGTTCACGAGGGCCATTCAGCGGAACGATCTCAAACGATTGCATCACCTCGTAAAGGGCGCGGAGCGTGTTCTTGTCTCCCTCCTGGCTGATCAGGAGCGCGTTGGCGTTCAGGTCAGAGATGCTTTTGAATTGTGCGAAGGGGGCTTCATAACGATCAAGGCTCAGAGCGCCCAGAGGCATGTCGAGCACAATCCCGGCCTTGTCGTCGGAATACCGCTCCATTCCGACAGAGATCAGCGGCGCGTTGTATTCATCCATCAGGGCCTTGCGCTGCAAAGTGGTCAGCACCCCCGTTGCATCAAACCCGTTATAGCGCTGCCAATCGCTCATCGAGCGGCGGGTGCCTTGCCCGAACGCACCATCAATGGTCGAGTTGTAAAACCCGGCCGCGCGCAGAGCCGTTTGCAGATCTTTGCGTTCCTGCGCGGTCAGCAGACGTTCGGACTGCAGCGCCTGTGCGCGGTTTTCATCCGAATTCTGAGGCGTGACCACGGCCGGGGCTTCTTCCAGTTGCGCTGCCGGTTCAATTGGTGCCGCGACGGTGCCACGGTTCAGTACATTTGCTCCGACGGGCCAGAACTGTTGTCCCATCGCACTGGAAAATGCGATGTAGCTGTCGCGCGGGATCTGGCCCTCGGTCTGATAAACGCGCAATACCTGTTCGGCGTCAGTGCGTGCATAAGGGCCGATCACGATTGCATACCAGCCGCTGTTCAGACGAAATCCGTTCACGTCCGGTAACGCGCCGGCATAGGCCTGTGCCCGCTCTTGTGCTTTGCTCAGCGAGGGCTGAGCCTCGATCTGGACCCAGACGCCGGGATCTTGTTGCGCGGTTGCGGCGCGCAGGCCGACCAGAAGAAACAATAGGATTATTGAAAATACGCGTGTCATAATCTGCCCGTTTTATGCAGTGTTCGTGCTTTGGCACAGAATACGCGAATTCACTTGCGAAACGCCATGCCATGAATGCGGGGAATTTGCTGTGTGGCCCTGCAGATACAGGCTTGGCCCCAAGCCCCGTTGACGCCCCTTGGCCCCTTGCATAGGAAGGGCAAAACCGACCGGAACCGGGCGTAAAGGCGCCCAGAGGGAATGTCATGACCGAACCGACCAGCGCACCGCGTTCATTTCAGGAGATCATCCTGCGGCTTCAGACCTATTGGGCGTCAAAAGGCTGTGCGATTCTGCAGCCCTATGACATGGAAGTTGGGGCCGGAACGTTCCATCCCGCGACGACCCTGCGCGCGCTGGGATCCAAGGCTTGGGCCGCGGCTTACGTTCAACCGTCGCGCCGCCCGACGGATGGGCGTTACGGTGAGAACCCGAACCGGTTGCAGCACTACTATCAGTATCAGGTGCTGATCAAACCCAGCCCACCGGATTTGCAGGAACTGTATCTGGGGAGCCTGCAAGCCATCGGTATCGATATGGATCTGCATGACATCCGGTTCGTCGAAGATGACTGGGAAAGCCCAACACTCGGCGCGTGGGGCCTGGGTTGGGAAGTCTGGTGTGACGGAATGGAAGTAAGCCAGTTCACCTATTTTCAACAGGTCGGCGGGCATGACTGCGCACCGGTATCAGGCGAACTGACCTATGGGCTTGAGCGTCTGGCCATGTATGTTCTGGGCATTGATCACGTGATGGACATGCCGTTCAACGATCCCCAGTCGCCCAGCCCTTTGACATACGGCGATATCTTCAAGCAGACCGAAGAGGAATACGCCCGCTGGAACTTCGATGTCGCGAACACCGAGGTCCTGCTGCGTCACTTCGAAGAGGCCGAAGTCGAGTGCGCCGCCATCCTGGCGCAGGAGGATGTGGACCCCAAGACTGGCAAACGCATCATCATGGCGCATCCCGCCTATGATCAATGCATCAAGGCGAGTCACATCTTCAACCTGCTGGACGCGCGCGGGGTAATCTCAGTGACAGAACGGCAGGCCTATATCGGGCGAGTTCGGGCGCTGACCAAACAATGTGCGGATGCATTCGTGCAGACCGAGGCCGCCGGGTTTCAGGCCTGATGAGGCAATCAGGCCAGTCCGGGCAAAAGTGCTTTGAGTCCGTCTGCGATCATGCTGACGGCAATGGCGGCAAGGATCATGCCCATGAAGCGGCTCATGATCACGCGCGCGTTGCTGGACAATCGTTCAGCCAGCCACGCGGCGTTCCAGAACGTGATCAGAAGCAGGCCAACTATGGTGAGGAATACTCCTGCATAAACAAAGGCTTCGACCGGAGTTTGGACCTGATGTGCATACAGGATCAGGGTGGTTATCGTGCCGGGGCCCACCAGGATAGGAAAGGCCAGCGGGTAAAAGGCCACAGTGTCTGGTTCGGGGTAAGCCTCCTTCTCTCCCTTCGTTCCGTGGTGAGAGGTGCTTTCGTTTCCGTTCAGCATGTTGAGGCCGATCATCATGACGACCAGGCCACCGGCGACGCGCAGGTGATTGACGCTGATGCCAAAAAGGCCAAGTGCTTGACTTCCAACCAGCGCAAAGGCACCACCAAGGATCAGGCAATAGATCACCGTCTTCACCGCAATCTTGCGCTGGTCGGCGGCAGGCAGGTCCTGAGTGACGCTCAGAAACACCGGCAGGTTGGTAACCGGGTTCATGATCGCAAACAATGCGCCGAAAAAACCGACAGCAAGCGTGGAATCCATGGTGTTGACCTCATTAATGCCTGTACTCGGATGAAACCTGTCCTATTTTACAAGAACTTGAAAGAGGCGGTTTAAGAGATGACGGGAAAACTGCTGGCAATTGTCCTGTTGCTGTCGGCCCTGGTCGCCGGGGCCGGAATGTATTATTTGCAGATCTACGGTTTCTACTATGAGGTCGAAGCGCAACCCGGTCAGGACGTGGTCCTGATGACGGAAGAAGGCGATACGCCCGTCCCGATCCCCTATTCAGAGTTTCAGGCGATCGACGCAGACAGTTCTCCGATCCGCTACCGCGGCTGTTTTGAAACGGATCTAAAACCGGATCAGATGGCCGGATTTATTCCTGTCGAAAACCCCGAACCATTGACCGCGCCGGGTTGGTTTGACTGTTACGACGCCGTGTCGCTAGGCGATGCGCTGAAATCAGGTCAGGCTCAGGCGTTCTTGGGTGTGAAAAACATCCATTTCGGCGTCGACCGGATTGTGGCGGTTGCCAAGGACGGCAAGGGGTATGTCTGGCACGCGTTGAACAATTGCGGTGAAAAAGCCTATGACGGTACGGTAGTGGGTGAGGAGTGCCCAAAACAGCCTGATAACTGAGGAAAACCATGGCCGACGCCGTTTTGATCCCGGACTTCATTACTGCAACTCTGGGATTTGCGGTGTATTTGATGGGTGCCCGGATTAACAGCAAAGTCGCGGTTCTTAGACAGTTCAACATTCCTGAACCGGTCACAGGCGGCCTTTTGGCCTCGCTCGTGGTCTTGCTTCTCTATCTCGTTGCCAATGTTGAGCTGTCATTCGAGTTGCAGACCAGGGACGCTCTGCTGGTTCTGTTCTTTGCCGGAATCGGATTGAACGCGCGGCTTTCTGACTTGATTGCCGGTGGTAAGCCTTTGATGGTCCTGCTGATTTTGACGCTTGTTACGATCGTTGCGCAGAACGTTATAGGCGCGGCGGGGGCTTCCTTGTTTGGCTATCCGGTGCAAGCTGGCGTTCTGTTCGGTTCGGCCGCATTGATTGGTGGACACGGAACCGCAGTCGCATGGGCACCCGAAGTGGCCGGCGCAACGGGTCTGGATGGTGCAACCGAACTTGGCGTTGCTGTGGCAACGCTTGGTCTGGTGCTTGCAGCGCTGGTGGGTGGCCCCATCGCCCGTCTTCTGGTGGAAACACGAGGCCTGTCGCCGGACCGCCCTGACGAAGAACATACGGTCGGACTGCCGGAAAAAACGACGGCGGCCACCGAAATTGACCATATGACCATTATGCGCGTGCTGCTGCATCTGAACCTTGCGATTATTCTGGGCTATGCGCTGGGCGAGGCGATTTCGGCAGCGGGGCTGAAACTGCCGCTGTTTGTGCCCTGTCTGATCATGGGCATCGTGATCTCCAATGTCCGAGCGGCCATCGCTCCGTCGGCGCCGCAGGTTGCGCGTACACCGTCACTGGCATTGCTGTCTGAATTCGCTCTTGGTGCTTTTCTGGCAATGTCATTGATGAGCCTGCAGTTGTGGACCATCGCGGAACTGGGCATGGCAATTGCCGTGATCATGTCGGCGCAAACTCTGTTCACGGTCGTTTTCGTGATTTGGGTTTTGTTTCCCTTGATGGGCTCGAACTATCGGGGGGCGGTGCTGGCAGCGGGCTTCGGGGGATTTGCCCTGGGCGCCACACCCACGGCGATTGCAAATATGACCGCGGTAACCAAGCGATATGGGCCTTCGCCTATTGCCTTTATCGTGCTGCCCCTTGTATCCGCCTTCTTTGTGGATATCGCAAATGCCATCGTCATTCAGACGATCGTAAATTTCTAAGGACCGACAATGCCCGACTTGCTGATCGAACTGTTTTCCGAAGAGATTCCTGCGCGGATGCAAGCGCGAGCAGGTGAGGATCTGAAAAAGCGGATTGCTGATGGTCTGGTCGAGGCTGGCTTGACTTATTCAAGCGCTGCCACCCTGACGACACCCCGCCGTCTGACATTGGCGGTGGAAGGTCTGCTGGCGCAAAGCCCGACAATCCGGGAAGAGCGCAAAGGACCCAAGGTCGGCGCGCCGGACAAAGCGATTGAGGGTTTCCTGCGGGGCGCGGGCATGACCCGCGACCAACTGGAAGAGCGCGAGACGCCCAAGGGCGCCGTTTATTTCGCCACCATCGAGAAGGCGGGTCGTCCGGCCGCCGAGATCATTGCCGAAGTGCTGGAGGCCACCATTCGCAATTTCCCATGGCCCAAATCCATGCGTTGGGGCAGTGGCAGTCTGCGGTGGGTCCGTCCGTTGCATTCCATTCTGTGCATCCTGACCGATGACGCCGGGGCGCAGGTCGTTCCGATGGAGGTCGATGGCATCCGTTCCGGTAACACCACAGCCGGTCATCGTTTCATGGCCCCCAACCGGTTCCCGGTTACGTCTTTCGAGGACTATGCCGCCAAGCTGAAACGCGCATTCGTGATTCTGTCACCGGATGAACGCGCCGAGCACATCTGGAATGATGCGCAGAACATGGCTTTTGCCGCCGGTCTGGAAATTGTAGAAGACAAGGGACTGTTGGCAGAAGTGGCCGGTCTGGTCGAATGGCCCGTGGTTTTGATGGGCCAGATCGATGACGAGTTTCTGGAACTGCCGCCCGAAGTGTTACAGACCTCGATGAAAGAGCACCAGAAATTCTTCTCGGTGCGCAAAACCAAGACAGGTCGGATCGAACGGTTCATCACCGTCGCCAACCGCGAAACTGCTGACAATGGCGCGACCATACTGGCGGGGAACCAAAAGGTGCTGTCGGCACGTCTGGCCGATGCCAAGTTCTTCTGGGAGAACGACCTGCGCATTGCCAAGTCGGACATCACCCAATGGACCCGTGCGCTGGAGAACGTGACCTTCCACAACAAGCTGGGCACCCAGGCCCAACGGATTGATCGCATCGCGGCGCTGGCCCGTGAACTCGCGCCGGTGACGGGCGCCGACCCGGATCAGGCCGAGAAAGCCGCGCGTCTGGCCAAGGCCGATCTGAGTTCCGAGATGGTCTATGAATTCCCCGAACTTCAGGGGCTCATGGGGCGTTACTATGTCGAAGCGGCAGGCGAAGACGCTGCCGTGGCTGCTGTGGCGCAGGAACACTATTCACCGCTGGGCCCATCGGATGACGTGCCAACCGCGCCGCTGTCGGTGACCGTGGCACTGGCGGACAAGCTGGATACGCTGACCGGGTTCTGGGCGATTGATGAGAAACCTACCGGGTCGAAAGACCCGTTCGCTCTGCGTCGCGCGGCGTTGGGTATTATTCGCCTGGTGTTGAATAACAACCTGCGTCTGAAGCTGGATCGATATTTTGACAGCCAACTGGTGCGCGCAGAAAGTGCCGCAAATGATGCGCTGGCGACCGATGATATCAATGCGTTGTTGGGCGAAATCGCAGACCATGGCGTCTTTGGTGCGGCTTTCCAGGCGGTCAAGGAAAAGCTGGCTAAGATGCCGAACGGCGACTTCCTGCGATTGGAGAAAAAGGTTCCCGATACGTCCGATGACCTTTTGTCCTTCTTCCACGACCGGCTCAAGGTCTTCCTCCGAGATGAAGGCATCCGCCACGACATCATCGACGCCTGTATCGCGAAGGATGGCAATGACGACCTCAATCTGCTGGTCAAACGAGCGCGCGCGCTGAATGCCGTGATCGCGACCGAGGATGGGGAAAACCTCGTGCAGGGGTTCAAACGTGCCAACAACATCCTGACCCAGGCCGAGGAAAAGGACGGAGTGGAATACTCCTACGGAGCAGATGTGAAATTCGCCGAGACCGACAGCGAGAAGGCGGTTTTTGCGGCTTTGGATAGGGCTCAGTCGCAGATCGATGTGGCTCTGAAGTCCGAAGACTTCCCAGCCGCTGTGGCCGCCATGGCCGCGCTGCGCGGACCTGTGGATGGGTTTTTTGAGGACGTTCAGGTCAACACCGACAATGACGTTGTCCGCCGCAACCGACTGAACCTGCTCAGTCAGATTCGGCAGGTTTGTTCCAGCGTGGCCGATCTGTCGCGGATCGAAGGCTAAAACCTCGGGCACGCAGCGATGCGTGCCCACAACGCCCTTGCACGAAGGGCGCAAGCGCTTATGCTGCACGCAAATCAAAAGGTGCTGCAGTGCAGAATAATCCGCATACCACGCTCATTACACCCGATGCTCCGGTCACGGCTCATACGCATGGCGGGCGGGCCAAATGTCTGCAACGACTGGTTCGACTGGACCTGCCGGTGCCCCGGACCGTCGCGTTGTCGTTTGATGCAGTCCACCAGATTGCGGAAGGCGATGTTCCGAACCTTGACGCGATCCTTGAGCAATTCGATCCGGCGACACTGCTTTGCGTCCGACCAAGTTCCGAAGATCCCGACTGGGGTGGGCCCGGTGCGGTTCTGAATATTGGTATGAATGATGCGCGCTACGTGGACCTGTCCGATACCATGGGGGCAGAGGCCGCCGCAGCGCTGTATCGCAGGTTTGTTCAAAGCTATGCGATCCACGTGGCGCGGCTGGACGCGGACGTGTTCGATGACATCGACATGGATGGCAGCGAAGGTCTGCGCCATTCCTTGCGCGCATACGAAGATGAAACGGACGAAGCCTTCCCGCAGGACCGCGGTGAGCAGTTGATCGGGGTTTTGCGCTCGATGGCCCGCGCATGGGACGGGACATCCGCACGGCTGTTGCGGCAGGCCAAAGGCGCCCCCGCAGATGCTGGTCTTGGGCTTGTCATTCAAGAGATGATCCCAGGGGTCGGACAAGGTGAGTGCGGGTCAGGTGTGCTTCAACTGGTCGACTCCACCACCGGAATGCCGCAGATCACAGGGCGTTACCTGAGCCAGAGCCAGGGCCGGGATGCGCTGGGCGAAGATGTGGCAGCACTATTTCTTGAAAAAGACCCGCGTGGACCGTCGCTTGAAGAAGTCGCCCCCAAAGCGTTTGCCGAGTTGAAGGAACAAGCCGCGTTGATGCGCAAAAAACTGCGCGAAGAAATGCAGGTCGAGTTCGTCATTCAAAACGGCAAAGTGCATATTCTGGATGGCGTCCGGGTTCAGAGAACTTCGCGCGCGGCGGTGCGAATTGCCGTTCGTCTGGCTGAAGACGGGATCATACCGCCGCAGGAGGCGGTGATGCGTGTCGACCCCCACGCGTTGAATGAACTATTGCACCGGCAGGTCCATCCGGAAGCGCGGCGTGATGTGCTGACGACGGCCATCGGTGCCAGCCCGGGCGCTTCAACGGGAAAGATCGTGTTTACATCTGCAGAAGCGCAGGCCAGTGCCGCGCGCGGGGAGGCCTGTGTCCTGGTTCGCCGCGAAACCTCGCCCGAGGATGTGCGCGGGATGCATGCTGCCGTTGCGGTTCTGACTGAAAAAGGCGGGATGACCAGCCATGCCGCCGTGATTGGTCGTGGGCTTGGCTTGCCCTGTATCGTTGGCGCTTCTGACATCCGGTTCCAGACAAAACAGAAGATGCTGACTGCGCCCGATGGTCGTGTCTTCAAAACTGGCGATGTTCTGACCATCGATGGCAGCTCTGGACAGGTGCTGGCGGGGCAGCCTGCCATGCTTGAAGCCGCGCTGGATGATTGTTTTCAGACATTGATGGCGTGGGCCGATGCCGAGCGTGATATTGACATCCGCGCCAATGCCGACACACCGGCCGATGCGCAAACGGCGCGCAATTTTCAGGCGCAGGGGATCGGCTTGTGCCGGACAGAGCATATGTTCTTTGAGCCCGGCCGCCTGATCGTGATGCGCGAGATGATTTTTGCACAAACGTCGTCGGGCAGGGCGGCTGTGCTGGAACGTTTGCTTCCGATGCAGCGTGAGGACTTTGTTCAGCTGTTCAGAATCATGGAAGGGCAGCCCGTCTGCATTCGTCTGTTCGACCCTCCATTGCACGAGTTCCTGCCAACCACGCGCAGCGGTCAACGGGAATTGGCCGAGGCGCTGGATTTGCCGGTTTCCGATGTCGAGCGTCGGGTTGATGCGATGACCGAATACAATCCGATGCTGGGCCTGCGCGGTGTTCGTCTGGGTGTGACCGTGCCTGAAATCTATGACATGCAAGCGCGCGCGATCTTTGAAGCCACGCTGGATGCCAGAAAGAATGGTGCCCCCGTCGTGCCCGAAGTGATGATACCGCTGGTATCCGCGAAACGAGAGGTCGAACTGGTCAAGTCCCGCATTGATACGGTGGCGGCGGCGGTAGCGTCGGAACGAGGGCAGGAGTTTGAATATCGGCTGGGTGTGATGGTCGAAACCCCGCGCGCCTGTCTGCGCGCAGAAGAGATTGCCCCGCAGACCGCGTTCATGAGTTTCGGAACAAATGACCTGACGCAGATGACCTATGGTCTGTCCCGCGACGACGCTGGGCGCTTTATGTCGGCGTATGTTCGGCAGGGAGTGTTTCGGGAAGATCCGTTCCACGTTCTTGATCCGGATGGGGTAGGGGAACTGCTTAAGCTTGGAGCTGAGCGGGGACGAGCTGCGAAACCGGATGTGACCCTGTCTGTTTGCGGAGAACACGGCGGAAACCCCGAATCAATCGCCATCTGTCGCGATCTGGGGTTCGACTATGTGTCATGCTCTCCGTTCCGGGTTCCGGTCGCTCGGCTGGCTGCCGCTCAACTGGCGATTTCCTCCAGACTTGGGGGTTGACAGGGCCTGAAAACCCAAGGATTAGTGGGTTATCTGGACACTCGTAGGCGAAATTTATCTTCGCTACGGGCAAGATTCCACTTGCATTTTTTGAAAGACTGGACCTTTTCGCTAGATTGCGTTAGATGCCTCGTCGCGCCCGCCGGGGGAGGGTATGGCGCGTGAAGTGCCTGTGCGAGGTTATCTGATGCTACGTTACATAATGGCTGTTGCCACAATGGCGGCAACCGTGCTGCCGAGTGCGTCCTTCGCCGAGAGGGAAGCGATTGATACTGCAAAGAAAGAACTTGTCGCCCGCAGCGAATTGCCGGCGCAAAGCTTTCGTGACTATTTCAAACTGTTCCAGCCCCGTAAGGCGGCTAAACCTGTTGAAATAACATACTCCAAGGACTGGCTTGACCAACGGCCCAAGGCGACCGGTGACGAAAACTGGAAGTGCCTGTCCGAGGCGTTGTACTTCGAAGCCCGTGGCGAAAGCGTGCGCGGTCAGTTTGCAGTGGCCGAGGTTATTCTGAACCGGGTCAAGAGCAGCCGCTTTCCGAGTTCATTGTGCGGTGTAATCCGCCAGGGGACCGGTAAGAAATACCAGTGCCAGTTCACGTACACTTGCGACGGCCGCAAAGAAGTCATTCATGAGAAGAAGGCCTATGAGCGCGTATCCAAAGTCGCTCGTGCAGCTATTGATGGTGTTGGCAAAGAGCTGACCGAAGGGGCGACGCACTACCACACGACGGCGGTCCGTCCATCTTGGTCGCGTGTCTATAAGCAGACTGCGCGGATTGGTGTGCATATTTTCTACCGCCACAACTATCGGACAGCGAGCAACTGATTGACGCACCCGCGCTGGAAGCTTGATGGCGCGATGCGGGTTGCAGTCTATATTACGGGCTCAGGAGGCCCGTAATGCTTTTCACCCGACGACACATTCTTAAAACAGCCGTCGCAGCCACAATTCTGCCGGTCGCGGCCCGGGCCGGTTATCCGCCGCTCAAGGCGCATGTGACCCGCCAACGCGTTGCACCTCAAGGGTTTCCTGACACAACAGTCTGGAGTTACGGTGACACAGTCCCCGGAACGGCCATAAGGGTCGATCAGGGCGCACGCGTTCAGCGCAAACTGGTGAATGACCTTCCGCAAGCAACATCGGTCCACTGGCACGGGATCCGCATAGACAACGCCATGGACGGTGTGCCCGGTTTGACTCAGGATGCCGTCGTACCGGGCAGTTCTTTTGACTATGACTTCGTCGTTCCCGACGCGGGCACCTATTGGTACCACGCGCATAACCGGTCGATGGAACAGGTGGCCCGCGGGCTTTACGGGCCGCTGATCGTTGCAGAGGCCACGGCACCGGATGTCGATCAGGATCTGGTGCTGATGTTGGATGATTGGCGGTTGAACCCTGAGACCGCACAGATAATGGATGATTTCGACAATGGCCATGATCTGAGCCATGCAGGTCGGCTTGGGAACATCCTTACCGTCAACGGATCATTCGATCCTGTGTATGCGGTGCGAAGAAACGAGCGGCTGCGACTGCGACTGGTCAACGCGTCCAATGCCCGGATCCTGGATCTGGATCTGGATGGTCTTGTGGGGTGGATCGTCGCGTTGGATGGAATGCCTTTGGAAAAGCCACTAGAACTATCCAGCTCTTTCCCGCTGGCGCCGGCGCAGCGCGCGGATCTGATTGTCGATGTCACCGCCGAAGGAGATACGGCAAGCTTGGTCAGTGTCGAAAGGGATGGATCCTTTGGTCTGGCGCGGTTCGAAGTCAGTGGTAGTGCTGCGAAGGCGCACAGGCAGGGTGTGTCAGCATTGCTGTCTAATCCCTTGCCTGAGATCGGAAATCTTCAAGAAGCACAAACGCACCAGATGCGTCTGCAAGGTGGTGCAATGCGCTGGCTGGAAAGTGCCCGGCTGGGCGAAGCTGAATTGTCGGGCCGCGAGTTGGCGCAGTTGGGCAAGTTCTGGGCGCTGAATGGTTACGCCGAGCGCCCCGAAGAGCCGTTTCTGGATGCTGCTGTCGGTAGTTTGCACAGGATTGAGTTTGTGAATGAATCCGCCTTTCCGCATGCGATGCATCTGCACGGACATCACTTCCGACTGATCCTTGGTGATGGTTCTCTTGGTCCCTGGCGCGACACTATTCTGGTCGGGCGAGGACAGGCTCGCCAAATCGCATTGATCGCGGACAATCCGGGGAACTGGTTGCTGCATTGCCATATGCTGGGGCACGCCGCGTCCGGGATGATGAGCTGGTTTCGGGTCTTCTGACGACGCATTCGGCGGTTGGAATGGCGCTTGTTTGAATGCTATAGGCCCTCGCAACGCCTATAGTAGGCGAACTTTGAAACGAGCCCGAAAAGGCCTGACCCATGAGCTCTGAAATCCGTCTGGCATTCGCACACCCGTCCGAACGGTCCGAGGCGACGTCCCCCCGGGGGCCGTTGGATCGTATCTCGTTGCGCGACCATATTGTCGAAGTCGAAATCGGTGCCTTCCAGGCCGAGCGGGGAACAACCCAGCGGATCTGTTTCAACATCGTGGTCGAAGTCCGGCCTCTGACAGACCCGATTGATGATGATGTGGATCGCATCCTGTCTTATGACAGGGTAACGGAATCCATCGCCTATGAGCTGGCGGCCGAGCGCCTGAATCTGCTTGAGACATTGGCAGAGCGTGTTGCGGAACGCATACTGCTTGAGCCTCAGGCTGTAAGAGTCTTTGTTCGCATCGAAAAACTGGATCGGGGTCCGGGCGCATTGGGGGTTGAGATCGTGCGCGGAAAAGACTCGGTCCACCACGAAGTGGCCGAAGAAGAACGCCCGCACCCCCGCCTTGTGTTCCTGTCGAATGACGCCATTGCCTCGGATAATCTGACGGGTTGGATTGATCAGTTGGAGAACCGTCGGCGTCCACTGATCCTGTGTGTCGGGGCGTCGGAACTGGCCGCTCCACAAACGGGACATGCGATGACGCAGCGCCGGATTGACCTATTGGCCATCGAACAGAATGCGTGGGTTCTGGCGGCACGAGATCATCGCTGTGTGGTGGTCTCGACGCGGACCGAATTGGATTGGGCGATGAAGAACGGCCAAATCTGCGTTTGGGCGCCATCCAAGATCGTATTGGACGCCGTTGACGGCCCGTCGGCTGCCCCGTCGGATGCCGTAGCGTTGGCTGCATGGTTTGCCGCGACCTTTGAGGCGAGCGAAATGATGGTGATCGGCGGCGCTTTGCCGACGGAACCCAAAACGCCATTGCGCGCTGTTGCGGTGGATCAGGCCCAGCTGTGAGCGCCTATTTCAGACCACTGGTCCAGCATGGAGCGACTCGTCCCACAGACGCTGTGCCGCTGGCCGGCCAACCGCTCTGGTTCACCCATGTCGAGGCCCTGCGGCGCGGGTCCGAACCCGAAATCGTCGCGGCCTCGGACGTTCCGTCGGATCACCTTTGCCGTTTGAGCCAACCGCGGGCTGACGTCGCAGGTCTCGACATGCACGTGCCTCATATCATGGGGATTCTGAATGCCACGCCGGACAGTTTCTCGGATGGCGGTGTTCACAGCTCGGCGAACGCGGCCCGTGCGGCTGCAGTCGAGATGGTGGCGCATGGGGCAACAATTCTGGATATCGGTGGAGAATCCACCCGCCCGGGTGCTGATTTTGTTCCGGTGGAGGAAGAGATTGCACGAACCCGCCCGTTGATCGAAGCGATCCGGTCAGAAACAGGCGCTTTGATTTCCATCGATACACGCAAGGCCGACGTCGCCAAGGCCGCCTGTGACGCCGGGGCGGGGTTGGTCAACGATGTCTCGGGCTTCACCTTCGATCCGGAATTGGCACCGTTCTGTGTCACGCAAGGTGCGCCTGTCTGTGTCATGCACATGCAAGGTGATCCGGCGACGATGCAGGACGATCCACAATACGACAATGTTCTGCTGGATGTTTACGACTTTCTCGAAAGCCAGATTGCGATGCTGGAAGGCTTGGGCCTGAGCCGCGATCTGATCGTCGTGGATCCCGGGATCGGGTTTGGGAAGACAGAGGATCACAATTTGACCCTTCTGCGCAATCTCAGCCTGTTCCACGGGTTGGGCTGCCCGATCCTACTGGGCGTGTCGCGCAAGGGCTTCATTGGGTCCATCGGAAATGAACCTCGCAAGACTGCCCGCGCACCGGGATCAATTGCAGTGGCTCTGGCAGGATTGTCTCAGGGCGTGCAGATCATTCGCGTTCATGACGTGGCCGAGACCTCTCAGGCCTTGCGCCTATGGGCTGCTGTCCGGTAATCCGGTCGCACGACAAATCACGGAGTGACACTTATGCGCAAGCTGTTCGGAACCGACGGGGTGCGGGGCACCGCCAACACGCATCCGATGACGGCAGAGATGGCGCTGCGCATCGGGGCAGCGGTCGGGCGGTACTTTCGACGCGACGCGACAGGTGTGCACCGGGTTGTCATCGGTAAGGATACACGTCTGTCCGGCTATATGTTGGAAAACGCGCTGACGGCCGGACTGACGTCCACAGGAATGAATGTGTTGCTGCTGGGACCCGTTCCGACCCCCGCCGTTGGTCTCATGACCCGGTCCATGCGAGCCGATTTGGGCGTCATGATCTCGGCCAGCCATAACCCTGCCGAAGACAACGGGATCAAGTTCTTTGGCCCGGACGGCTATAAACTGTCCGATCAGGCCGAGGTCGAAATCGAAAGGCTGATCGACGATGGTGTCAGGCCAGCCCAGGCGCAGAATATCGGTCGGGCGCGCCGGGTTGACGATGCACGTTTTCGCTATGGCGAGCGTGTGAAATCGTCGTTGCCGCGGAACGTGAGCCTGGATGGTTTGAAAGTGGTGATCGATTGTGCAAACGGCGCAGCCCACCGCACCGCGCCGGAAGTTCTATGGGAGCTGGGTGCAGATGTGATTCCCGTGGGAATTGCGCCCAACGGCAAGAACATCAACCTCAACTGCGGATCGACCAAGCCACATCTGGCCGCTGAAACCGTTGTCGCGCATGGTGCCGACGTGGGCATTTGTCTGGATGGCGACGCGGACAGGGTGGTTGTGGTCGATGAAACCGGTCAGGTGGCTGACGGCGATCAGCTTATGGCTTTGCTGGCGACGGCGTGGAAGAAATCGGGCCAGTTGAAGGGCGATGCCCTGGTCGCGACTGTCATGTCCAACCTGGGTCTGGAACGCCACCTGACAGCGCAGGGTTTGCGTCTGGAGCGAACGGCTGTCGGCGATCGCTACGTGGTCGAACGGATGCGTGAAGGTGGGTTCAACCTTGGCGGAGAACAGTCCGGCCATATCGTGATGAGCGATTATGCCACCACCGGTGACGGCTTGATGGCAGGCCTGCATTTCCTGGCGGAAATGGTTCTGTCGGGGCGCAAGGCGTCGGATCTGTCCAAACAGTTCGAAACCGTGCCGCAGTTGCTGAAGAATGTACGTTATTCCAGCGATCAAACCCCGTTGGAGGTGCAAAGTGTACAGGCGGCCATTGCCGATGCCGAGGCACGGTTGAATGGGCAGGGCCGGTTGTTGATTCGCAAATCCGGGACCGAACCGTTGATCCGCGTGATGGCTGAATGCGAAGACGATGGGTTGCTGACACAAGTCGTTGACAGCATCGTCGCCGAGGTCGAGGCCGCCACAAGCTAGTGCCCGAACAGAACCTTGCGCAGGCTGAACCATTGACTGATGGCCATGCCTGTCAGGATCAACGCAAGGGCGATGAAAAAGCGCAGGGGCAGGGCCTCGGACAGAACCCACGCGCCGAATACCATTGACCAGATGGGCACCTGATAGTTCACCAGTGTCAGAAACACAGAACCTGCGCTGCGGGTAATGGACACGCGCAGCAGGTTGGCGAATGCCGTCGGCACCAAGCCCAGCACGATCAGAGCAAGTGTGGGGCGCGTGCCTTGCCATCTGGGCAAGCCTTCGGTCATCAGCATGATTGGCACCAACAACGCAGCCCCAACCAGCAGGGTCAGCGCAGCAAGCGCCAACGGGTCGACAGGCGGACAGCGACGGGTCAAAATCGACGAAGACGCATAGCACAATGCGGCGGTGATACAGGCCAATTGGGCCAGAGGTTCCGCTCCCTGGCCAAGCTGTGCCAGACCGGGGCCGATCAATACCAAAGCTCCCAAGAAGCCCAGACACACGCCCAGCAGGCGACGTAGATTAAGCGGCTCGTCAGAAAAGAAATGCGCAAGCGGCAATACCATCAGTGGAATGGCGGCCATGGACAACCCAGCAAAGGCGGATGGTACGAATTGTTGCCCCCAGCTGAGCAGCATGAAGGGTACGGCTGTGGATAGAACACCAATCAGAAGTATCGAACTCCCAAGGGCAGGCGTCAGAACAGGCATTTTGCGCCCGGTTACCCACATCAGCAACAGAAGCGTTACGGCACCCAGGGTGGTTCTGGACGTGGCGACCGTGATCGGCCCATAGCCTTCCAGCGCCATCGCAACGACCATGAACGTTGCGCCCCAGATCAGGCCCAGCGTAAAGACGCCGCTCCAGTCCTGTTTTGTCGGCTGTTGCACCATTGGTTTGTCCTGTCGGGCAGCGCAAGTTCGCGAAATAGATTAGTCTGATCGGGCGTTTATGTGCCGCGCCACTTTTTTGTGCAAACGAAAAAGGGCGACCGCTGTGGCCGCCCTGATGCTGACTAAGGTCAGGCTTAGTTCTTTTCTTTGTCGACCATTTTGCCGGCCGAGATCCACGGCATCATGCCGCGCAGCTTGGCGCCGGTTTCTTCGATCTGATGCTCGTCATTGGCACGGCGCGCCGCTTTGATGGTCGGCTGGCCAACGGCGTTTTCCAGCATGAAGTCACGAACGAATTTACCCTGCTGGATGTCGTTCAGGACCTCTTTCATACGCGCTTTGGTTTCGTCGTATTTCAGGATACGCGGCCCGGTGACGTACTGGCCGTACTCTGCGGTGTTCGAGATCGAATAATCCATGTTGGCGATGCCGCCTTCGTAGATCAGATCGACGATCAGTTTCACTTCGTGCAGACACTCGAAATAGGCCATTTCAGGGGCGTAACCGGCTTCGACCAAAGTCTCAAACCCGCAACGGATCAGTTCGACCAGACCGCCGCACAGAACAGCCTGTTCGCCGAACAGGTCGGTCTCACACTCTTCACGGAAGTTGGTTTCGATGATGCCCGAGCGGCCGCCACCAATGGCCGAGCAGTAGGATAAGCCGATTTCCAGCGCCTTGCCGGTTGCGTCGTTGTGAACCGCGACCAGGCAGGGAACGCCGCCGCCCTTGGTGTATTCGCCGCGCACTGTATGGCCGGGGCCCTTGGGGGCCATCATGATGACGTCGACTCCTTCTTTCGGCTCGATCAGGCCGAAGTGAACATTCAGGCCGTGCGCAAACGCGATGGCCGCACCGGGCTTGATGTTGTCGTGGACGTATTTTTTGTAGGTCTCGGCCTGTAGCTCGTCGGGCATGGTGAACATGATGACGTCGCACCAGGCCGCCGCTTCGGCGATGCCCATGACTTGCAAACCTTCGGCTTCGGCTTTTTTGGCCGAAGGCGATCCTTCGCGCAGGGCGACGACCAGGTTCTTTGCACCGGAGTCGCGCAGGTTCAGCGCGTGAGCGTGACCTTGCGAGCCATAGCCGAGGATGGCCACTTTCTTGTCTTTGATCAGGTTGATGTCGCAATCGCGATCGTAATAGACGCGCATTTCGCCGGTCCTTTCTGGTTAGGTTGCGGCGGTTGTATCTGCCTGTTCACGCAATGGCGATAGGGTTGGGCTTGAGTATTTGCAAAAAAGATGAAGAATAATTCGCGATAACAGGAGAAAACAAAAAAATCATGCTTGATGATATTGATCGACGCATTCTGCGCCACTTTCAAGCAGACCCGAGCCTGACAACAGCGGAACTGGCCGATCTTTGCCGGATCAGCGCGGGTGTCTGCTGGCGGCGGATCGAAAAGATGCGGGCCGCAGGGATCATCGAAGGGCAGGAGGCCGTGATAGACTGGGCCGCGATGGGATATGCAGTCGAGGTCTCGCTTCGGATCACGCTTGACAAGACTCAAGCCCGTGCGTTCGACGATTTCACGCAGGCGGCGCGTGATGTGGCAGAGGTAATCGAGATCCAGACCTTTCTGGGTCGTGTCGACGTTCGTCTTTCCGTCATTGCAAGAGATATGAAGCACTATCAGCAGCTCTATCGCGACCGGATTCTGACCCTGCCTCATATCGCCGATATCGAGGCCCTGATGCATATCGCGAGGGTCAAGCGGGACGAGGTACTGCCGGTATGATTGAGCTGGATGAGATCGATCGCGGTCTTCTTCGCGCACTGCAACAGGACGCGACGCAAAGTGCCGGAGCGTTGGGGCGCAGGTTCGGGTTATCTCAACCCGCCACGTGGCGTCGTATCCGCAGGCTGGAAGAAACCGGGGTAATCAAGGGCCGACGGCTGCGCCTGAATGCCGAGGCGCTTGGGTTTGGTGTTACCGTCTTTCTGGGTATCAAACTCGGGCGAAAAGGCCAGATCAGCCTTGAAGATTTTGAGCGCGCCGTCAGTGCCGTTCCCGAGGTGCAGACAGTCGAGCATGTGCTTGGACTGTATGACTATCGACTGCGTGTCGTGGCCCGAGACTTGGCCGATTTCGAGCGTGTATTGCGGCGCCGGATCATGACATTGCCGGGCGCGGGCGATGTCGAGGCAAACGTGCTGCTTAGCGAAGAACGCCTACCTGGGCCGATCGGTTGAATACGCTCAGTATTTGGTACGAATACAATAACCCGGATGGTGTGTCATGCGCGCAAAGGTGAGTGGTTTGTCTTCTTTCCACGTTGTGCGTTCCATCTGAATCATGGATGTCCCTGCCGTGGTGCCCATGAATTCTGCCAACCGCGCATCCGCAGAAATGGCGCAGAAAGCAACCTCGGCGTCGGTAAAGGGCGCAGCCGTCAACAGCCACTCATGTGGCCCCTGTTCGATCAGGTCCGCGTCCTCTACATCTGGAACAGCCTCAATGTTGATCCACCGTTCTTCCATCTGAAAAGGCCGATTGTTTGCATAATGCATGCAGACAATATGCAGAACGCGCACATCCGGTGCCACGTTGATTTGTGAAGAAAGCCATCCGGGGCTGGTGACTACGTTCCGTTCAACAAGCGCGTAGCGATAGGTTGCATTCTGGCTTTCGACCACTTGCCGCGCCAGTGAAAATTCGAGTTTGGCGTGTTTGCTGGGCTCTTTCTTGACACGTGTTCCGCTCTTGCGTTTGCGCTCGACAAAGCCCTGATCGGCCAGTTCCCTCATGGCTCTGTTCACAGTGGCCCGGGCGCAATTGAATTCCTCAGCCAGCTGAGTCTCTGTCGGCAAAAGCGATCCTTGTGGCCAGACACGGCTTTCAATGCGTCGTTTTACTTCGTCTCGAACGAACTGGAAGCTGATCCGCTTTTGTATTGTCACGGGTAAATATGTCCCTTCAAGTATAAAGTGTGGGCATCTGTTCAGAATCAAGCAGAAGTGTAAAGGGGAAGTGACACTACTTGGCGTCATTTCTCGTGTTTTCAGGGGGGTAGGCGGAAAAGAGTTACTGTTTCCGCTACTTTACATGGGGTCAAACTTTTGTCGCGAATGGGCTTTACCCGCACGGGCAAAGGGGACAAAACTTCGAAAACGCTTTGGAAAGGACGCCTCATGCCTGCCTTGTTGGATACCGTTGACCCGAACGGGCTTGAAGAATTCTCGGTCGTGTTTACCGACCGCTCGCTGAACCATATGTCGCAGAAGTTTCAGCAGGTGATGCGCGACATTTCGGACATGCTGAAAGACGTGTACAACGCGGAAGGCGTCGCAGTTATTCCGGGCGGTGGAACCTATGCCATGGAAGCGGTCGCCCGACAGTTTGCGCGCGGCGCGGATGTGCTGGTGGTTCGCAACGGATGGTTCTCGTACCGGTGGAGCCAGATCATTGAGAGCGGTTCCCTGACAAACTCGACCACGGTCATGAAAGCGCGGGAGACTGGCAATGCCAGCCCATCGCCTTTTGCGCCTGCTCCGATCGAAGAGGTCGTCGCCGCGATTCGCGAACAAAAGCCCGGTGTTGTTTTTGCTCCGCATGTCGAAACCTCGGCGGGGGTCATTCTGCCGGATGATTATGTGACCGCGCTGGCAAGCGCGGCGCACGAGGTGGGTGCATTGATGGTGTTGGATTGCATTGCGTCGGGTTGCGCCTGGGTGGACATGAAAACCACCGGTGTCGATGTTCTGATCTCTGCGCCTCAGAAGGGGTGGAGCGCGTCGCCATGTGCCGGTCTGGTCATGCTGTCTGAACGGGGCGAGGCACGGCTGGAGCAGACCAGTTCTGACAGTTTCGCCATTGATCTGAAGAAATGGCGGCAGATCATGCAAGCCTATGAAAACGGCGGTCACGCCTATCACGCCACGATGCCGACCGATGCTTTGCTGGCTTTCCGCGACACCATGGCAGAGACTCGAGATTATGGGTTCAAAAAACTGGGTGCGGCGCAGTGGGCGTTGGGCGACGGTGTGCGGTCGATGCTGAAGGACAAGGGCGTTGTTTCGGTTGCCGCCGACGGTTTCGGCGCGCCCGGAGTTGTGGTCAGCTACACCTCGGATCCCGAAATTCAGAACGGCAGGAAATTTGCGGCACTGGGTATGCAGATTGCCGCTGGTGTCCCGTTGCAATGCGATGAGCCCGAAGGGTTCAGCACTTTTCGGTTGGGCCTGTTCGGGCTCGACAAGCTGTACGACGTGGACGGCACCATCGCGCGTTTGAAGCGGGTGCTGGATCAGGTTCTGTAAGCGGACCGGGCCTTAGCGAACGCCAAGGCCCATCTGCATCAACGTCTTGCGCACGCTTGGCAGAGAATAAAGCGCGCTCAGACCCATCGCCCGTGCATCCCGCAGCGGACGTGCCTCGATCATCGAGGCGCGGTTCAGCAGATCAATGCCCTTGACGCGCATCTCGACCTCGGTGTGACGGGCTTTGTGATAGGCGTCCAGCATCTGTGCGTCTCCCAGACCTTCGGGCCGGGCCTGCGCCAAATCCAGCAGGCAACGCAGATCGCCCAGCGACATGTTCAATCCCTGTGCTCCGATGGGTGGCACCACATGCGCGGCCTCAGCCATCAGGGCAATGCGTTCCCCCGCCAGCCGTTCTGCGGATTGGCTGATGATCGGCCAGATCGTTCTGCGGGAGGCCAAATTCAGCGGGCCGAACAAACCGCAAGAACGAGCGGTCATAGCGGCTTCGAATGCCTCGGGCTCAAGGTTCAGTAGTTCAACGGCCTTCGGTCCGCGTTCCATCCAGACAATGGCGGACGAGGGCTGCCCTTTCCAGTCAGGCAGAGGCACCATCGTGAACGGTCCCCCGGATCTGTGAATCTCGGTCGAGACATTCTCGTGTGGAATTGGGTGTGTCACCGCAAAGGCCAGCGCCTTCTGCCCATATCGTGTCGTGTGAACTTTGATCCCGGCGGCTTCGCGCATAGGTGAGTTGCGACCATCGGCGGCAAGCACCAGTTTACACCGGACGCGGTTTCCATCGCTCAGGCCCACGCGGGCCTCGGCGGTTCGGGTGAACAAGCTGGTGGTTCCGGTGCCGGGGCGGAAATCGACATTGGGCAATTCAGCCAGTCGCGCCACCATTTCTCGGCGCAGCAACCAGTTGGGCAAGTTCCAACCGAAAGGGTGTTCAGAAATGTCGGCTGCGTTGAAGTCGCGGACAACGCGCGGCTCGGGCACGTCGCCGCCCGCGTCAACGATCCGCATGATTTGCAGCGGAGCCGCGTGAGCATCCAGCCTTGCCCACAGACCGCATTGTTCCAGCAGGCCGCGCGCAGGCTGCAAAAAAGCTGTGGTGCGCAGGTCTGACCCGTCCACATCCCGCTCGGTGATCGGAGGGCTCGGATCAACGCAGATCACTTCAAATCCTGCCGTTCCGAATACCGCCGCAGCGGTCAGACCGGCGATCCCACCACCGGAAATCAGGATGTCACAGCTGTCGGTCATGGCGCCTCTCATCATTCCGGGCAGAACCTAATTCGGATCTGCCCCGAGTGCCAAGTGACATCCTGTCCCGTATTTCAGCCGCGCGAAATCAGGACGAGGATCAGAAACATCACCGGCACCATCATAAGGGCGGGGATGTAGAGACCGGGAAGGCCGAACAGCATTATGGAACAGCCCCACATGCTGAAAATGGCAGCGACAGTATAGTACAGATCTTCTGGCTTAGCGTTAGCCGCGTCGCGCGCCAGCCACCCCATAACCGGAATTGCAAAGAAAAGACGTTGCCAAATCGGCAGGCGTCCGGGCATCTCGATCGCGCTCATCGGGGTCTCCATCTGTTCGTCGCTGCTGCGCATATAGGGACGCAGATGCAGGTGCGGAACGTGCAGATCGTCGCACTGTGACAGGCTATCGCAGGCGGGCCAAAAACGCGGTCAGATCGTCCGTGTGGTGGTGGATGTGATCGGCTTCATGCCGGTCAGGAGAAACATGAACCGTACGCATTCCCATCTCGTGCGGGGCCGCAAGATTGCGAGGGTCGTCTTCGAACATCGCCGCCATTTCGGCCTGAAGGCCGTCCTTTTCAAAGATCGCTTCGAACGCAGCTTTTTCGGGCTTTGGTCGATACCCTGCGTGTTCGACACCATATATCGCGTCGAACAAGCCTGTCAGGCCGCGTGCTTCCAATACACGTTCCGCGTAGGGCGCGCTGCCGTTGGTGTAGACGATCCGCCGACCTGGAAGGGCGCGTATATGATCGGCCAGTTCCGCATCCGGGTCCATGTGGCTCATGTCAACCTGATGTACCGCGTGCAGATAAGGGTCGGGGTCCAGATCATGTTCGGCCATCAATCCGGCCAGCGTTGTCCCGTATTCGCGCCAGTAATGCGCGCGTAGCCTGTCGGCCTCGGCCCGTTCCACACCGATGGCTTGCACCACATAGTCCGTCATCAGAACTTCGATCTGATCGAACAGCCGCATCTGCGGCGGATACAGGGTGTTATCCAGATCGAACACCCATTGGGTGACATGACTAAACGAAGGTTTGACCATGGCTTGGGTTTAGGGCGCAGTCGGGCGGTTTTCAATGCTGTACTTGATCGCCGCCCCCTGACACGGCTAGACATGTCCGAACGAGGAGACAAATGATCCCATGAGCCAGACCCGATCCCCGACCAAGGACGCCTACAGCCTTATTCTCGAAGCCATCGATGTGGGGGTCTACAAGCCCGGTGATCGATTGGTCGAAAGCGAATTGGCTGAACGGTTCGGCGTGTCGCGCACTCCGATCCGTGAAGCGCTGCAACGCCTGGAAACCCAATCCTTGCTGGAACGGGACGGGAGGTCATTGATCGTGGCGTCTCTGGACCACAACCAGATGGCCGAGCTTTACATTGTGCGCCGGGAACTTGAAGGGCTTGCCGCACGGCTGGCCGCAAAACACGCTACTGAAGAAGAGATCAAGGTTCTTCAGGATATGGTTGTTGAAGACGACAAACTTATCGATGACCCAACGGCTTTGTCGCGCGCCAACCGACGGTTTCACGAACAGATTCATCTGGCGTCACACAACCGCTATCTGGTTCAGCAGCTCGATCTGGTCCACCGGACGATGGCCCTGATGGCGACCACTTCTCTGGCAGTTCAGGGGCGTGGTGAGATTGCACAAAGTGAGCATAAGGGAATTGTAGAAGCCATCGCCGCCCGCGACGAGGAAGCCGCGGGGCGGGCGCTGAAGGAGCATATTTCAATCGCGTTCATGACTCGTCTGAAACAGGATGCCAGTCGTCGCGATAAATGAACGTCAGGCCAGCGGAATGTCTTCGCTGGCCTGACCATGTTGGGTTTTGTCCCAAAAAAACGGATTTGTCGCCAGCTCCCACAGCGCTTTGTAACCGGCAACCACACCTAGTGGAAAATACAGAAACATCGTCGGGACCCAAGGCAGCAAGAAACGGCGTTCACGCGCGGATACAGCGATGATCCCGGCGCAGATATTCAGGGCCTCGGTCGCCAGAAACAGCCAGACCAACACTGTTGCCATCTGGTGTGACAGGATTTGCTCCATCGGATTGGTTATGCCCATGGCGTATAGCCAGAAAATCCAGAGAACAGGGGCCAGCAGGAATTGACCCAGCGTGCCCAGAAAGAACGTCTGTAGGCCAAAAAACTTCACTGCACCCAGGTCCGCATACAGTTTCCGAGGGTTACGCGTGTGCACAAGATAGGTAACCATGAAACCCTTGAGCCAACGTGAGCGTTGCTTCACCCACGGCCAGGCTCGAAAGTTTGCCTCTTCGAATGTCGTGGTATCCACCATCTCGGTCCGATAACCGGCCCGGCAAAGCCGCACGCCCAAATCGGCATCTTCGGTAACATTGTGGGCGTCCCAGCCGCCCAGTTCCAACAGCTTCTCACGGCGGAAAAAGAACGTCGTTCCCCCAAGCGGGACGACCAGGCCCATACGTGCGATGCCCGGCAGGATCACACGAAACCAGCTGTTGTACTCTATGGTAAAACAGCGTGACCGCCAGTTTGTGCGAGGGTTATAGTAATCCAGAACACCTTGCAGGCAAACCACCTCGGGCGAAGCTTGAGTGAAATGCGCCACCACACATTCGATCTGATCTGGCTGAGGTGCGTCTTCGGCATCCCAAACGCCAACGATGTCACCACGGCAAAAGTCCAGCGCGTAATTCATGGCGCGCGGTTTGGTGGTCAGCCCGTTCAATTCCGGGACGACAACAACACGCATCCAACTGGGCAGAGCCGTCTGCGCAAGGGCGTCGCGCGTCACGTCATCCGTTTCCTCAAGCACGAGAATGACGTCCAGAAGCGCTTTGGGGTAGGTCAGCCTTTGGAGCCGCTGCACCAGAGCATTCGCGATTTCTCGTTCCTTGTACAACGGCACCATGATGGACACGCAGGGGTGTCGAAGCGCGATTGCCGCCTCTGGTGGTTCGGTCGGCTTTTTCATGTGGTCGCCGAGGTAGGCAAGGGTGCCAATTGTCCGAAAGGCTGCAAAAAGAACCAAAGTCCCCACGGCCGCGCCCAACAAAACCATCAATCCAAACGCGGGGAATAGGGCGAAAAGAAACAACACACTCACCGCTGTTGCGGATGTTACGAGCCGGGATCCGGCGGTCCAGTTGCGGCAGCTTTGTGCGGCGTTTACACGGGTTTCGGCAGCATTTGCGAGTGTCTGCGAGAAGTGCAGTGCAATGACCCGGTCGATCTGATGAGAATCCGCAAGAACCGGCAGGATGGCATGGTCGCAATCCTGCATCTCGGAAACAACGGTCGCAAAACGATCAGGCCGGGCGGTGGCGACCAAAAGCAGCGGGCCTATGCGCATCCAGGGAATAACATTGTGTTCAAGCCAGAAATCTACTGGCTTCAGTTCGCACAAACCGCGCATTGGTGGGATCTGTTCAAGGTCCGCGATTTGCCACTCGAACTGCGTGGATAGGGCCGTCAGAACGTCTTGCCTGTTGGCATATCCTTCGCCAACCAAAATCTCACCAAGGGGCGCTTTCTGTCTGGCCTGCAGGCTCAATGCGTGGTCCAGTTGCGAGCGGGTGATGACCTCGTTCTCCAACAGGCAAGTGCCCAGCGGTTTGCGAAAACCGGGCGCCGGGAACGGGGCGGCGGTTGTAAAATCCTGGAGGTTAAGCTCAACCATAATAAAACCCTGGCACAGTTACCTGCGCTCAGGGTTGTTCAAACAAAGTTAACGTGCCGTTAACTCTGGAAAGTTCCGGCGTTATGCCTGCTCTTTTTTCTTTTCCATCGCATCGGCGAAACGTTCGAACAGATAGAAACTGTCCTGAGGCCCGGGCGATGCTTCGGGGTGATATTGCACCGAATATACAGGTCTGTCAGTCATGCGGATACCGCAGTTCGAGCCATCAAACAGCGACCTGTGGGTCTCAACAACGCCTTCCGGCAGAGACTGCGCGTCCACGGCAAAACCGTGATTCATCGAGGTGATTTCGACCTTGCCGGTGTCCAGATCCTTGACCGGGTGGTTCGCGCCGTGATGACCATGGTTCATCTTGACTGTCTGACCGCCCAAAGCCAGGGCCAGCATCTGGTGGCCAAGGCAGATACCGAAGACGGGCAGATCGGTTGTGTCCAGGATTTCCTTGATCATCGGCACAGCATAGGCACCAGTTGCGGCCGGGTCGCCGGGACCGTTCGACAGGAAAACGCCGTCTGGCTGATGGGCCAGCACTTCGGCTGCGGTCGCTGTCGCTGGCAATACGGTGACATCGCATCCAGCCGAGGCGAGGCAGCGAAGAATGTTGCGCTTGGCACCGTAATCCACAGCCACGACTTTGTGGGCAGGGGCCTCTTGTCGCTTGTACCCGTCAGGCCACGCCCACCGCATTTCATCCCAGCGATAGCTTTGGGCACAGGTGACTTCCTTGGCCAAGTCCATACCTTCCAGCCCGGCAAAGCCGCGGGCCGCAGCAACCAGGGCTTCGATGTCGAAATTGCCCTCGGGGTCATGAGCCAGCGCCACATGCGGCGCACCTTGCTGGCGGATGGCGCGTGTGAGGCGACGGGTATCAACGCCGCCGATGGCGATACGGCCACGGCGGGCAAGCCAGCCCTTCAGGTCCTCGGCCGAGCGCCAGTTGGACGGCTCGGTCGGATCCCATTTGACAACCATGCCAGCGGCGACCGGATCGCCGGTTTCGTCATCTTCCGGGTTCACGCCGACATTGCCGATATGGGGGAAGGTAAAGGTTACGATCTGCCCGGCATAGGATGGATCGGTCATGATTTCCTGATATCCGGTCATGGCTGTGTTGAAGCAGAGTTCAGCCACGGTCTGTCCGGTTGCACCGAAGCCGAGGCCGTAAAACAGTGTTCCGTCGGCCAAAGCCAGACATGCGGTGGGCTTGGACGGGACGTTCTGGGCCATGGCGCGACTCTCCTGCAAGGTAAACCGGCGCATACCTAAGGGGGTTAGGCGCTTGGGTCAAGTCCGTTCATTTTTTATGCTATCGTTATTTTTCAATAGGTTAAGACTGATCGCCCCCGGTTGTAACACGCTTTTTGTTTAGATATGTTCGGGGTTCCGTTGTCATGGGGATGGACAAGCCAAATGGACATGCGATCACGGGTGAATGCCGCCCTGAAGCAAGCAATGAAAGACAAGGCAGCCGAGCGTCTATCGACGCTGCGGTTGATCAACGCGGCCATCAAGGACCGTGACATCGCCGCGCGCGCCTCGGACAACGAAGAGGTCAAAGGCTGCGGTGATGCAGAGGTTCTTGAAATACTTGGTAAAATGACCAAGCAACGCAAGGAAAGCGCGCGCGCCTACGAAGAGGGCGGACGCCTCGATTTGGCCGAGCGCGAGATGCAGGAAGTTGCCGTCATCGAAGAGTTTCTGCCCAAGCAGCTGGATGATGATGAAGTGTCAAAAGCGATTCAGGCCGCGATTACTTCAACCGGAGCCGGTTCCATTCGTGACATGGGAAAGGTCATGGGCGAGCTGAAGACCCGCTATACCGGTCAGATGGATTTCGGCAAGGTCGGGCCGATGGTCAAGGACCACCTCTGCGCCGCGTCAAACGGAAACTGCTGAGTCATCCGATGCTCAAGGCAATTACTGCGCGATTGGTTCGCGCAGTTTTTTGACCAATTCGTCATAGAGCGTGATGCGCTCATCCTCAGACAGGAACGCTCCTATTTCGACCTCGCGCCCGTCCCCAATAAGGGTGACGTAATGAGGGACAGGGCCGCCTTTCTCGTGCATTTCAGGTCGCGCCCAGTATCGGTTACACGACCATTCCTGCGACCCGTTGCCTGAAGTATGGTGGACGAGGTGGGCCTCGGTACCAGTTAGCGTCAATACCTCGGAAACGCTGCGCGCACGATAGTTCGCCTGAAGGGCAAACCACAGGCCCAACACCGAAATCAGCAGAAACGGTAACAGTCCCCACAGTACCACTGATCCGAGCACGGCCAGCAGCGGGATCAGGCCGAACAGAAACACTGACAGGACAGTGATCATTGCCCCGCGTCGCGGCAGAGAGTTATGCGGCCAGAGGCGCAGTTCCTGTTCGGTTTCGGATGTCTGATTCCATTTGTACGGCATACCGGAAACATAACGCGGTGCTGCGTCAAGTCGACGGGTTTTGATCAGACGACGTGGCCGACACGCGCCCAAGACAAGGCGTCATCCAAACGGTCGTCGCCCCAGAACACTTCTTGCCTCACGACAAAGCTGGGAGCACCGAAAACACCCAGTTTCACGGCAATATCCGTTTCAGCTTCCAGTGCCGCGACGATATCCGGGCTGCGCGCACGTGCCAGTGTCAGACGGGGATCTTGCTGGCAGCGCAGCAAAGCTTCGGACAGAGCGATTTCGCTGCCTGCGTCGACGCCTTCCTCAAACCAGATACGGTACAGGTTTTGGGTAAAAGATTTGCCCCATCCATCCATCATGCCAAGGACAGCGATCTGATTGGCCAAGGCCAGGTCGGAAATCGGATAGGGTGCCGGCAAGCTGGCGTGGATGTGATACTTGGCACAGCGACGTTCGATGTCGCGCCACATATATGTGGATTTTTCCGGTTTTCCGGCGAACGGGATATTCTGCTGCGCTGACATGATCGTGCGCACATTGAAGGGCCGCCAGTTAACAGTGGCGTCATGTTCAACGCGCCAATCGTCCAGACGCATCACGGTAAGGAAGCTGTATGTGCTGCCGATTGAATACCAAAAGTCGATTTCCGGCATTGCCGATCCTCCGACTGTTCTGCGGGGGTATCATAGCGGATTTTGGTGCAATTGGCGAACCGGCTGCGAAGGCAATGAAAAACCCCGCCACTTGGGCGGGGTTTCTTTGGATCAGATCGGGATCAATGCGCGTGGCCCTTGTCCCAGTCTTCCTGCTTGGGCAGTTGCTCGAACGTGTGTTCGGGCGGCGGCGTGGGCAGGGTCCATTCCAGCGTGTCCGCGTATTCGTTCCACGGGTTTGGACGCGTTTCTTTCGCACCACGGAACAGGGCGTAGAACACGATGCCAAAGAACAGCAGGAACGAGGCGAACGAGATGAACGCACCGATCGACGAAACGAAGTTCCACTGGGCGAAAGCCTCTGGGTAGTCGATATAGCGGCGCGGCATACCCTGACGACCCAGGAAGTGCTGCGGGAAGAAGGTCAGGTTGGCGCCGATGAAGAACATCCAGAAGTGAACCTTGCCCCAGAACTCTGAGTACTGACGGCCGGTCATTTTGCTGAAGTAGAAATAGACCCCGGCAAAGATCGCGAATACGGCGCCCAGCGACATCACGTAGTGGAAGTGCGCGACCACGTAGTAGGTGTCGTGATAAGCGCGGTCCACGCCAGCCTGCGACAGAACCACACCGGTCACACCGCCGACGGTGAACAGGAACAGGAAGCCGAAGGCGAACAGCATCGGTGTCTTGAACTCGATGGAACCACCCCACATCGTCGCAATCCACGAGAAGACTTTAACCCCTGTCGGAACCGCGATGACCATCGTGGCCAGCATGAAATAGGCCTGCTGACGCAGCGACATGCCAACGGTGTACATGTGGTGCGCCCACACGACGAAGCCCAGAACACCAATCGCGATGATCGCCCAAACCATCGGCAGATAACCGAAGATCGGTTTGCGCGAGAAGGTCGCGATGACATGGCTGATGATGCCGAATCCGGGCAGGATCACGATGTACACTTCCGGGTGGCCGAAGAACCACAGGATGTGCTGATACAGGATCGGATCGCCGCCGCCGGCCGGATCAAAGAAGGTGAAGCCAAAGTTGCGGTCCATCAGCAGCATGGTGATCGCGCCCGCCAGAACCGGCAGAGCCAACAGAATCAGCCACGCGGTGACAAAGATCGACCAGCTGAACAGCGGCACCTTGAACAGGGTCATGCCAGGGGCACGCATGTTCAGGAAGGTTGTGATCATGTTGATCGCGCCGAGGATCGAGGAGGCGCCCGATACGTGCACAGCAAAGATCGCAAGATCCATGGACATGCCGCCCTCGGTCGTCGACAGCGGCGGGTACAAAACCCAGCCGACGCCCGAACCAAGCTGATCGTTACCCCCGGGGCTGAGCAGCGAGGCCACACCCAGCGAGGTACCAGCGACATACAGCCAGAAGGACAGGTTGTTCATCCGCGGGAACGCCATATCCGGCGCGCCGATCTGCAACGGCATGAAATAGTTGCCAAAACCGCCGAACAGGGCCGGGATGACAACAAAGAACATCATCAGAACACCGTGGTAGGTGATCATGACGTTCCACAGATGCCCGTTGGGTGTACATGGGTCGGCCATGAAGCCTTCCAAGCACATGTACTGAACGCCCGGGTGCATCAGCTCGAGCCGCATGTAGACGGTCATCAGAACCGAGATCAGACCGGCAAGCGCCGAAACGACCAGGTACAGAATCCCGATGTCCTTGTGGTTGGTCGACATGAACCAGCGCTGGAAAAAGCTGCGCTCGTCTTCATGGTCGTGGCCATGAATGGCTGCGTCTGCCATTATAGGTGCCTCCTGTTGCAACTGCACCGCGCAGTCGGACCTCTCCAACGCGCGGGATTCCTGCTGGTTTTAGAATGTGGAGAGGGCACCTTCAATGGCCGAGTTTGATCTGGATCAAGATTAATTGTCGCGGGCAGGCGGGTGCCGCGCGATTTTCCGGCCTTCAACATGGGGTATCTGGGCGTGGCGGACGAGAATTCAAGCCCGGCCTGTCGATGCGGCAAGGGTGTTGGCAGAGTTCCGCCTTGACCGTTGCCTGCGCGCGTCTCAGAACGGTGCCAACACCCGCAATCCAGAGGTTTGAGATGGCTGATTACGACCCCGACAATATTTTTGCGAAAATCCTGCGCGGAGAAATCCCGTGCACGCGCGTGTACGAGGATGACGAAACGCTGGCTTTCATGGATATCATGCCACGCACTGACGGGCATCTACTGGTAATCCCCAAAACGCCCTGCCGCAACGTACTGGACGCTACGCCCGAGCAACTGACGGCAGTTATGAGAACGGTGCAGAAAATGGCCCTGGCCGTTAAGTCCGCATTTGACGCGGACGGGGTGACAATTCAGCAATTCAGTGAAGCGGCAGGCGGGCAGGAAGTCTTCCACCTGCATTTTCACATCTTGCCGCGCTACGAAGGCGTTTCCATGGGCCCACCGGGCAAGATGGGGGATTTCGAGCTTATCGGGGACCACGCGAAAAAGATCAGCGCCGCACTCGCCTGATCATGCGGCGCCATGTGGCCCCATACATTCGCCATGATCCTGAAACGCGTGCAGCACGGCACAGACGTGGTCGTGCTGCCCGTCGCAGGCCGCTGAAATTCGGGTCAGTTCCGCCTCGAGGTTTTGAAGGCGGGCAATACGATCCCGGAGGTCGGCCAGTTGCTTTTCGGCAATTTCGTGCGCCCGGTTAAGGTCGCTGCCAGACGCGCCCTCAAGGGACAGCAAGCCCACGACGTCGGCCGGTGGCAATCCCAGATCACGACAATGGCGAATGAAGATCAGCTGCTTTAACGCGGTATCGTCATACCGGCGTTGATTGCCCGCCGTTCGCTCTGGCCTGGGCAAAAGGCCTTTGTCTTCATAAAACCGGATTGTGGGAATTTTCACTCCGGTTCGGCGCGATAAGTCCCCGATTGAGTACATTTTTCCGTTGCGGCCTCTTGAACCTCTAGTGGCTAGAGGAACTACATGCTCTGGGAAGCCGCAACAAGGGACAGGAAACGACATGGCACACCAGCATTCCCACACCGGACATGGTCAACATCATAGTCACATCGATCCGGACGCAGGTGATGCGCGCGTCGCCTGGGCGATTGGGGTGAACATGTTCCTGACTGTGTCTCAGGTCATCGGTGGCATCATTTCGGGCTCTCTGGCGTTGATTGCCGATGCGCTGCACAACTTTTCGGACGCCGTCGCGCTGATAATCGCGTTTTTCGCCCGAAAGATAGCCCGGCGCCCCGCCGATGCCCGTATGAGCTTTGGCTATGGCCGGGCCGAAGTCGTCGCCGCATTGGTCAATTACACCACGTTGATCGTGCTGTCTGTCTATCTGTTCTACGAAGGAGTGATACGGTTTTTTGAACCCGAGCCGATCAACGGGTGGATTATGGTTTGGATCGCCGCGCTGGCATTGGTGGTCGATCTCGTAACCGCTGCGCTGACGTATGCTCTGGCCAAGGAGAGCATGAATATCCGGGCCGCATTCATTCATAATGTTGCTGACGCATTGGGATCAGTCGCCGTGATCGTGGCGGGAACCGCAGTGATCCTGTTCGGCTGGACATGGGTGGACCCGGTGGTGACGATCCTGATCTCCGTCTATATCATGTGGCATGTCAAAAGTGAGATAGGTGAGACGATCCGCATTCTGATGCTAGGCGCACCGCTCGACCTGGAACCAGAGCAAGTTGCGGCGGCTATTGAAGAAACAGAAGGGGTGGCCGAAGTGCATCACATGCATTTGTGGAGCATGCAGGAACGGCAGCCCGCGCTGACGGCTCATCTGGTCATCGATATAGACGCCTGGCAAAAGGCCGAAGAGGTGCGGAACAGTGTCAGGCTAACCCTTCTGGATCGTTTTGGGGTAGGCCATGCGACGCTCGAACTGGAACAGGCCGACCGCGCCTGCGTCGGTTCGTCCCGATTTGGGCACCAGGAAGAATAGCGGTGCCTAAAAGAGAATTGCCGTTCCGATTTGGGGTCGGAACGGCAGACTCGTAACCAAACACTTCTCGGATTTCGAGGGCGAGCCCTGGATCACCGGTTAACATACCACTCACTCTTGATTGGCAGTTCCATGTTACTCGTTAACGGGGCCTTTGTATCTACCTGAGTTAAAAAATGCTTAAAGACTTCCCTAAATCCACCGAATTCAGGGTTAATTGCCTTACGCATGGGAAACAGAGCCACCCGGTCACAAGGATTGTTGTTTGCTACAGTAGAGCGCAGCGATTCGCTGCGCAGCGATTGGCAGTTGAGTTCAGGAATCAGCAGATCCAAAAACGTCTGCGAATGTCTTTTCCAGAGCTGCATCAATATCTGCCATTGTCACCGGCAGCCCCAGATCGACCAATGACGTCACGCCGTATTCGCTTATCCCGCATGGGACGATGCCCGAAAAATGTTCCAGATCCGGTTCGACATTCACTGAGATACCGTGAAAACTGACCCATTTGCGCAGGCGCAAACCAATGGCGGCGATCTTATCTTCCGCCGGTTTGCCGGTCGCCGTCAAAGGCTTGTCGTCACGCCGAACCCAAACCCCCACGCGCCCGCCACGAATCTCACCTTGTACATTGAACTCCGCCAGCGCTGAAATCACCCAGGTTTCAAGCTGCTTCACAAAACGGCGCACATCGCGTCCCCGTTTGTTCAGATCCAGCATGACATAAGCCACACGCTGACCGGGCCCGTGATAGGTGTATTCGCCCCCGCGTTTGCTTTCATAAACCGGAAACCGATCAGGGTCGGTCAGATCCTCGATCTTGGCTGAGGTTCCCGCAGTATAAAGCGGCGGGTGTTCCAACAGCCAGACACATTCCTCGGCGTCGCCACTTGCGATTGCGGCGACCCGCGCCTCCATAAAGGCAACGGCGTCGTCATAGCTGGTCAGACCATCGGTGATTTTCCATTCCATGTCGGCCTCATAACCGTCCAGATCGGTCAGGGAAAGGGGTCAGGCGGCCTCAGACAGGCAACGTTGCAACACCTGTGCATAGGTTTCAGATCCTTGCGCGCCGGTCAGCAGATATTTTCCGCCAAATACCATGGATGGCACACCTGAAATGCCCCGGCTGGTCCAGAACTGCTGCTTTTCACGTACGGGGGCTATGTGTTTTCCGCTTTCAAGCGCTTGTCGCGCTTTATCCGCGTCCAGCCCGATGGACCGAACAGCTTCCAGCAGAACATCAATATCGGAAACATCCCTCTGATGTGTGAAATATGCGTCAAACAGAGCCAGTTTCAATGGATGCTGCCGACCAAACCCTTCCGTCCAATCCAGCAACTGATGCGCCGCGAATGTATTCACCATTCTGCTGTCTTCGTCGAAGTTGAAGGTAAAGCCGAGCTCAGCGCCGATCGAGGTAAGCCTGTCCCGGGCCTGCTGGCTTTGATCACCGGTCGTGCCGTATTTCTCCATGATATGCTCGCGCAAATTCTGGCCCTCGGGCGGCATGTTCGGGTTCAACTCGAACGGATGCCAGCGAAGCCGGGCAAGAACACCCTGTTGCTGCAGCGCTTCTTCAAGCTGCCGAAACCCGACAACACACCAGGGGCACACAACATCCGAGACGATATCGATCTGAACGATTGGGCGGTTATCGGGCGGGGTCATCTGCGGCTCCTGTCAGATCATTAGCGTGTTGTCCGGTAGCATAGATAAGGTCGCGGTGAAGGTTTTTGAACCGGAGTGTTTTTGCCTCTTCACATCGCGCACACCAACGTCTATACGCCGCTTTACCAAGTCATTGGCAGTGCGGTCGTGGCGGAATTGGTAGACGCGCAGCGTTGAGGTCGCTGTGGGGTAACTCCCGTGGAAGTTCGAGTCTTCTCGACCGCACCAACTCTCAGTGAAAAAATAAGAAATTGATGAAGGGTGCGAAGATTGCATCCGCTCTTTTGTCCACCGAGCGAGGCCCGAAAGGGCTGTCGAAGACAGCTATACCAAGTGAAATAGACGCTTTCAGAACTTGAATCAGTTCCACATTGTGGACGTTCATCGGGATGTTGAGGATGCTGTCCGGTAGCACCCCCGGGGGTGTTTGCTTGGTCGGCCATTCTGAAACACGAATAGGCCACAGCCTTGCTGAGCCTGACGTTTCAGGTGTTCAGGTGACGGGCCCCGACGTCAGCAGCGCCCGCAAGTTGTAGGCCCAACTTGACCCGTGACCTGAACTCCAAGTCTGTTCCAGCGGGTTCTCTCTACACCTTCTGGAAATAGACACCCACACCATCGATTTCATTGATCGCGGGTGGCTGATACCCCACTTCGTCAAGATAATCATGCACGGCAGCTTTGGCTGCGGGAACTACATGATAGTCGTCAACGATGATCCATCCACCTTTCGAGACTTTGCCGAAAAGGTGCCGCAAAGGATCTATGGTTGATTCATACATGTCACCGTCAAGACGCAGCACGGCGATCTGCTCGCTGGGTACCAGTGGCATGGTGTCTTTGAAGAAGCCTTCAATGAACACAACCTGATCATCCAGAAGCCCGAACTTTTCAAAATTCGCCCTTACAGAATCGGCTGACACGGCCAGAGCGTCGTACTTATGGAAATCAGACCCCTTGTCGTGAGGATACAACTCTTCATTCGGCTCGGGCAGTCCCTTGAAAGAGTCACACAGAACGACACGTCTGTCATTCTGGCCATATGTAAAGAGAACCGCTTTCGCAAAGATGCTGGCACCGCCACGCCATACTCCGGTTTCGACAAAATCGCCGGGAACCTGGTTGCCGATGACGGATTCCACCATGGCGCGAACATTGGCCAATCTCTTGCTGCCCACCATAGTGAAAGCAACAGACGGCCAATCCCAGCCGTATTCGCGGTTTTTGGAGTCATAATCCGGTTTGGTGTCTCCAAACAGAATTGGTGGGTCTTCATAGATCGTGCCATCCAGGGCACGGGCAACCGTGGTCAGATATTGTTCCCGAAGTTCCGCGAGCATAAATTATAACCTTGCATAGATGTCTGGCTGGTTCTGACCTCTCTGCTGTAAAGTTTCAATAAGAATCGCGGGAAATCGCCTGGAGGGTTGGCTAAATGGAGTCACATTTCCTGTGAACTGCGTTTTTTTCAACTTAGACGTGCCTTAGCTTCCAGCTCTGACGTGCAGAGTGAAACATATCGTTTTTGACGCTACGAATTACGCGAATGTTTGCGCCAACTTCAGCATCAGGCTTGGCGAATATGATCTGATCCGCCCCATTTTCGAGGTCGTGAAACAACTGCCCTGCGTTTCTTTCTGCCTTGGATGTTCAGGAAGCTTGTAAACTCAAGCCTTTCAGGTGATGAAGCAACAATCCATCAGGTAAGGGCATTATGGTGAACAAATTTAGGGAGGCTATCTCAACTGCCTTGCACTCAATTTCAGG
This sequence comes from Ruegeria sp. CDSA141, assembly GCF_059612005.1. Lineage (NCBI taxonomy): Bacteria > Pseudomonadati > Pseudomonadota > Alphaproteobacteria > Rhodobacterales > Roseobacteraceae > Ruegeria > Ruegeria sp. CDSA141. The sequence goes on from NZ_JBXWPT010000002.1 coordinate 51,893, forward strand.
CGGTTCGAAAAAGAAGAAAGTTCAACCGATTGTCTGGTCAGAGCGGAACAGGTGCACCGTTGGTGGCGTCAGTTTTTTCGCCACTGTCGAGCGTGCAGAATACCACGACATCACATCGAACGATAACGAGTTTCTGCTGGTGAAAACCCGCGAAATGATCGAGGCCGAACTCGATTGTACTTCTAAGATTGATGTTCGCAATATCGTCGATATCGGAGTATGGCAGGGCGGGAGCGTCGCGCTCCTCGATCGTGTTTTTCAGCCTGAAAAATTGGTTGCAGTTGAATATTCGACGCGCGAACTGCCTCATCTTGACGCCTATATCGAAAGGTATTCGCGGCAGGATAACGTGCGCCTTTACAAGGGGATAAGTCAGGCGGACATCAGTCGGTTTGGTGAATTGCTGGACGTAGAGTTCGGCGACGAGAAAATTGATCTCGTCATAGATGACGCTTCGCACCAGTATTTGGAAACCTTGTTGTCATTTAACCTCGTTTTTCCGCGCATGTCGGAAGGGGGCGTCTTCGTCATTGAAGACTGGCAATGGTCCACGATGGAAGAACACTACAATTCGGACTATTTCGACGGGAAAGAGGGGCTGGCGAACCTGGTGCTTCAGTGCGTCATGTCCTGCGCCTGTCGCCCGGACATCGTTCGTGAAGTCATCGTCAAAAATCACTCTGTGATGGTTGTTCGGGGCGAGGCTGAACTGCAAAGCGGTGCTTTTGACATTACCGACATTGCCCGCAATAAGGGCGAGGTTATTCCCCTGGTACTATAGAGTCACGTTGTGTCGGTGGGCGTGCTCTGCTGTCACGATGCCAATTGTTGTAAGGCTGTGTTTCTCGGATCCGGCTTGGTGAGATGGCGGGCGAGACGCATGAATGGAACTTCGACAGCGTAGTAGATAACAGTTGCAACTGGTATTGTTACGGCAAGGGTAATCGCGCAGACGACGGGCACCACAAGATCCGGATTGTCCGTAAGTGTTGCGGCCCATCGGGTCAGGTTTGTGTTATAGATAAGAAACGGATGCATCAGATATAGGCTGTAACTGATCTTTCCAAGAAAGCGGGTAAAAGGGTTATAGAGAAAAAAAACGGGTCGAAGTGCCTGCGATAGCGCTAGGCTTGCAAAGGCAAAGCCCCAGCCCAAAACCAGTGCGAGTGGAACCGGTTTGTTTAGCGTTTGTGCTTGGTCAAGAACCGGACCAAACAGATACATGTAAATCAACCCGGCGACCCCGGCACCGAGCGCTAAATAGCCGACGGGGCGCTCGTATGACTTAGGTGTCCAACGGTAGGCGCACCAAACGATCAGGCCCAACGCAAAGTACGGGGCGTTCGTGAAAAAACTGGTCCAATAGTAAAAATCGGGAACTTCACCCTGACCAGATAAGTTTACATACGCCCATCCCAAGCAGGCGAGCAAAAAGAGAAACATCGCTGACCAAATGCTCCGCCAAATCCAAAGGAAGGGGAACAGAAGATAGAAGATTGCTTCGACGCCGATTGACCAACCCGCCGGAACAAGACTGGTTTGTTCACTGGGGACAAACCCGAACAGAAATGTAATATTCCTGATGATCGTACCTGTTTCGGCCTGGACCCCTATATACAGCCAAGCAAAGAGCATCAGGTAGAAGAGTGGGGCAATTCGAAAAAAACGGCGTAAGGCATAGGCCCAGCTTCGATCAAAGGACACTCCCTTTTGGTAAGCCAGCGACATAGACATCGCGCTTATTATGAAAAACAGCGGCACTCCCATCGCATAATAGTCGGCACCCCAGTTCTTGTAGTAGACGCCGAGTGGATGAATGTGCACTGCGTGTACAAACACGACCGCAGACGCTGCGATACCGCGCAGTGAATCAAGGCCATGCGCCCTTTGATCTTTTAGATTACCTGTCATGATCCACTCGAGGTACCGCATCCTTGCTGCCAAAAACCTTTGGCGACATTGAAGGTCAGCTATAAATGGTTGGCGCCCGAAGGCAATCAAATTGTCGTTTTCAAGCACAAAGCCGCACGCAACGGACGCGACCCGCGAGGCTGTGATCGTCTGCGGAGTTTGGGTCTGGCAATTGGTGAACCGGCGGGCTCGTCCACTTGCAATGCAATTCCGGGGCCCGTAACAAAGCCGCAGGCAGGGATGCGCGCTATACATCTGCAAAGATGCGTTTTTTCCCGCTATCCTGAATTTGCGGGCCACGGGTGCAGGTAGATGCGATGAGACTTGTCATATCCACGATGAAAGACGAAGGGCCGTTCATCCTGGAATGGATTGCATACTATCTTTCGATCGGCTTCACGCATTTTATAGTCAATTCAAATGATTGTTCCGATGGCACCGACGCGATCCTTCGGCGATGCGAGGAGCTTGGATTCCTGGCGCATATCGACAATCCCGGCCCGTGGGAGTTTGGACCTCAGGCTTCAGCTTATGCAAACGCCATGGAACACCCCTGGAGCAAAGAGGCCGAATGGATATTGGTCTGCGACGTAGATGAATTCCTTGATATTCGCATCGGCGACGGGACACTGGACGATTTATTTCGTGCATTGCCGCACGCAGATGGGTTTGCTGCAATTTGGCAGTTGTTCGGGCACAACGGAATCGTCGAGTTCGAAGACCGGTTCGTTGTCGAGCAATTCACCCGTGCAGGCGAGCTTGGTGCCGTCAGTCCCCATAACTTGCGGGCGTTCAAATCGCTGTTCCGCAATAACGGATCGTATCGGACGATAAGTACGCATCGTCCGCGGGGTCCGGTACCAAACAAGGCGGATCGATTTGCGTGGGTAGATGGGGATGGTGACCCGTTGCCGCCAGCAATGCGAAGACGCGGGTGGGCGTATTCATCGACGGGCGCAGGGTTTGGGCGCAGGCTTTTTCGGATGAACCACTATGCGGTGAGGTCTGTGGAAAGCTATCTGATGAAACGGCTGCGAGGGGATGTGAACACCTCGAGCTTTCACCCGAAGATGGAGGCAACCGGTCAAGCTTACTGGAAACTGCATTGTTATAACGACGTCGAAGAAATCTCGGTCCTGTCCAAAGTCACACGCCTTCGCGAGGTTTTTGAAAAACTGCGATCAGATCCTGTTTTGGGGCAACTGCATCATCAGGCGGTTGCATTTCACAAGGAACGTATTGCAAGCCTCCGAAAAACCGAGGTAGCGCGGGATTTTATCGCAAAGTTCAGCCGCTTTCGCAGCGGGCGCTATGTCAAGGCACTGGAGCTCGGGGTGATGGAAGATGGTGATTTGTCCTTCAACGCCGAAATGTACAAGGACCCCGAAATCACATTTGCCCAGGTCGCGAAGTGGACCCGCCTTGGCAAAATGTCCAAACCCGAGAACTCCAAGCCAAACAATTTCCCCTGGTTTGTTCGGCTCGATGCCCTCGAAACGTCGTTCGATTACGAAGAGGCCGCCACGCAACACGCGCAGATTACGGATGCCAAACAGGTTTCGGTGCCGTTTGATCCAAAGGATCCTGTTTTCCTGCCTGCTGCCCCTCCTGAAGTTGAAAGAACAAGAGACCAGCGGCAGAGTTTTCTTGGATCAATCAGCGGCAAGAAGAACTGGGTGCTGATCGGACATGTTGAGACTGAAATCATAGAAGAAATTCTTGGCCTGGACGCTGTCGAAAAATTGACGGTCATAGGGCCTTGGGGGCTGTCTTGGGACGGCTTCACCTGTGCGGATGCAACTCAGGGTCCCGAGCTACAGGCATTGGATCGCACGTTTTATGCACTGCTGGAATATTTCCGCGACCCCATTCTTGCCGGACGATTACATGTCTACCGGGCGCTGCCCCCCTTGATGCTGAAGCTGTTTGAAGACGAAAGCGTCGGTGTGGTCATCATTCGCGGAGTTCGGGCAGAACAGGTGATGAACCAGCTTTTACGCCGCATCGACCGGGTTCTCGCGCCCGGGGGCAGTATCGCGTTCACATCCTATCGCCGTCATGGAGGTGGGTCGTATACCGGTATGAATGCAGCGATAAACAGTTTTCTGGGGCGCAATGCCGCACGGTACCGGATAACCAGCTTGCAGCCACCGTGGCTTGGTATCGACAAGTTGCCACCACTTGACAAAAAGGATGCATAGCTTCTGGTTCTTGAGCCGACGGCGTGGTAGCCATGTTTCAATAAACAAAACGGGTTTTGCGTGAACAGGACACCCGTCTGCAAGTGAGGTCGAGATGTCAAACGAACCCAAGGTTATCGGTGTTGCGCCCGGCAGCCAGAAGAAACCGAAGGCTGACAAGGCGACCAAACGCAAGAACAGCAAGGAAGCAATCCGTCGCACATTCCTTTCGCGTCTGCCAAAGGGCGGGGTGGCCGTTGAGATCGGTGTCTGGCAGGGCGAATTCTCTCCGACCATTCTGAAGTTGATTGAGCCCAGTCAGCTGTTTCTGATCGATCCGTGGAAACACATTGGTGAGGATTCGCATACAACTGCGTTTGTGGGCCGGACCGAAGACGAAAAGATGGAGGCCATCTTCCAGAAGGTCGTAAAGTCTTTCGAGGCCGAGATCGAAGAGGGCAAGGTCGCTATTATCCGGGATTTCTCGGTGCCCGCGCTGGAGCTTTTCGATGATGACAGCATCTCGTTTGCCTATGTTGATGGGGATCATTCATATGAAGGCGTGACCGCCGATCTGGCCGCTTTGTTTCCCAAGATCAAACCCGGTGGAATCATGGCATTCGACGACTACCACCGCCGCGGCTGGTGGGGCGATGGCGTGATCCGTGCGGTCAACGAATTTCTGGGCCAGCACCCCCGAGAGTTGCGCATCCGCGCGATTGCCGGCGCGCAGATCGCAATCGAAAAGATTGTCCCGCAAGATGACAGCAAAGGTCAGAACGACTAGGCAGCGGGGATAAGTGGCAGCGATGGAAAAGCCTGAAAAAGTCCTCATCACTGCGATGAAGAACGAGGGTCCCTATATTTTGGAATGGGTGGCCCATCACAAGGTGTTGGGGTTTGACCGGATCATTGTCTACACCAATGATTGTACAGACGGCACCAACCAGATTCTGAGACGCTTGCAGGACTTGGGCCATGTGGAGTTTCACACAAACCGTGTCGGAACCGGCGGGATTCATCGATCTGCGCTGAGGCAGGCGCGGCGCTTGCCGGTGGTGAAAGACGCAAAATGGATATATGTCGGCGACGCGGATGAATTCCTGAATATTCACGTTGGAAATAACAGGGTTGATGATCTGATTGAGGCAACCCCTGGCGTTGACGTCATTTCCATTCCCTGGAAGATATTCTCGAACAGTGGTCGGCATGTTATGCGCGATACGCTCGTAACGCGGCAGTTCTACGATTGTGAACTGGATTTCGAACAAGGCGGGGCAGGGCGTCGGTTTGTCAAATCCCTGTTCAGACAGGGGGATTTTTATCTTCGCTACGGGTTGCACAACCCGCACCCCCGCCCCGAACTGCAGGCCGGCGTGTTCCGGTCAGTGCCCGGAGGGCACGCCACGGAACCTGCCCCATTCGGTAACCACGTGGCGCCCCCATTTGGTTTTGAAGTCGCACAGATCAACCACTATGCCGTGAGGTCTACACAGGCCTATCTGGCCAAGCGCAGCCGAGGTCGGGCAAATCATTCGTCGCAGACTCTGGGAACCGAATATTGGGACCGCTGGAACCGTGGTGGTGCCAAAGATGAAACAATCCTGCGGTACAAGGATGAAGTGGATGCGGTGCTTGAAGAGTTTCGCGCTGACGACAGGCTTCGACGGTTACACAGAAGAGCGTTCCGCTGGCACAAAGCCCTGATCAACGATCTGCTGAAACTGCCAGAGTATGATGAGTTGTATCAGAAGCTTCTTGAAAAGCCTGCTGTGGATTTTGTCGCAAAAGACCGCGGCGTGCGGGAACGTCTGTCTGCCGGCGCACCGTCTTCGTCTGACGAAAACAGGACAGAGTCCTGACAACACAGCCCTCGGAGAAATAGACTAATGGTTGCGGATCGCTCTCTTCCGACGATTGGGATGCTGTGGATGGAAGGCAGCCTGAGCTTTCTGGAGCAGATGTGCATGCTGTCCTTCGTGGAATGCGGTCACAGGGTCGTTTTGTTCCACTATGGACAAGTCGACAATGTTCCGGATGGTATCGAACTGGTGTCGGCAAACGAAATCCACGAACCTAAGCAGTTCATCGTAAACAACCAGTTCAAGACGCCTGTGCCCCAATCCGATATCTTCAGATTGCACCTGATGAAGAAAACGGACTTTCTGTGGTGCGACACGGATGTGTTGGCGCTTGCCCCGATACCAAGGGCAGATCATGTCTTTGGGTATTTCAACCGCGATACCATCTGCAATGCCGTCATGCGGCTGCCACCCGACAGCCCCACGTTGAATGCGTATTCCGAATACTGTCAGGATCCTTATCCGATCCGCCCGTGGGTTGAAGGTGAAGAACGGGAAGAACTGGAACGTCAGAAACGCGCGGGTGAATTGCCGCATGCGTCAGATCAGGAACACAGCGTCTACGGCCCCGGTGTCATGACGTGGTTTCTTCGCCACCACGACGAACTGAAACATGCCAGCCCCATACCGGTCTTTTATCCTTTGCCTTTCAGACGGGCAGGACAAGCCAATGATATTCACGTCCGAGAGTTCAGGGACGCGTATATCAAAGACGATACGCTTGCCGTGCATCTGTGGGGGCGCCGGATGCGGTGGTGGATTGCAAACGGGATCAATCGGCATTCGTTTCTGGATCGACGTTTGAGGAACCTGGGGGTGAGACCGGGCGACGCGCCTTTGCCGCGCCACGGCCGAGGGGGCCTCAAACCGGTGGAGTTTCCGGCAAATCTGCCCACCATGCGCGCTACGACCGAAGAAATCCACGACGCCACCGGCGGCGTCGTGTCCGTTGCTCTGCTCTCTGACCGGGAAGACTATCTCAAGGCGGCACAGGCTGATCTCGACGCAATTGCAGCTGACAATCTGTACGGTGCCTACACCCCGCCACGCGTCGGTTTTTCGCGCGGTTGGGAACACTATGGCAGTGACCCTGCACGGCTGAATGCGCTTGGTATGTCTTTGTACAACTATGCGGATAGCCATCAGTCTCTACCCGATCTGCGCACGCCAAAGACATTCGCCGAAAAGCTGGTGGTCATGAAGCTTTTTGGCGAAGTCCCTGATGCGTTGATCTCTGACCGGTCCAAATACGTGGGCAGCGCCTCGGAACTGCTTGCCTGCCCGCAGCGCACGTGGGAGGCGCACATTCCGGCATTGCCCGAAACACTCGACCTCGGGCCCGGCCAGTATTGGTTGAAGGGAACGATGAGCCATGGTCACAAGTTGGCCCTGTCGTTCCCGCTGGATCGCACGCAGCGCGACGATGCAAACCAGAAACTGGCAGCGTGGCACAAGACAAAAACGCCCGAAGGGTTCTGGACAGGCGAATGGTGGCGCGCCACGCAAAAGCCCCTCTATTACATCGAAGAAGACTTGTCCGCCGGGGATCGACAGGCCGGCACCTGGAAATTCTGGGTGATCGCCGGGAAAGTACAACTGGTGCAGGTTGACCGTGACCGGGGGAGAGGGCGCGTTCAGATGCTCCATGATCGCGACTACAGGTATGTCGAAGATGAGTTGTCTTCACCAACCAGCAGCGCCGTTGAACTCCGGCCTGAGCGCTTTGATGACATGATCCAGATCGCTGAAGCCCTGGGGCAGGACCTCGAATGCGCTTGCGTAGAGCTTTTCCCAGTCGGTGACAGGATTTGCTTGAGCGACATCATGCTGTCCCCGGTTTCAGGCAAGCACAAGATACGGTCGGATGCGCTGGATCAGCGTCTGGGTGCTGCGTGGACCGGAACTCGGCTGTTTCCCGGTTGAAGCAAGGTGATCCTCTGATCTTTCATACCGCCGGAACAGGTCGCAGGGCCTATTCGATCGCGATCTCCTGGCGCAGTTTTCCTGTTGTTTTGTCAAAAATCAGAATGCGATTGTCATCGGTAACGACGGCATACCAGTTTGACCCGATGGTCAAGGCCTGCGCCCGGGCACCATCGGGCAGCTCGATCTGATCCGGTACGTTGGGGGTGCGGTCCGATAGGCGGATGACAATCAGGGCGAATGTCACTAGAACCCCGCCAATCATCACCGCGGTCAACAGCATGACCATCCGCCGCAGCAATCGCAGTTGCGGAGTTTCCTGCGGTTCTTGGGGTTCGGAAGGGACAGTCATGGGCACCCGCCAGATTGAGTTTTACATCGCGGCCAATCCGCCGCCTCGCCTTGATAAGGCGCTTTCCCGGGATGTGCCAGATGGGGAAAACCTGTCGCGCACCCGGCTGGCCCGTCTGATCGAAGAAGGTGCGGTTCAGATCGACGGTGCCGAGACATGCGATTCCAAGGCCAAGGTGGTCGAAGGGGCGCGGGTCACGATTGTCGTGGCCGAGGCCGAAGACAGCCATATCGGCCCCGAAGACATCCCGCTTGAGGTCGTTTTTGAGGATGCAGACCTGATCGTCGTCAACAAAACAGCAGGTATGGTCGTACATCCTGCGCCGGGATCACCCGGCGGTACTCTGGTTAATGCTTTGCTCCACCATTGCGGAGACGATCTGTCGGGCGTCGGCGGGGTGAAACGCCCCGGTATCGTGCATCGAATCGACAAGGAAACAAGTGGCCTTCTGGTGGTCGCTAAGTCCGACGCAGCGCATCACGGTCTGGCCGCGCAGTTCGCGGCGCATAGTGTCGAACGGTATTATCGCGCGGTGTGTTACGGGGTGCCGGATGCCAACGATCCTCGTTTGCGCGGTGTCAAAGGGATCAGCTTTGAACCCGGCAACATCATGCGTGTGACAACGCAACTTGCGCGGCACAAGACTGACCGTCAGAGACAGGCGGTTCTGTTCCACGGTGGGCGCCATGCCGTGACGCGTGCGCGTGTTGTCGAAACCTTTGGAGCTCCTGCGGGTCTTGCCCTGATCGAATGCTGGCTTGAAACGGGCCGAACCCATCAGATCCGCGTTCATATGGCCCACGCAGGGCACGGGCTGGTGGGCGACCCGGTTTATGGAGGCAAGCGAAAGCTTTCTGCCAAGGCGTTTTCCGCAGTCGCCGCCGGGTCAGTAAGCGCTTTCCCCCGTCAGGCGCTCCATGCAGCCGTTTTGGGATTTGAACACCCGGTCACTTGTGAAACCCTGCGGTTTGAGGCTGATTTGCCGCAAGATATGCAGAACCTTATTGAACGTCTGCGCACACCGCTGTCATAATAAGCAAAGTCCTGTGAATAAGGGCTTTTTATCTTTCCTTAACGCATACCTAAAGGGCTCAGATTTCTCAGCGATTTCTGGGCTTTAGTTGTTTTCAGGGTAGCGTCAACGTAGCGTTCTGCTAATTCCGTCTATTCCGATTAAGGCCCATTGCGCTCACCGGCCAACCGACAACAATGGGAAGGGAAAGGACGCCATAAGACAATCAGGAGCCCAAACCGATAGGAAAGAACAAGACAGACGCCAACCGCCAAAATGCAATCGCCGCATTTACAGGCGTTTTGGTTCAATACGGGATGAACTGGCGTGACCAATTAATTGCAAAGGACGATTTTGGGCTGACTAGCTGATGATCCAGGCAATCACTGGCTTTTGCGCATCCGATAGAACAAGGACTTAGGCGCCGGCCTTTGTGTTTTGCGAAACACGGAGTATGCTTAATCCATAATTAGTGCGGATTTATAAAAATGCCCTTAATCCACGGCGGTAATCTGTATTTTATCCGCGACTCGCATGAGGGTGCCGACAAAGACGGTCCTGAGATCTTTAGCTACAGTGGGCCGGATGGGCGGCTCACCTTTCGACTTGAGCGGAACAGCTACGACTCTCCCGATGAGGATAAGCGACGGACTTTTGCTTTGCCAGCCATCGATCCTGCTGACGCACCAGGCTTTCAGAAATTGTTAGCAACGGCAACCGGTCGGGGTGCTGAAACGATGTCGGTGGACCGGGGCAATGCCGCCTCCAGCGACTGGGACGCCATCCAATTATACGACCGCCTCATCTCTCCGGAGGAGGTCAATATTCACACACATGACGATGACTTTCTGGAGTCGCTGGGCGAAGCAATCGCAGGGTTTGTTCCGGAGGAACCTCCACTAGGCTATGGGCCTCATATTCCCGCCGCCTACACATATTTTGGCCAGTTCGTCGCGCATGACATGTCGCATATGCAATGGTTGCCGGGCATCGGGCCAAATGGCGAAGACGGCTGGATCAATGGTGAACAACCGCACGGTCTTGATTTCTCGTCCCTATTCGGGACTGCGCCTAATCCCGACACACCGACTAGTCAATGGCAGGAAAAAGCCGGCAGCGCATTGGGACTTGTCTACAATGGGGCACCCGGTATTACGGATGCACGCGATCTTCCGCGTGCCGGCTCCACAGGTCGGCATTGCTGTGTAGACCCGCGGACGGATGACAATCTGGCACTTGCGCAAATGCAGGTACTTCTTGTGCGTTTCCACCAGGCGCTATCGGCCGAACTGGTACTCGACACCACGGCAGGCCAACGCGAGACACGCCGGCATTTGCAGGCCGTAACGCTGACTGATTACCTGCCCAGGATCGTTGATAGCGACATCTACGAAGATATCCTGCAAAATGGTCCCACACTCGTAAATACGTCCGGCGCATTTTTCGTGCCCATCGAATTCGCGGCTGCCTGTTTCCGATTTGGACACACGATGGTGAGGGACGTCTATTCCAATTGGATTATCCAATACCCGCCAGGATCCAACATTTCCGTGGCACCGGCGGAGGTCGAGAATTTTCTTTTCTATACATCTGCCGGTGGTGGGTTAAACCAAAACCAGCTTACAGGGAACTGGGCGCAGGCCTGGCGCCACATGGTTGATCACCAAAATCCGGACTTGCCACCGGCGATTCTGGCAAGGCCGATCCAGGCCAGCATCGAACGGGACCTTCATAGACTTGATCACGCACTTCTTGCGGATCTCCAGAACCCTGCCAAAACCGGAAAGTTCAACTTGGCAACCAAAACGCTTCGGCGAGGCGCGTCGCTTAGTCTGCCCAGCGGCCAGCAACTCGAAACCGTAGCAGGCATCAGCACACCCTTTGATATTGGCGCGTTTCTCGATTCAAAACCCGAAAGATACGGACATCTGAACCATGTCACCGAACTCCGGACCCATACGCCACTCTGGTTTTTCATATTAGCCGAAGCCGAGGCGGCGGGCAGCGGAAAGCTGGGAAAGCTTGGCAGCCGCATTGTGACGGAAACCATCCGCGCCGCCATCACCGCAGTGCCCGACAGCATCCTGAGCGCAGAGCCTTTCCAGCGTGGATTGCGTACGGATCATGGATTGCAAAACACATTTACCCTGCGCGACGTCGTAGCCGTCGCCTATGGGGGCGTCGATTGAAACTACACATCAAGGGAGACTGAAATGACAAACATTATCGTCGAAAAGAACGAGGCGCCGCTGGCCGAGCTGCCAAACACTCCGGACGTGAACAATCGCAAACGCCGTCTGGGGATGGCAAAAGCTGGCGAAGAAATAAACGACTGGATGATGAGCAACCAAGAACCGCTGGCAGAAGAATTCTTCGATGACTTATTCGATGAATTGGACGGGGGTGGTGCAAACGGATACCGCTTGAAAGTCGAAGCTGACGACGCGGGCGGAAACCCAAGCAACTGGCGGATTCGCTCACGTAAACGGGGATATAGATTCAGGACTGACGTCGCGCGGTACAAACTGGCTGTTGACTGTGTAAATGAAGAATCCACCTGGGTGGGCAGACAGGTGAATATGACCATCGGCGTTCCCGAGCAGCGCGGCAATCTGCTGGCTGGGGGATATCTCGGGCGGCTATTCGACGACATTAAGGGCCTGATCGAAGATGAAGGCCGCGATGACTTGGCCAAGCAGTACTTGCTGGCGGCGATTTTCCTTAACCGATGCCAGTAGCACCGATCTAGGCGACGATGGCTGCCTCGATCGCGTCTCTCAGACGTTGACGGTCTTCTTCGCGTCGGATGGGATAGGCCTCTGTGAACCAGCGTGCGACATCGCGTGTAAGAAGCGGTTGCGGTCCGGCCCAGTTGCTCTCTACGTTTTCGCAAAGCCGGTCGAAGGCTCGCTGCGCGGCAGGCATCTCGTTTTGGCAGGAATGAATGACGCAGATCCAGCCTTGGTCATCCATTATACTACCAAGACCCTTTTCCGCTGCATCAAGCGCGGCGTCATAGCGTTCAAGCATGAACAATGTCGACGCGTTGTATGCCCAGATCCAATCCGGCAAGTTGGTGCTGATTTCATACAGGAGGTTAAGCGTCCTGTCAGCCTTGTCGTCGTCGCCAAACCAAGCAAAGCCCATGGCACAACTGGCCAGCGTTGTAGGGCAGTTCGGGTTCAGACTAACGGCCAGATCCAAATGCATCGAGGCCCGTGCAAAGGCACCGTTCATGGCCGCTGTCCATGCCACCGTTCGCTGGATACGTGCATCCATCGGATCTAGTTCAACGGCTCTGGCGGCGTAGCGATCAGCAAGTGCTGCGTCTTTGGTACTGCGCTGACGGCCAGGCCAGATTACATGCCGTATGTTTTCAATGGATGCGCGCCGGAACAAGGCAGGAGCGTTATCGGGGTCTTCCTCCAGTATCGAGTCGAAAATAGCCAGAGCCTCTTCCGCACCAGCAGGTGTCCAGCGCATAAGTGCCCGGTCGCCACGCAACCACTTATCGTAGCTTGTCGCGAAACGTCCGGCATCGCGATAGGTCTCTGCAAACCTGTCAGACGACACGTAGAGCTCAATCGCGACGACTATTTCCCGAATTATGATATTCATTGCCGCAAACTGATCTCCGGCCGAAAGCACAAAACGTTTTGCCCAGAGTACACGCGCTGTATCGTGGGTTTGTAAGTTGATCTGAATGACCGGCGGGTCTGCGACTTGAAGCACAGCCATTTCGACCGAGTAGTCTATCTGGCTATCACGGTCTCCATTTCCCGCTGGTGTTTTCGCTGCATCTATCACGGCCCAGTCACGGAAGCGCATAAGGTTTCCGATCAGTTCAGAACGAAAAGCCTGAGCTGCAGCAAGTCGGGTGGCGTCTGTGCCGGTGATCGGAGCCACTGACAAGCGCAACAACCGCCGGAGCGGTACGTACGTTGGTGACTGCACTGCAACTCGCTTACGTTCTGACTTGACCTGATCAATACGATCCTGGACATCCTTGTTGGGCGCCATGTCGAAATTTTCGGCAAGATAGAGCTTTAGACGTTCGAATTCGGCGAAGGCTTCCGGTGTATCACCTTGCGCTAAGCGCGCGTTAATTCGAGCCAGCGCGGCCATTTCATTTCCCGGCTCCAATAGTAAAATAGCCGTTGCCGCATCTTCAAAAAAGGCGTCATTTGTACCTACCGACGACAACAAACGTTCCAAAGCCAGCAATACGCTGCGCTTCCAGCTCCGCCGTGTTACACTCAGCCAAGACCTGAAAACGGGGCCGATCGCTTCGTACCCCGCCATGATTTTTTCGGGCCAACGGGCATCTTCGATGAACCGGTCAGGTACACTACCTTGCCGCAACATCCGCATATATTCGTCAAGATCGGTCCGTACTGAGAACTCATCTAAAGCCAAGTGGGTTTCGCTGCGTATGAGCGCAGGCATTCCGGCACATGACCTATCCATGAAATCCACCGCGAAAGCGTCAAGTTTTTGTAACGCAACGCCTTCTTCGTCTTCGAAAAAAGCGAGTGTCGCGAGTCGATCGAACGTTTCGGCCCCGCCTGGACACAGCGCCAGATATCCTACAATGGCACGGGAGCACAATCCGACCGCGTCCGGCGAAGCTCCGTACCGGTCGTCAAATGCAACACCATCCAAAAGATGCAGGTTCGGACGATGCGCATCCTCTTTGGGTGCAGTTGTCGTCAAGGGGTCAATGACCTGATAGAGCCGGTACTTACGGTCAAGGTTTCTCAATCCGTGGGTGCCGATACTCTCAAATGAAAGGTCCGGGTGATCCCCAGCCATTCGCATTACATTTTCGGAGATGACGCAGGTGCCCGGCGTTGCCTTGCTCTGCAAACGCGCAGCAATATTGACTGTGTTACCATAAACATCCCCTCGTTTCTGGACGACCTCGCCGCAGTGCAATCCAACCCGAAACTGATAGGGTCGCGCTACGTCAAGCTGGTTTCTAACAAGGACACGTTGGAACTCGACACCGCAGTTGATCGCGTCATCTGCTTTTTTGAACGTAAGAAGAGCGCCGTCACCCATTGTTTTGACCAGCGTGCCGGAATGCCGGCGTGACAGAACCCGCAAAGTGTCGAAGCAACTCGTAACAAATTCAAGGGTGGTGCTCTCGTCTCGTTCGATCCAATTGCTGTAGGAAACCATGTCGGTGAACAAGACCACGCATTCCGCCGACGCACCGGGCATCGTTTTGGGGATTTTTTCATTTTGGTACTTGCGTTGGGTTTCCAAGCTTCCGTCCAGAAAGGTTTATGAATAAAGTATGATGATGAGTTTAACCAAAGTGGCTCCGTATTTCGACATTCATGTCATGTCTTCTGACGGATGGCCTGTTCATTGTAATCTCACAGTACCAAATAAAATGGCAATTGAGGCATTTGCAAACTTTCCTAAGGCCGCGCTCCCCGAAGCAGGCCGGGCAGCTTCTGGCCGTGGCATGACTCGCGCACAGGCCGAAGCCAGCGGTTTGGGCGAGGCGATCGAGATCGCGAGCCTTTGCCGATGGGGGGATGAACTCACACTAGAGACAGACCGGGAAGATTGTCCTGAGCCGTCTTGGGATGCGCAGACATTAATGGGGTTTTCCAATGCGCAGCGAAGAGACCGGCGCGCGTGGAACGATCGCTTGCGAGGCATTGATTGGATTCCGGACCCAAAACCAGTAGGACCGGCAGAATGGGTCGAGGCGCGTTCCATCGACGGTGGATCTGTGTGGGTGCCAAGTCAGGCAGTATTCATGAGCCATGATTTAACTGTTGGTTCAGTCGCTGACTGCGTAGCTGACACCAACGGGTGTGCCGCAGGATCGACTGACCGAGCCGCGCAAACTCATGCGCTGCTGGAACTGATTGAAAGGGACGCTGCCGGGCGTTGGTGGTACGGCGCACGTGCGCGACGCCTGATAGGCCCCGACATGCTTGATGAAGCGACCACCCACACTTGCACAGTTCTCCAAAACGACGGTTTTGCGGTTAAGCTGATAGACATCACAACAGACCTTGGTGCACCTGTCGTAGTTGCTGCGGGGGCTCACGCAGGTGGCAAACCAATAGCCTTGGGGTTCGGCGCTGCTGTCACACTTGTAGATGCTGCGCAAAAGGCCGCATGCGAAATGGCTCAGATGCTGTTGGTCTTCCAAGACCCGCAGGGCGATTCTCACAGAAGACCGCACCTCAATGCTTGGATGGAAGAGGCCTCTCTTGAAACGGCTCCGCTGGGCGCTGCAAGGTTTGCTGACGGTGCCGAGTATTCTACATCAGGTTCGTTTTTGTCGCGGATTCGCGCCGCTGGGGTGAGGTTGGCTTTCCTAGAGCAGACCCGCCCTGAATTTGGCGTTCCGGTATGGCGCGCAATTTCGCCCGACCTCTGCCATTGGAAGCCTCGTTTTGGCCGTCAAAGGCTGCTGGGCTTGGATCCGCACGACATCGGCGACTGCCTGCAAACGCCTAATCCGGTTTTGTTGCCGCTTTGAATTTAAAGCCCCTCGTTTTCACGTCCCGCAGGACCCTGGCTAAATTCGGGCGACGAAAAAGTATCCAATTCAACACGCCGCACCAATCGCGATACTACGCTATGGCTAGGGGGCTGCGTTCGCGATCAACAAAACAGACAGGGTGACTTAAGTGTGTGTTTCCTGGCGATTGTGGTTTGAAGATTGGTTGCGGGGACTGGTTTTGGCCATTGCGGAACGTTCACACAGCTAATTCCCCAACGCGACCTCACGTCCAAACTCATTTCTAAAATTTACCTAAACTGGTTTTGACAAATAAATGCCTCTCCAATTGGGCATATCGGTCAAGTTGATTTTCCTTTCTCGATCAGGGCGCTTTTCGCTCATCCGGGTCACGCTTCACTTCTCAGTCTGGTTGATGCCACGTGGGGCAGCCCCGTTGCGCGTTCACCACACGATGTGTGCGCGGCTGTTGCTTCCACAGTGCGTCCAGTGGGTTTGGCGCAAAGCAAAAAGGCCTCGCATGAAGCGATTCTAGGTGAGTGATATCTGAATGGAAAGATTGGTTGCGGGAGCAAAATGCTAACGATGTTTGCAGTCTCTGCTCTTTGGTTCCGCATACGTGAAATTCAGATACTTGTTCAGGCTCTTCCGAGTTGCGTGACATGTATTGAGGCTGTGCACTTAAGCTCTATCAACCGCTTCGCGCTGGCAAACGGACATCCGACAGAATTAGTCAGATGACCGCGTTGAGCCCAGAGGGGTCATGCGCAACCGAAAGCTGGATTTGGCGGCCAACAGCGCGCGCGTAGTTGATGGACGTTGGGGACGGAATGGTCGCTTTCAACGAATTTAACGCCCGCATCTTTTATTTTTTCTTCTTCGGCTTTTGAACTCGGAACGGCATTAGGCCAGCAGATCCTTATCATCATCCACTGCGTCCATCTTCCGATGAAACTCTGCGTCCCGTTTCGTTGATTTCGCACTTTCGATGCCGCGCGTTGCGATACCCATCCGACGCATCATCGAACCTTGTTGCTGTTGCAGCTTAATCAGGGCTGAAAGGGCAGGGTTGGCGACTTTCTGACCTTGGGAACCGATCCCAGTGGTTCCTTCCAGTGTGACTTCTTCTTGTGCCTCCATAATCGCATCTTCTAACAGGCAGATTTGACACAGAACGCGCAGGTCAGGCTTCGACCATTTGTCGTAGGGTCGTGCTTTCAGATATTCGTAATAAGTGAAATAGGTGCCTTCTTTGAACCGTTTTGCGTAATCGGCTGGTGGTTCTGGGGGCTTCGCATTCATTGATTTGTGCAAAGTTGTGGGTTTATGTTTCGCTGGCATTTTTTGCTCTCCAATTTCCGATGTTTTTAAAATTTATATAGGGAATTGACGCTAATCCGTTACAGAAAAAAAATTGCCCCAAACAACCAATTAATAAATTAATTCACTACCTATTTATTTTAGTTTTTGACAGTAATTTCGTGGGGCCAAGCGAAGGAGGGACATTGGGGGGTTCGCCGGGACAGTTGGGGTCTGGGTTTCGCATTGCCCCCGCCCCAAAGCGACCGACCCAATAGAATATGAACTGGACTGCAGAAAGATTATTCTGCAGTGGATAGATTGTATGTAATTATGTTTCGTTGGGATTGTTCGCGACGTTAGCGATGATGGGGTTGCCGATCTGTCGTCTTTGAACAGCGGTGCGGGGAGCAGGAGTGCGGGGGTGGTCTCGCGTATGCGTGCGTGCGTGCGCTACGCCTATTCGATCAATGGACCGGACGGATCGTTTCTCTGGCGACCAGATGGGCATTGTCGGTCCTGCCCTCCGTCGCTGCGGTGGGTTCTCTGCTTCGCTTAATATCCGCGTGTAGGAGAGGCGGTATGGGTTCGGTCAGTGGGTCGGTCTGGGGATAGCCTGTGGCCCTAATTCTCGCGGCGTTCCTCTGGCGGTTCTTCGGTGTTCGGTGCGGGGCGTCCGGGCCGCGCGGCCCGGAGGGTCTGCGGACTGTCTCTCGCGTCCGTACCGGGCAAAATTGTCCTATGCGTACCGGGCGGGACGGATACACTGCCCCCCTGAAAATCTGTTTACTGGATAAGCCCAAAACGCTTAGGGTTCGGTACTTTGTCCTGACGCGACCGGAAACCCGTTGGCCTTCCACGATAGGCTGGCGGGTTTTCTTTTCGCTTTACTCGACAACGCCTGATCGTCTAAACTAACGGGGAAGCGGCCAGAGGGTCGCTTTTGTCGTCTTAGGGTAGAGTAAAATCCCGCTGTCCCTCAAAAGTCCCGCAGTTTTTAAAAGTCGGGATAACAAAAAAGAAAACTGAAAACAGTAGGTTACGACCCAAAAATCCCGAAATCCCGTAAAATCCATGAAAAGTCTCGCGCGCGCGCGCGAGGGAACCACCCTTTTCCTCTGCCTTCTATACTACCTTTCTCTATTCACTATATTTAAGGGATATTAGGATAAATGGGGTATAAGGCACTGAAAGTAGGTCATAAAACACAAATCCCGAAAATCGAAAACCAAGGGATTTTCATGGGACAAAGGGATTTGGGTGAAATAACACACTGAAGCCTATGCGTTTTTCACCCGTCAACCGTCAGCCGTCAGATTGCCGTTTTTGGCGTTCCTTACCCAAATCACGGAGTTCGGGCGCATCTTTCCCAAACTCATCACTTCTGAACACGTTCTTTTCGCCGCTCCAGAATATCTGTCCTTCGACCAAAATCCCTTCACGCTTCGCAATTTTCTTGATCGTTTTCCAGTCGCGACCCGGTTTGTATCGCTTTCGGGACACACTGATCGTTTTCAAAGCTGACCCTAATTTTCGGTCAATGATCTCTTTCGCGGCTTCATTGATGAGGTAGACATATCGGCCACGGCCATCAATCCATTTGTAGTTATTCCGCATTGGGGCAGGCTTCGACTTATCATTGTCGCTATTTCTGGCCTCGCAGAACCACCATCCTTCCGTACCAACTTTCTCATATCGTTTGTTTAAGGGTTGGTCTGGTTGCCCCGCCTTACCCAAAACATCATCCAGAATGATCGTCGGAACGACGACAGGGCGCGGCGTCCCATCATTGTATTCGCTAAGTTCATCAAGCAACTTGTCCAGGTGTTTTTGGGCGATTGACTTGCTGCCTCTAAGGATGCCCATACGCGAAAATGTCATCGGCGCATTAGCACCATTCGGTATGTATCGCGGCTCATACCCCAAAACTCTTAGCTCCTGATCTTCATCAATCTCCCATCGGCGGTCGATAGGGGATTCATTGGCTGCCCCTTCATAGTTCAGCGCCCACCAGTAGATTTCGCTCAGTCCATCTTCCTAGAGCCAGTTTCGGAATTCGGTCGATTTATCCCAGCTCATCCGCGTCGGACTGCCTTCAGCCGCTGCCCACCGTCGATCACCTTGTTCCATATAGAGCGGCGGAACTTGGGATGTGATCAGGATTTTGGTGTAGTCTGGTACCGGGTAGATGCCTTTGCCTTTCTTCTCGATGCGGGCAACTGGACCCGTCACCCATCGTTTCATCTTATTGTAGATGTCTCCGGTGGTGATTTGGTTCGTTCCCCGGATTTCATCGGCATACTGCAAAATCTTGCCTTCGCGCCAATCCGTGAACCTTCCGTTAATGTCTTCTTCAGTCGGGCTGTAGCAATAGTTCTCCCCAATGAGCGGAAACAAGACCTGCTCCGCAAGCATTGATTTCCCGGTCCCTTGCTCTTCACCGAACAGGATGAACCCAAAATACTTGCGTTCTGGTTTCGCAATCGTCGTGGCGATCCAGCGGCGATAGAGTGCGCGTTCCAGCGGATCAGGTAGCAGTTCATCAAAGTACCGATCAAACAGCTTGCGCCCCGCCTTAGTCATCTTTTTTGGGTAACTTTCGGTTCGCGCCAGAGGTTGAAATTCTGACCACCGTTTTCGGCCACGGTGGGTCCCTGTCCGGGTCGGAATGTAACATCTTTGAAAACGATCTGGGGTTGGGCTTCCGTCACCAACTTAGCAAAACCACTTACTGCGCCGCCGTGGATATTCCCGGCATATCGCCGCCCCAGCTTTTCCCACGCAGTCTCGTCAAACGGATCATCAAATCTGTAGAAGGTTTCGCGCCTTGCCACGTAAGCCAGACCTTTGGGATACCCATCGACCAGCCCCCAATATGGTATGCCCTTTTCGGTTCGGTATTCTTCGGTCATACGGGATATGTCGATCAAATTGTCAGCCATCCCCTGCCAACCGTCACCCAGCCCCTCAAAGCCATCCCCAACGTCCCATCCAGCCGGAAATCCAGCGGGATAGTTAGGCAGACGATAAACATCCATCCCCCGCAGGTAATACTCGGCAATCTGATAAGCCGCATCCATTCCGGCCTGATCATTGTCCGGCACGATGATGACCTTCTTAATGCCAAGGCGGAACAATTGGGGGAACATTGATTGTCGGGCGCGGTTTGCCCCGCCGATCCATCCGAGGTGCGGAAAGCTGGAGAACAGCGGATACCAAGGGTGTTTTTTGAGTTGGTTGCGTTCCTTTATGGTTCGGGGGTCAGCAAACATTCGACCGAACGCCGCTGCCTTTATGCCTTCGTGGAGGATAACGGTGGTATGGCCGCCGCCTTTCAGTTGCTCCATCCCCCAAAAAGGGAACCAATCCGGGTCGTTCTTTCGCCATTTGTAATCGTCGTGGTAAGACCAGCGTAGGAAGTTCTTTCCTGTTTCTGTTGGGTAGCGTTGTTCGATCATCACCAATTCTTCATTGGCGTTATAAATCGGAACAGCCCGGTTCGGCTCATCCCAATCAATCAACTGCCAACCGCCAACCGAAGTTTGCACGTTTTTGATTTCGTCTGGCAGATCGACTGGTTTTGACTTCCCGGTGTATGGGATAACTTTTGGGAGAATGGTCGTTCTCAGATCATCAAGTATGCGATCTTTCTCACCATCTTCGAACAGTGTATCCGACCCCCAAATATGGGCTTCAGGGCCTTCCTTGAACGCCACACTGGATTCATCTTTCGGATACCCATCAACACCATATGTGACCTTAGCCGCGCGCCGCATCCCGGTCCATTGGAGACCATTGCGCTTTACGAAATTTGCGATTGATGGGACTTGTTCTAGCTCAGTGACTTTTCCGATATCAGCCATCGTTCATTTCTCCGCAGATTGGGAGAGGCGAACAATTCTTCCGTTTTGTCGTGCTCGGATAACACGCGGCTCGCATTCTCAGTTACAATTAAGAACGCCGAACCCAGTTTGTCGTTTGTTTTTAGATACAAAGACATCGTCTAGGGCTTCCCTTTTTATTTTCGCCCCAGTAGAATTAGACTTGCTTCTGGGGTCGTTCCCTTTCGGTGGGGTTCGGATTTCAACATGGGGTCGGATGTACAGCATCCGGCCCTTTCGCTTCGATAGGATAACCCGAAACAACCCCCCGCAGTAAACCCGCTACAGAGTGAAACTTTAAGTTTCGTCTATTCCGGCAATTCCGGGTCAATTAGGCGGTTGAACGCTGCGAGTTGCGACCGATGGATCATCCACCTTGTTCCATCCTTGCTGGCTCGGATCAGGCCAGTCTTGAGATACTTTTCCCGCACAGTAGGGGTCGCCAATCCGACCAAAGCCGCAAACTCCGCAAGGCTCCACCATTCCTTTGCGCGGACCTGATTTAAGTCCATTTCTTTGGGCGGTTGAGCGCCCACTACATTGTTGTCTTCTCTGTCTATTCCGCTCATTCCCTCAATGCGATTTGTTGCACTAAAACAATGGCTTAGGCTTCCGTCAGGCCGTATCTACCGTTATATTCTAATATTAGAGATCACGGAAGGGACACAAAATTGGCTTACGTTCAGAAGGTTAAGAACCGTTACAGAATGTTCTGGAGATCACCGGACCCCAAAACCGGAAAGTTAAAGTTGCGGTCGCGCAATTATAAGGGCGATGGGGGGAAGGCTGGGGCAGTTCGGGAGGCGCGGTTGTTGGAAGCAGCCGACACCCGCCGACCCTTGGCGCAGGAAGGCAATGGCACCATTCGGGAATTCTTAGCAGTTTGGGAGGCATCGGCCACCGCCAATGTCGCGGAAAGCACCGGGAAGGTGAAGCAATACCATATTCGGAAACTGGCGGCGTGGGTGGGGGATGCGCAGTTGAAAAAGCTGTCGCCCTTAACGATGCTGAATATCCAGCGACAGGCGCGCGCCAGCAAATTATCGAACGCATCAATCGCAAAGGTTTTGGGTACATTTAAGCGCGCAATAAGGGATGCTATCGCTTGGCAACTCTTACACCCGGAAGCAATCACCGTGTTCGATGCGGTCGAGGCGGTGCGGACCCCAAAGAAGGTTCCAGAATTGCGGTCGATAGATGAGACGCGCGAACTGGCCGACGCACTGAGAAAGACGCACCCGGATTTCGCAGATATGTTGATGGTGGCGGCACTCACTGGCCTCCGCTTTGGGGAGGTTGCGGCGCTATCGCCTGAGCAAGTCGATTTGGTATCAAGCCGCCTGCTTGTGGATAGGACGGTGACGCAGGGGAACAATGGTCCCGAAGTGAAGATGAGCCCAAAGACGGATGCGGGACGCCGTAGGGTGCCGCTGAACGCGGAGGCGGTCGAAATCCTGGCCCAAAGGCTGGATACCCTTCACAACTCGCCATTGTTGTTCTCCGACATGAAGGGCAACCCGTATAACGCAGGGCTGGCAACCTACTACATCCGGCCAACCGCCAGCCGCCTAAATCTCCCCCACAACTTCCACGCTTCACGCCATTTCTATGCGTCGATGTTGATTGAGCGGGGGGTATCAATCCCGGTCGTGTCGAAACTTTTGGGTCATTCGTCGCCAGCAATCACCCTTTCGCTTTACGCTTGGTGCGTTGTCGATCCTACCGAACACGACATTGTGTTGGATGCGCTGGACAACCCGCCCAAAAAGGATGAGGGTAGCGCGGAGGTAGCGAAACTGCCGGAATTGCCGAAAACCGCCGAACGCCACCCGTCATAAAAATCAATAAAATATGAAGTTCACGTTTGTTCTCTTTTTGTTATCCTTTCTTAACGTAAGATTAATTCCAGACTGTTAGCAGCACCTCTTGAATGGGAAGGGTTTCTTACCCATATCCTATGTTAAAGACTTAAACATTTGTCGGAGGGACATCATAATGGCAAACTACGCAAATCTCCCCGCACCGACGCCCGAGGGCGGCCTGAATCGCTATATGCAGGAAATCCGCAAGTTTCCCCTGCTGGAGCCGGAAGAAGAATACATGTTGGCCAAGCGCTGGGTCGAAGAGCAGGACACTGAAGCCGCACACAAGATGGTGACATCTCACCTGCGTTTGGCAGCCAAGATTGCCATGGGCTATCGCGGCTATGGACTGCCGCAGGCCGAAGTGATTTCCGAGGCCAATGTGGGCCTGATGCAGGCGGTCAAAAAATTCGACCCCGAGAAAGGCTTCCGTCTGGCGACTTATGCCATGTGGTGGATTCGCGCCTCGATTCAGGAGTATGTCCTAAGGTCTTGGTCGATGGTCAAGTTGGGCACGACTTCGGCTCAGAAAAAGCTGTTTTTCAACCTGCGTAAGGCCAAGGCCCGCATCGGAGCGCTGGAAGAGGGTGATTTGCGCCCCGAAAACGTCAAGAAAATCGCGGAGGATCTGGGCGTCACTGAAGACGAAGTCATCAGCATGAACCGCCGAATGTCCGGTGGCGATGCGTCCCTGAACGCCACGGTCGGGTCCGAAGGCGAAGGCACCATGCAATGGCAGGACTGGCTTGAGGACGAAGATGCCGATCAGGCCGGTGATTACGAAGCACGCGATGAGCTGGAAGCGCGTCGGGAACTGCTGGCAGCGGCTTTGGATGTGCTGAATGATCGGGAAAAGGATATCCTGACCCAGCGCCGTTTGATGGATCAGCCTGTCACGCTCGAGGAATTGAGCACACAGTATAACGTGAGTCGCGAGCGAATTCGCCAGATCGAAGTACGCGCGTTCGAGAAGCTGCAAAAGAAAATGCGGGATCTGGCGCGGGAAAAAGGCATGCTGGGCGTCAGCTGACAGATAGGCCCTTGGGCCGACCCTGTCGCGTTTACGCGAAGACAGAAAACGCTCTCTGAAGATCAGGGGGCGTTTTTTTGCAATTATTGGCAGCCACTGACGCTGAGGCGCGAAAAAGTGGCTGAAGGCCGGAAGCTGTGCTACGAGAAAGAACAGTTTTCTTCTTTGATATTGTGGCAGGTCGAGCCTTCGGGGACCCTTTGGAAGCGCACAATCTGAAACGAGACGAGTACGGAGGGCGCAATGCAAAAACCGGTTCAATTTGGTGTATTGGGTGCTGCGAAATTTGCCCGTGAATACATGGCCCCAGCGATACATGCTGCCAACGGGGCGCGTTTAGCCGCGCTGGCAACGTCCGATGCCGCAAAGGCCGAACCGTTTAAGTCTTTTTGCCCGGATTTACACGTGTATGACAGCTATGATGCGCTGTTGGCAGACACCGGAATTGACGCAGTCTACATCCCGTTGCCCAACCATATGCATGCGGAATGGAGCTTGAAGGCCTTGGAAGCTGGCAAGCACGTTCTGTGCGAAAAGCCAATGACCATGAAGGCGGATGAATTCGACGCGTTGATCCAAAAGCGGGATGAAAGCGGCCTGCTGGCCGCCGAGGCATACATGATCGTCCATCACCCTCAATGGCAGCTTGCAAGGAAACTGATCGCTGATGGTGCCATCGGCAATTTGGTACATGTGACCGGTGCATTCAGTTTCGACAATCGCTCTGACACTCGGAACATTCGAAACCGTGCGGAAACGGGCGGCGGAGGTTTGCGTGACATCGGGGTCTACGTGATCGGTGGAGCACGCTTTGCAACCGGGCAAGAGCCTGTGTCGGTGCAATCCGCGATCCGTTGGCAGGATGATATCGACATCTTTACCGAAATTCGCGCGCAGTTCCCTGGATTTACCTATTCCAGCTATGTGTCCATACGGATGCATCCCCATCAGGAGATGGTGTTTCACGGCGAAAGCGGTTTGATCCGTCTGACGACCCCGTTCAATGCACGTGTGTTCGGAGAGGCTCGGGTCGAGCTACACCGGCCGGGGCTTGAAGTTCAGGTTAACCGCTTCCCCGGAGCAGACCATTACAAGTTGCAGGTCGAGGCCTTCTGCCGATCAATCCGGGACGGGGCGGAATACCCCTGTTCTTTGGAATTTTCCCGCGGGACGCAAGAGGTGATTGATCGTGTATTCGAAGGCGCGGTTTCGCTGTAACTTGCGTTGCGGCCAACGGCTCAGCTATTCTGCATGTCACAATTTCAGGAGATGACCGATGGCCGGAGGTTGGGCACGCGACGGCGCTGTAAGCGAACAGATCGAAGCGTCGATCTCAGATGAACTGGCGCGGATGCAGGCGCAAAAGCGGCCCCAAGGCGAAAGCCTGACCCATTGTGCCGAATGCGAAGAACCTATCCCGGAAAAGCGTCGTGTCGCGTTGCCGGGAGTAAAGCTGTGTCTGGATTGCCAGCAGGAACGGGACGGCGCGTTCAAGGCACGTGGCGGCGTCAATCGGCGTGGATCGAAAGACAGTCAGTTGAAGTGATCTTGGGTATGGCCGCTATGAGCCCAAATCGACATCTGCGTTTCATTGTGCGGTTTAATAGTTATGGTTCAGAAATAATGAGTATGGCTCGTATCTATAAATCAAATCTATGCCAGCAGCCTGATGAACACACGACTCGAAGCTATTTCGCTGTAGGAGAGCAACTTGACCCAACACATGACGCTCAGAGATGGTAGAACGCTCGCCTTCAGCGCTTACGGCGATCCAAATGGAACACCGGTGATTTTTAGCCATGGGTTTTCCGACTCTCACGTCATTCGTCACCCCGACGACAGTCTGACCGCTTCGCTTGGCGTACGGTGGATTGCAGCCGACGAACCCGGTGTCGGCGGGTCGAGCCCGAAGAAAGATCGGAGAATGGTCGATTGGGGCGCTGATATGGAGGCTCTGGCTGACCATCTTGACCTCGATACCTTCAATGTCGCGGGCCATTCCGGAGGCGGCCCTCACGCATTGGCAGTGGCATTCCACATGCCCGAACGTGTGCGCAAGGTCGCGCTCGCTACTCCTGTGGCTCCGTTTGATGAGCCCGGCGTTACCAAAATGCTGGTATTGAAGGACCTGAAGACCATCGCGAAACTGCGCCACCTGACCTTCCTGATCCGCTGGGCAGAGCGTGCTGGCGCCAAAAGTGCATTGAAAGACATCCCTTCATATGTGGAGTCCGTCGTTGACCAGATGCCCAACGAGGCCAAAACAATACTCCGTACTCCCGAGCAACAAGCCCTGTTCGAAGAAAACTTTCGCCTTGGGTACCAACAACACGAGGAGGGTGTTTTCGAAATGACGATGGCCCTTTGGGATTGGGGCTTCTCGCCAAGTGATATCGCGCAACCCGTGGAACTCTTTTATGGTACTGCGGACGACATTATTTCACCGGAAATGCCACGACACCTATGCTCTGAGCTTCCCAATTGCACAGCGCATGAGTGGCCGGGTGCAGCACACTATGGGTTTGTGGACCGCGCGCGGTGGACCGAATTTGTCGGCGCGGTCGCTAGTCTGTCTTAGCAAGCTAAAGGCAGCTTTGTTCGCGTAGTGGACATTCAAGAGCCCCTTGGGCGCGACATTGCCGGACATGGCAAGTTTTTTTCCGCAAGGCAGATGTCGCCACCCTCTGTTAAGGGCGTCTCAGCCCTCCATCGCCTCCAACTCATCAATGAAGCCCGAGATCATCGACAGGCCCTTGTCCCAGAATTTCGGGTCGCTGGCATCCAGCCCGAACGGGGCCAACAGTTCCTTGTGGTGCTTTGATCCACCTGCGCGCAGCATTTCGAAATACTTGTCCTCGAACCCGTCCGCGCCGCTTTCATAGACCGAGTACAGCGCGTTCACCAACCCGTCGCCGAAGGCATAGGCATAGACGTAGAAGGGCGAGTGAACAAAGTGCGGGATATAGGCCCAGAAGGTCTCGTACCCGTCCATGAATTCAAACGCGGGGCCAAGGCTTTCGGCCTGAACGCTCATCCACAGGGCGTTGATGTCGTCCGGGGTCAGTTCCCCCTCGCTCCGGGCGGCGTGCAACTTGCATTCAAAGTCATAGAAGGCGATCTGGCGGACCACCGTGTTGATCATGTCCTCGACCTTGCCGGCCAGCAGCACCTTGCGCTGTTCGGGCGTTTCGGCCTGGTCCAGCATCTTGCGGAAGGTCAGCATCTCGCCGAAGACGCTGGCGGTTTCGGCCAGGGTCAGAGGCGTCGAAGACAGCATCTCGCCCTGATCGGCGGCCAGCACCTGATGCACGCCGTGGCCCAGCTCGTGGGCCAGGGTCATCACGTCGCGCGGTTTGCCCAGGTAGTTCAGCATCACATAGGGGTGCACATCGGTCACGGTGGGATGCGCGAAGGCGCCCGGGGCTTTGCCGGGTTTCACCGCAGCGTCGATCCAGCCTTTCGAGAAGAATGGGGCCGCGATGTCGCCCATGCGGGGATCAAAGGCGTTATAGGCATCCATTACCGTCTTTTCGGCTTCGTCCCAATTTACAATGCGCGTATCTTCCATGGGCAGCGGTGCATTGCGGTCCCAGACCTGCATGACGTCCAGACCCAGCCATTTGCGCTTCAGCTCATAATAACGATGGCTCAGTTTGGGGTAGGCGGCCACAACCGCCTCGCGCAGGGCCTCGACCACTTCGGGTTCGACATCATTCGACAAGTGACGCCCTGTTTGCGCGGTTGGCATACTGCGCCAGCGATCGACAATTTCTTTTTCTTTGGTCTGCGTGTTGTGAACACGTGCAAATGTTTTGATGTTCTCCTGAAAGACCGAGGCTAATTCGCGCGCCGCAGCCTCACGTTTGGAACGGTCCTGTTCGGTCAGCAGGTTCAGGGTGCCTTCGATGTTCAGTTCATTACCGTCCACATTGAACGTCAGACCGGCAATGGTTTCATCAAACAGGCGTTCCCACGCGTCGCCGACAACGCCCAGATCGTGCAGGAATTTCTCAAGCTCATCAGACAGCTGATAGGGCTTCATCGCGCGGATGCGGCGGAACACGGGCTCGTATCGGGCAAGATCCGGGTTGGCAGCAAAATGTGCCTTGAGCACATCATCTTCAATCCGGTTGACCTCGAGCGTGAAAAACACCAGAGGCGTTGTGAAAATCGTGACTTTTTCCTGCATGTCCGACAGGAACTTGGCCCGCCCTGCGTCGGTGGTCAGTTGATAATAGCGCAAACCGGCAAAGGACATGATCCGGCCTGCGATGGCGTTGATCTTTTCATTGCGCTGAACGCAGGTCAAAAGGGCCGCGGCGTTCAGTTCTGCCAGCTTGCCTTCATAGTCAGCAGCGAAAGCCGCACATTCGCCTTCCAGCCAGTCCAGGTCGCGCGCCAGTTCGGGCGCCTCTTCGGATGCGTAGAGATCCGTCAGATCCCATTCGGGCAGATTGCCCAGATTGTCGGCACCGCCCATTGCGTTTGCGTCACGGACGGGAAAGGGAAGGTCGCGCATGGATCACCTTTTGTAGACTGCTTTTGCAAACATCTAGGGTTGGCGCGCCCGGATCACAAGCGGCCAATCCCGAAGGTGAAAAGGTTTACGAGGAAACCAGCTTGGCCGCTCCATTTGATTGGTTGGCCAGGAAATGCTTGGCAAGCTGGTCCAGAACCGGTCCTCGAACGTCGGGTGCTTCCATCAGTACCTCGTGTTCTCCGTCCGGGATTTCGATCAATGTGCCGTTCGGCCAATTGGCCATACGTGCCCTTATGGCCTTGCGATCGACGATTTGCTCGTGGCTGCCCAGAAAAGTCAGACAGGGTGTCTTTGGGGCAGGCTGCTCCATCAACCATTCACATTCGTCCAGCGACTCGCGCAGCCAACGGTTGGAAGGGGCACCAAGTGCAAGTTCGGGATGCGCATTCAGCTGATCTTGCATCATCCGGTACATGTCCGGGTCGCGGGTCAGCATGTTCCCGTCGAAAGGTTGAGACAGGACATAGCTTTCAAGCGTTGTGGTCGGGGGAGTGCGTTCGCCAAGGCCAAGCGCCGTGCCCCAATATGCGGTAACGCGGCTCAGGGGTTTCATCACCGGAGTGAAGAAAATTCCCCACATCGGGCCCGTGAACGCGCAAGCGGCAAAGTAACCTTTTTCGATGACGGCACGCAACCCGATGGCGCCGCCCATCGAATGCCCCACGACGTACCACGGTTTCGGTAAATCCAGAGCGTCAGCAAGGTCCAGGGTTGCCTGAACATCGTGCTGGTAATCGGTGAAATGATCGACATGGCCGATGCGTGGGTTTTCCAGCAGCCGATCCGCAAGACCCTGACCGCGCCAGTCTACGGCCAGCACCGCGAACCCTCGATTCACGAATTCTCCGGCGGTATTGCCATACTTTTCTATGTATTCCGTGCGTCCGGGAAACACCATGACGGTGCCATGGGCGCGACCAACCGGACGCCAGTGACCAACGCGAATGCGTTTTTGGTCAGACGTCGTCAACCAGTGGGCCTTTCCACCGGCAGGTCCGCCGGCCACGTCTTCAAAAAAGGGGGCCGGCGACAACTCCATCAGGCCAGCACCGAGGCAAGCTTCATGGCAACACCCATGTCGCCATCAATGCTCAGCTTGCCGGACATGAACGCGCCGGTAGGGTTCAATTCACCGCTGAGGATCTGTTCGAATGTGTCGGCGTCAGCGCTCATGGTAACGTCAGCGTCGTCATCACTGACCCGCGCGCCATTCTCGTCCAAAACAATTGCGCCCAGATCGGCGATATCAAACTTGGCCGAGGCATCGAACGCGCTGCCTTCCAGTTTTTCGTTCAGCGCGGCAGCTGCCTTTTCAAGAATCTCGCTCATGCTTTTCCTCATATTGTTAGTGCGCCGTGAATGGACATCCCCGGTCGCAACGCTACACTGACTATTGTTATGAGCATTGCACTTCACAATCTCAAAGGTACCGTTGCGGCACTTTTTGTCCTAGTCACGTTTTCCACCAATTGCGTCGCGCAACAGGCGGATTCGCGGGACGAGGGCGAGTTGTTGCAAAAACTGGCCCACTCGACGCCCGAACAGGCATTTGCCATTGATAGGCAATTGCAGGCTCTTTGGTCGCAATCCGGCTCGCCGTCAGCTGATCTGTTGCTGGAACGGGGCCGTGAAGCATTGGATGATGGCGAAGTCGACGCTGCACTGGATCACCTGACGGCACTGACGGATCACGCTCCTGGTTTTGCCGAAGGTTGGCATCTGCGCGCGTCTGCCTTTTTTGGCGTCGAGCGATTTGGTATGGCGGCTGCCGACCTGGAACATGTGCTGACCCTGAATCCAAATCACTATGAGGCGATTTACGGTCTGGGGCTGATCTTCGAAGTTATCGGGGAACCTCAGAAAGCCTACGAAGCATATTCTCGGGCCTTGGCTATACATCCCCATCATGAAGAAGTAACCAATGCCGTGAATCGGCTGAAGCCTCAGGTTGAAGGCAAGGCGCTGTAAGGCTCAAGGCGCAGGGGGCGAATGTGAGCGGGTCATCCCGAATCGTGGCCGTACTGGGCCCGACCAACACTGGTAAAACCCATTACGCTATTGATCGCATGCTGGGCCATCGGACCGGCGTGATCGGTCTGCCGTTGCGCCTGCTGGCGCGCGAGGTCTATGACAAGATCGTTGCGATCCGTGGGCCATCGGTCGTGGCGCTGGTTACGGGTGAAGAGCGGATTGTGCCGCCTCGCGCTCAATACTGGGTGTGTACCGTTGAAGCGATGCCGGAAGGCATGGGCGCAGACTTTGTTGCCATCGATGAGATACAGCTCTGTGCCGATCCTGAACGGGGTCACGTCTTCACCGACCGTCTTCTCAGGTCACGCGGTACGAACGAGACATTGCTCCTGGGCTCGGACACAATGCGTGGCCCCATTTCGGCGCTGGTCCCCCAGGCACAGTTCGTGCGGCGAGAGCGGATGTCGCAACTGGTTTACTCTGGCTCCAAGAAGATCAGCCGGATGCCCCCGCGCAGCGCCATCGTCGGATTCTCGGTAGAAAACGTCTATGCCATCGCCGAATTGTTGCGCCGCCAGAAAGGTGGTGCAGCGGTGGTTATGGGCGCGCTCAGCCCGCGTACACGGAATGCACAGGTAGACCTGTACCAAAACGGCGAGGTTGATTACCTGGTCGCCACGGACGCTATTGGGATGGGGTTGAATCTGGATGTGAACCACGTTGCGTTTTCATCCCTGTCCAAGTTCGATGGGCGCCGGATGCGTCCACTTGCGCCAAATGAGCTGGCGCAGATCGCGGGCCGGGCAGGTCGCGGTATGTCCGATGGTACCTTTGGCGTGACCGGAGAGGCCCCACCGCTGGACGAAGGGTTGGCTCAGGCGATCATGGACAGCCGGTTTGCGCCGATGAAAAAGGTGAACTGGCGAAATGCTGCCCTGAAGTTTGGCTCGATTGACGCGCTGATCGGTTCTCTTGAAGTCAGCCCAGATGATGAACACCTGATCAAAGCCCGCCCCGCCGACGACCTGAACGCGTTGAAATCGCTGTCGCAAGTGACCGAGGTCATAGCCCGTGCAAGCGACGGCCCGTCCATCCGCTTGCTGTGGGATGTGTGTAGAATCCCTGATTTTCGCGGTATCAGCCATGCAGAACACGCCAGTTTGCTTGAGGTGATCTACGGCCACCTGCATGAACGGGGATCTATTCCCGACGAATTCATGGCACGGCAGATCCGGCGGATCGATCAGACCCACGGCGATATCGACGCTTTATCTAAAAGATTGGCATATATTCGCACGTGGACATATGTTGCGCAGCGAAAAGGTTGGGTTCGTGACGAATCACATTGGCGCGACGAAACCCGCACTGTAGAAGACAGACTGTCTGACGCTCTACATGAGCGTCTAACGCAAAGATTTGTGGACCGGCGCACGTCTGTGTTGCTGCGCCGGCTCAAGCAGAAGGAGGCCCTTTTGGCCGAAGTAAATGATAAGGGTGAAGTGACCGTCGAAGGCGAATTCGTAGGTCGTTTGGAAGGGTTCCGGTTTACTCCGGACAAAAGCGCGCAGGGAACCGAGGCGAAAGCTCTGAAATCGGCATCCCTGCAAGCACTCGCGCCGCAATTCCATCTGCGCGCCGACCGCTTCTACAATGCGCCCGATACAGAAATTGATTTCACTGATCAGGGTGGCCTGATGTGGGGCGAATATGCCGTTGGCAAACTGGTTGCCGGGGCAGAACCTCTCAAACCTATTGTCGAGGTATTCGTTGACGAAGCCGCAGGGCCGGACGTCGAACAGAAAGTGCAGCGCCGGTTGCAGCATTTCATTGACCGAAAAGTAGCGGCATTGTTTGAGCCGTTGCTGAACCTGTCACGCGATGAGGAACTCAGCGGTCTTGCCAGAGGTTTTGCCTTCCGCATGGTCGAAGCGCTGGGCGTTCTGCCGCGCGCTCAGGTCGCACAAGAGGTCAAGGATCTCGATCAGGATGCCCGTGGTGCCTTGCGCAAACATGGTATCCGATTTGGCCAGTTCACCATCTTCATGCCGCTATTGCTGAAACCAGCCCCGACGCGTCTGCGTTTGGTGCTGTGGGCGTTGTCCAGTGGACTGCAGGAGTTTCCCGAAGCGCCACCACCCGGGCTGGTCACCGTGCCGGTCGCCAAGGATGCGCCGCAGGGTTATGACACCATGTGTGGCTACCGCGATGCAGGCGAGCGCTCGATCCGTATCGACATGCTGGAACGCTTGGCCGACATGCTGCGTGCTGAAGACAGCCGCGGCGGTTTCGAGGCCAAACCCGATATGCTGTCGATCACCGGGATGACGCTGGATCAGTTCGCCGATCTGATGCAGGGTCTGGGCTACAAGGCAGAACGTGGCGAACGCGCGAAAGTCAAACCTGCACCGGTCGAACAGCCTGCGGCAGATGCGGCTGACAAACCGACCGCCGAAGAGGCTCCGGCGAGTGAAGTCGCGGCGGAAGAGGTCGCCATACCCGCCGAGGCGGCAGACGAGGCCGCCGACAGCACCGAGGCGTCAGCCGAGGTTTCCGCAGAGAGTCTAGCCGCAGAACCTGTGTCAGACGAACCCGAAGTTGAAGTGTTCTATACCTTCACCTGGGCCCGTCAGCGACAGCCCAACCGGGCCCCGCGCCGTGAACAGGGGCAGGGCAAGGGCAAACCGCGTGGCAAACCGCAGGATGGCCGTGGCAAACCTCATGGCAAGAAGGGCGGCAAACCTCAGGGGGCCAAGACCTTCTCGTCACGGCCTCCGAAAAAGGAAAAGGCCATCGATCCCGACAACCCGTTTGCTGCTGCGCTGATGGGTTTGAAGGACGGTAACTGATCCGAAATGGCCGAGGCCAGGCTGCGGATCGATAAATGGTTGTGGCAGGCACGGTTCTTCAAGACCCGTAGCCTGGCCGCCAAACAGGTCAGCGGCGGTTATGTCAGGCTGAACGGAGACCGGGTGCGGAAACCGGCGCAAGCTGTGGCTCCCGGTGACGTTCTGACGTTTCCACAGGGCCGCATTGTTCGTGTCATACGCGTGGAAAAACTGGGTGAACGCCGTGGTCCGGCACCCGAAGCGCAAATGCTGTATTTCGATATGACCGAAAAACAGGACGTCCCGCCTAAAAATCCGGAGTTCGAGGGAAAAGGTCGTCCGACTAAGAAAGACCGTCGCGCACTTGATCTTTCTCGCACAGAAGATCGCTGATCTTATCTTGAAGAGTAGGCCAGACTGAATTAGCTAAACGCTCAAACCGCAAACGGGAATCCGATCATGACCTATGTTGTCACCGAAAACTGTATCGCTTGCAAATACACCGACTGCGTCGAGGTGTGCCCGGTGGACTGTTTCTATGAAGGTGAGAACACATTGGTAATTCACCCCGACGAATGCATTGACTGCGGTGTTTGCGAGCCGGAATGTCCGGCAGATGCGATCCGTCCCGATACCGAGCCAGGCATGGAGCAATGGGTCGAATTCAATCGCAAGTTCTCGGAAATATGGCCCGTGATCGTTACCAAGAAAGACCCGCTTCCCGACGCCGAAGAACACGATGGTGAAGAAGGTAAAATGGAGAAGTATTTCTCGGAGGCGCCTGGCGAAGGCGGCTAAGCGATTCGCGCTCATATCCCTGTTTTCTGCACAAGGAATGCAGCATAACCAGTTGAAAACAGGATAAATATGAAAAATTCCCGTGGGGTAAACTTTCGGGTGTCGTGTTTTTGTGATATACTCTGTACCTGTATGATGACCGAGATTGGGATGCGCTCCACAAGTATGCTCACTTTGGAGTTCTGAATTTTTGACAATATCGCCGCCTGTCGGGGCTGAAACAGTCCCCGCATGTGGTGTTTTTGTTGTCTGTGTCCCGTCCGTAAGCAAGGAAAAAACTGAATGACA
Organism: Ruegeria sp. CDSA141; assembly: GCF_059612005.1. Classification (NCBI taxonomy): domain Bacteria; kingdom Pseudomonadati; phylum Pseudomonadota; class Alphaproteobacteria; order Rhodobacterales; family Roseobacteraceae; genus Ruegeria; species Ruegeria sp. CDSA141. Next base: position 86,117 of record NZ_JBXWPT010000002.1, read on the forward strand.
AAGTCGAAAAAGCTCGAGTTCCGCCCGAACGACTATGTTGTCTACCCCGCACATGGCGTAGGCCAGATCATCTCGATCGAAGAACAGGATGTCGCGGGGTTCTCTCTGGAGCTGTTCGTCATCTCATTTGAGAAAGACAAGATGACGTTGCGTGTGCCGACGAACAAGGCTACCGAATCCGGCCTGCGGTCGCTCAGCTCACCCGATGTGATCAGCCAGGCGATGAAAACGCTGAAAGGCAAGGCGAAGGTTAAGCGCGCCATGTGGTCCCGGCGTGCGCAGGAATATGAGCAGAAAATCAACTCTGGCGACCTGATTTCGATTGCGGAGGTGGTCCGCGATCTGCATCGTACGGACGATCAGCGCGAGCAGAGCTATTCCGAGCGTCAGCTATACGAAGCGGCCTTGGAGCGTCTGACCCGCGAGGTCGCGGCCGTTTCTGGTGCAGGCGAAGTATCCGCCGCCAAACAGGTAGACGAAGTTCTGACCTCACGCGCTGCCTGATAGCGAACTCTGTGAAAAAACGGGCCGCTCCAAGTTTGGGGCGGCCTTTTTCGTGACTTGGTGAATTGCCTAAGTGCCGCTAATTTCACTGTAGATGCAGCAAGCTACAGGGCGGACATGAAGCAAACAGTTAGATATCTGTATATCGGACATGACCCGATTTCGGTCTGGTTTCGGTATGCGCTGATCCTGTTCGATGTTACGACAATCGTTTTCTTTGTCGCGACGGCACATGTCCCTCACGGTCCCGGCTTGGTCCTTGCAAGCCAGTTGATCGGTTTTTTGATTTTGTTGGACTTCTCTGCGCGGCTTTGGATTTCAAAAGACCGCTGGAAGCTGCTGCGCCAGATTTATACGCTGGCGGATATTGTCGTTATCATGTCGTTGGTTCTGGATCCGTTTCTGACGGGCAACCTGGCTTTCCTGAGGATTCTGCGTGCCCTGCGCTTGATCCACTCATACCATCTGCTCAGGGACTTGCGACGCGACAGCAGCTTTTTTCGCACCCATGAAGACGCGGTGATTGCAGCGATCAATCTGATGGTTTTTGTCTTTGCCACCTCTACGGCGGTTTTGGTGTTCTTTATTCCGGAAGACGCACAGACGCCTTACATAGACGCGCTGTATTTCACCATGGCCACCCTGACCACAACTGGTTTCGGTGACATCACGCTGAGCACCCCCTGGGGGAAGCTGTTCTCGGTTTTCATCATGGTCGTGGGTGTCGCGTTGTTTGTCCGTTTGGCGCAGGCGATCTTTATGCCGCAGAAAGTACGTCACAAATGCCCAAGCTGCGGGTTGTATCGGCATGATCCGGATGCCGTGCATTGCAAGCATTGTGGTGGAACACTGCGGATCGAAACTGGCGGCGCGTCCTAAATCCGGGCGCTGATGGCAAGCAGAAACGCGATCTCTGCCAGTTGTTGTGATGCCCCAAGTATGTCCCCGGTCTGGCCACCGATTTTCTTGCGCGCTATCAACGCCAAGATGGCTGCTACCAAGGCAGCAGAGAAGATGGCGGTGATCGCCATACCCCCGCACAGGAAAACGGCGATTAGAACGGCCAGGCCCAGGGACATGCTGACCGAAATCGTGCTGGGGGTTCCCACCGAATGGCTCAGCCCGGATTTTCTGGCGTTCGGCAGGGATGCCATCAAAACCGGCATCAGGGCGCGTGAACACGCGCAAGCCGCCAGAATCGTCCAAATCGATCCGCTTGCCAAAATCGCGGCAACTGCCAAAACCCGAGCAAGCTGAGAGATAACCAAAGCAAGAACACCATAGGTTCCGGTCTGGCTGTCTTTCATGATTTCAAGTCGGCGTTCGGGGGTGAATCCGCCCCAGAGGCCGTCGAACGTATCTGCCAGACCGTCCTCGTGCATTGCACCCGTCATCATGATCAATGTCGCAACCAACAAGATCGCAGCAACCAACGGGGACAGATGAAAGACCATTGCCAGCCATCCAACCATACAGGCAATCCCTCCGACGACCAGCCCGGCGACGGGGAAGGCCCATGCCGCCTGTGCCTGCCGTCTGAACACAGGTTCAGGCAACCGGGGCAGGGGCAGGCGGGTCAGCAGCACCAGCGCCAGCGGAATATCCCACAGGGAAAAGGGTTTGGTGTCGTTTTTTTGCACGCCCGTGCCTTTCGGGGTCTTGTTGGATTCAATGCTTCGGTTAAACACACAGGACCACTCTGATGCAATGAGGCTTTCATGTTGCCTGAACTGAATGATTTGAACGCGTTCCGCGCTGCGCTCGCAGCTGCTCCGGGGCCGGATGCCACCGCGGCGCAGGGCGCGGCAGAGCGAAACGGACAACTGACGAAACCCCCCGGTGCGCTGGGGCGACTTGAAGATTTGGCTATCTGGTACGCAGGATGGCGAGGAGATGCCCGGCCACAGATAACGGCGCCACAGGTCATTGTCTTTGCAGGAAACCACGGAGTCACTGGACAGGGGGTCTCGGCTTTTCCGTCGGAAGTGACCGTGCAAATGGTGATGAACTTCGAACATGGCGGTGCGGCGATCAACCAACTGGCCCGGGCTGCGGGTGCGGCGATGGATGTACACGCACTGGATCTGGACAACCCGACCGCAGATTTCACCCAGGCACCGGCCATGACGGAAGCCGAATTGCTGGACGCGCTGCGTACCGGCTGGCAAGCCGTGGATCAGCAGGCTGACCTGTTGGTCGTGGGCGAGATGGGCATTGGCAACACCACCCCGGCTGCCGCCATTGCCTGCGCGCTGTTCGGTGGTGACGCGTCTGATTGGACGGGTCGCGGGACGGGCGTCGATGATGCAGGTCTGACCAACAAGACCCGTGTAGTGGCCGAAGGTGTAGCCTTGCACAGGTCAGAGGATGGCCTGGAAATCCTGCGCTGCCTCGGAGGGCGTGAGATCGCAGCGATGGCCGGGGCGATTGCCGCGGCGCGAGTATTGCGCATTCCTGTGATCCTTGATGGGTTCATCTGCTCGGCCGCCGCTGCCTGCCTGTGGAGGCTGTCGGATACCGCACTGGATCACGCCGTGGCAGGCCACCAAAGCGCCGAGGCTGCGCATGGCGCCGTGTTGGCGAAGCTGGGCAAGGAACCGCTGTTGAGCCTTGGTCTCCGGCTGGGTGAAGGGTCGGGCGGGGCTCTGGCGATCAACATTCTCAAAAGCGCCGTGGCCTGCCATTCCGGTATGGCGACCTTTGCCGAGGCAGGGGTATCTGACGGCTGAGTACTTGCGTGACCCGGGCACAGACCTGGGTCAGGCGGATTTCTTGGCGTGCTTTTCAGCCAGTTCCAGCAGCGCGGTTTCCAGATCTTTTTCCAGTTGCTGCGCGCGCTCGATGTACTTCTTGTTTTCCGCTGTTGGCAAACCCGGGACCCAAAGCTCGGCCAGATCGCGAACTGACATCCGGTCATGGTGGTAAAAGGTCTGCTCCGCCTGCGCGGCTTCGTATTCACTCAACCCGATATTCTCCAGAACATAGCGGCCTGCGCGCAGCGAGCTGTCGAACAGTTCCCGCACGATGTCATTGGCACCAGCCTGATAAAGCTCATACACATGGGTACGATCTCGGGCGCGGGCGATGATGTGCAAGTCAGGGCGCTGCCGTCTGGCAAAACTGACGAGCCGTGTGACTTGCTTGTGGTCATCCATAGCAGCCACAAGGACCGACGCTTTTTCCAACCCCGCAGCGCGCAGCAACTCGGGGCGAGTGGGATCGCCCAGAAAGCCTTTGACGCCGAAACGGCGCATCAGCTGAATTGTTTCGATGTTGTGGTCCAGTACAACCGTCTTGAAACCGCTGGCCCGCACCAGCCGGTTTACAATCTGTCCGAACCGGCCAATCCCGGCAATGATGACGGGGCCTTTTTCATCAATCTCGTCCGGTACAGGTTCTTTGGAGGTGTCGCCGATCTTTCGAGACAGAAGATCGTAGATGATAAACAGAAGCGGTGTGATCAGCATCGTCAGAGCGATGATCATCAGCAGTTTTTGGGACAGGTCGGGGGGTATGACATTCTGTTGCGTTGAAAATGCCAGCAGGACAAAGCCAAACTCACCGGCTTGCGCCAGCCCCAACGTGAACAGCCAGTGATCGCGCGCATGCAGCTTGAACGCCTTGCCAACGAGATACAGGATGATCCCTTTTGCAAGGATCAAAAGAAGCGCCAGACCGATCAGGTCAAGGGGGTCATCGAAGAAATACGCAACATCAATACCGGCACCGACCGTTATAAAGAAAAGCCCGAGCAATAGCCCTTTGAATGGCTCAAGGTCGCTTTCCATTTCGTGCCTGAACTCGGAACTGGCCAGAACCACGCCCGCCAGAAAAGCGCCAAGGGCAGGGGAAAGGCCGACGAGGGTCATCAGGAAGGAAATCCCGACCACGATCATTAGCGCCAGAGCGGTATACATCTCGCGCAGGCGGGTCGCGTGGATGAAGCGAAACAGCGGGCGGGTCAGGTAGACACCGGCCAGAATGACAAACACAACTGCGCCGATCGTGACCAGCGTGACGGCCCAACCCGGCAAACCTTCGACCAGAGAAAGGCTGTGATGGTCCGCGCCGTGAAGATCACCGGCCCCGCGGTCGATCGAACCATCCGATTCGATATGAGGCATGGCCGGCAAGGCCAGAAGTGGCAGCAAGGCCAAGATCGGAATGACCGCAATGTCCTGTGTCAGCAGTACCGAAAATGTAGCTCGACCGCCATTTGTCTGCATCAGACCCTTTTCCGACAGGGTCTGAAGAACGATTGCTGTAGAGGACAGCGACAAGGTCAGCCCGACGGCCAGAGCAACCGACCACGGGTGGTTCGCATAGATTGCCACGGCAGCGATCGCAACCGTTGACAACGCAACCTGCAACCCGCCCAACCCCAGCAACTTGTCACGCATATCCCAAAGCGCGCGCGGCTCCAGTTCAAGGCCAATCAGGAACAGCATCATCACCACGCCGAATTCGGCAACGTGCTGAAGGTTTTCCGTTTCCGCACCGACAAGCCCGAGAACAGGGCCAATGATGATCCCGGCGGCCAGGTATCCCAGAACCGATCCCAAGCCTAGCCTCGCAGACAGGGGAACGGCGATGACTGCCGCTGCCAGATAGATCGAAGCCTGGTATAGGAAAACGTCCATTTGTGTCCTCTCGGGCCCGTTCAGGTGGGCAGGGGCGCGTCGCGTTTCAGTTGATCCATTACGATCTGGCTCTGAACTCTTGCAACGGCAGGATGCGGCAGGATGACCGAATGTAGCAAGCTGTTGAGGGCGGAAAGATCGTCACAGTAGATATGCAGCAGGTAATCTGCCTCTCCGGTCATCGTCCATGCGCTGGTAATTTCGGGGCGGGTATCGACCATGCGGGCAAAGCTTGCGGATTGTTCAGGGCCATGAGTACCCAGATGAACCTGAACAAAGCCTTGCACGTGAAGACCCAGTTTCAGCGGGTCAAGCCGGGCGGCATACCCGGTGATGTACCCTTCGGCCTCAAGCCGTTGTCGGCGACGTCCTGCCTGACTGGGCGACAGGTTCAGCATCTCGCCCAGTTGGTGTGCGGTCAGATGCGCGTCCTTCTGCAGGGCGGAGAGCAATCGCTTGTCGGTCGCGTCCAGCATGTGCGGAAGAATCCTGACTTTAATAACTTTTATGCGCGTTTTGCGCGCCTAACGGCAGTCTACAAGAAAACAATGCGCAGAAACAGCGCCAAAAAAGTCGTATTTTTGAATCAGCAAAGAAATTCCTGTTCTCGAAGGAGACGCGCCATGGGTCCTTTCCCGCACAACGCACCGAAATCTGTTATCAGCGAAGAAAACCCTGCCGGTACCGATGGGTTTGAATTCGTCGAGTTTGCCCATCCTGAACCGCAGGAGCTGCGTGATCTGTTCGCAAAGATGGGGTTTGACCTGGTGGCCCGCCATAAAGACAAACCTGCCATCGAACTGTGGCAGCAAGGGGATGTCACCTATATTCTCAACGCTGACCCTGACAGTTTCGCGGAAAAGTTCGTGGCTGAACACGGCCCGTGCGCTCCTTCTATGGGCTGGAGAGTCGTGGACGCGCAGAAAGCATATGACCATGCGGTATCAAAGGGTGCAGAACCTTACAACGGTGCCGACAAGACCATGAATGTGCCTGCGATCAAGGGCATCGGCGGATCATTGATCTATTTCATTGATCAGTACTACGACACGTCGCCCTACAATCAGGAATTCGAGTGGATCAAAGAATCCAAACCACGGGGTGTGGGGTTCTTCTATCTCGATCACCTGACGCACAACGTCTACAAGGGCAACATGGACAAGTGGTTCAAGTTCTACGGCGACCTGTTCAACTTTCGCGAAATCCGCTTCTTTGACATTCAGGGCAAGTTCACCGGGCTTTTCAGCCGCGCGCTGACATCTCCCTGTGGCCGCATCCGTATTCCGATCAACGAAGATCGCGGTGAAACGGGTCAGATCGTGTCTTATCTTAAGAAATACAAAGGTGAAGGCATTCAGCATATCGCCGTCGGCAGTGACGACATTTACGCCTCGACCGATGCAATTGCGGAAAACGGCCTGAAATTCATGCCGGGCCCGAACAAGGCGTACTACGAAATGTCCAAGACCCGCGTGGCCGACCACGATGAGCCGCTGGACCGGATGATGAAACACGGCATCCTGATCGATGGCGAAGGTGTCGTTGATGGGGGTGAGACCCGGATCTTGCTACAGATATTCTCGAAGACTGTCATCGGTCCGATCTTCTTCGAGTTCATTCAGCGCAAAGGTGACGACGGTTTCGGCGAGGGGAATTTCCAGGCGCTATTCGAATCCATCGAACGCGAACAGATCGAAAGCGGCGAGATTTCCGCAGCCTGATTGAAACGCACTGGCACGCCGGGGGCTGTTCATCTGCCTCCGGCGCTTTTATGTGACAGTTGTTGCGTCAAAAGATCGGTTGCCGGTTTCAGCTGCGCGGCATCGCCAGCGTCACGTTTCGACCCTTTTTCTGATACCGAAGTTCACTGTCACTGATCGCAATGACCTTGCCGCCGTCAATGCGGTCTCCGACTTTCAGCTTCTTGTAACGCCCGCTGGGAAGCCGCACCAATGCGCGTCTGTTGGCTGGCGTTCCGTAGACTCCGATCAGGTTCAGCCTGCGCAGATTGATTGCGTTGTCGATCGTGGCTTGTCGTGCGACGGACGCGGTCGAGGGGATTTTGGGTGCGACGGTCTTTGGTTGGAACGACCCTGCTTCATCAGATGTCTGATCCAATGCTGCCGTAGACCCCAGATTTGAACTGCTTGAAGCGGGTGTTTTGGCAGGGGCCAACCCGGCTGGACGGGACTTGGGGCGCGGGACTCTGACGACAGCCAAAGCGGTTGGTGCTTCGTCAACTTGCGGCTGAACCTGAAGGCTTTCGGGGCGCTCTTTGGGCCGCTTGCTCGCCAGCTCTTCCAATGACCGGCCACCCAGCTGGCCGCGCTCAAAATTCTCAACCAGATCGGAGGGGCGTGGCTTGGGGCGAATTCCGGCCAACCTGCCGTCGGCTTCGTCAACCAGCGGTTCTTCTTCGAAACGAACCGGAGTTTCAGGGGGAACCTTGGAGGGGCGCCCCAGAAAAACAATGACCCCATCCGGATTCACGGTGCCATCCGGTGTTGGCACGACCAGTCCGTTCTCATCCAGATCAAATCGTGTGCCAGCAATGTTTGGGGATACGTCGGGTTTGAAAGGAGCGTCAGTGTCAAAACTGGGGTCGGGAGGCAAGGCAACCGCATCGGTGAACAGATCGGAGTTGTCAAGCGATGCCAGATAAAACTCCTGCGGTTCCACGGTCTCCGGTATTTCCGGTGCTGCAGGCGCGGTTGTGTTGACGCCCGTAACGGCCAGTATATCCTTCTGTGTCGCGGGGTCCTGAGCGACGGATTCCACCGGGGTAGGGGCAACCTTGAGGGCTTCCAGAATTGCTGCGTCTGTAGCGGTCAGATCCGGCTGCGCATCGGTCTCCGCCTCTGAGACGTTGGTTTGAGGCTCTTCAGGATCATCGGTGGCAAGATCCGGAACTACTTCCTGCGGGTCCTCCAGCGCGGCCGTGTCCGGCTCTGGTTCGGGCGTGGGTCCTGGGGTTGGTTCTGGGGTCGAAACCTCGACCGGCGCAGGGCTCTGTTCCGCCTGATCCTTTTCAGAGCCGAACCCCATTGCCAGCCATGAGCCAACAAGTCCGCCAACAAGCAGCACAGCGGCAAAGACAGGAATGGCAGACCGGTTTACCCCCGCAGGCCCATCAACGTTCATACCCGTGGTTTCCGTGGGCACGCGGAAAGCCTCGGGCGCGGTGGTGCCGGCAATAGGATGGGTGGGCAGGCCGGACGTATTGGCCTGTTCAGGAGCGTCCGTTTCTGCCAGTGCAGGCTGGTCTTCCGGGTGTGAACCCTCGGAACTGTCTGAGGTTTCGCGGAACACCGCCTCGCGCGGGAACGCGCCCTCGTGACCTTCGGCGGTGAACGTCACCACCACAAAACCATGTTCCGAGGCAAAGGTTCGCGCTTCGGCCAGAGTTTCAACCGCGACGGCAGAAACATAGGTCGTGTCACCTTCGGTCTGGCTGTCATAACTCAGTTCTGACAGGGCGTAAGGTGTGGCTTCCACCAGAGCATTCTTGATACGTTCCGTCCGGTCTTTTGGGGGCAACCCATCGGTCGATAGCTGTAGAAACCGAACCTGATCCGCCGGCAGCACAAGCTTGCAGCTCAGATCATTTTCCAGCGCAAATGCCTTTTCCCGCAACGCCTGCATCTGTCCGGACAAGTCCGGAACATCCAGCGGAATCGTACCGATGACGAACCAGTCGTCATCCGAACGGTGGTGCAGTGTTATTCCGGTCGTAGAAAAAGACAGCGCAAAGGCGGGTTTCATATTCCGGAGGAACCATAATTATCAACGTCAATGCAAACGACTTTGCGTGTGCAGACCGACATTAAAGCAGGAACCCGCCGAGGGAAAGAAAAAGGCAACCTCTCCTCTTGTATGGCCAAGCCCTGCCAACCCATCTTGGAACAGAACAACTTGGAGTGATAACCTTGAAGACATTCGCTTTTCTGGCCGCGATGATGGCGGCAACGGCCGCTGGAGCAGCCCATGCGGAAGAACGTCGCATCAACGTTGATGCAACCGGGACCGTGCAGGTCGCACCCGATATGGCGACGATCACGCTGGGCGTAACAAACGAAAACGCAGAAGCCTCGGCTGCGATGCAGGCAACGTCGGATGCCGTTTCCAAAGTCCTGGCGCGCCTGACCGAGATGGGTATCGAAGATCGTGACGTCCAGACACGGGACCTGTCATTGTCGCCCGTTTGGTCGGGTCGTCATGGACAGAATGGGGAGAAGCCTGAAATCACCGGCTTTACAGCGTCCAACCGCGTGTTTGTGCGCGTGCGTGACCTGACCCAATTGGGGAAAATCATGGACGCGGTCATTCAGGACGGCGCCAATGATTTCGGGGGCTTGAGCTTTGGCGTACAGGATCCCAAACCGATCGAAGCGCAAGCCCGCGCCAAAGCCGTCGGTGAAGCCACTGCCAAGGCAGAACAATTGGCGCAGTCAGCGGGCGTAACGCTCGGCCCGGTTCAATCCATATCCGAACAAACGGCCGGTATCCGTCCGATGGCCGAAATGCGCGCCATGAGCATGGCGGATGCGGGTGGTGTTCCCGTTGCAGGCGGAGAGGTCTCGGTTACCGTCAGTGTCTCGATGGAATTCGAGATTTCGGAATAAGATCAAGCTTTCGCACGGGCCATCAGCGGTTTACGCTGCTGGCCCTTGCTGTCAAAATTGTCGGGCGACAGCCAGGATTCGAATGCATCGCGGATGCGCGGCCATTCAGTGTCGATGATCGCGTACCATGCCGTGTCCCTGTTGCGGCCCTTGTAATGGGTCGCCTGCCGGAACACCCCTTCGAAAGTAAATCCCAGCCGTTCAGCGGCACTGCGTGACGGTGCATTCAGCGCATCACATTTCCACTCATACCGGCGATAGCCAAGCTCGTCGAAAACCCGCTTCATCATGAGGTACATGACCTCTGTCGATTGCGGCTTGCGCTGCAGCAGCGGGGAAAAGTGGATATGCCCAACTTCGATGGCGCCAGCTGCGGGTTCGATCCTCAGATAAGATGCCATGCCCACCGGCACCTCGTCCGCATCCAATACAGTATGAAACATCGGGTCCGCATCCATGCAGTTGGCACGGACCCAGTCTTCAAACTGCGGCTCACTGTCAAACGGGCCATAGGGCAGGTATGTCCAGTTACGACCATCCCTGTCATTTGCAAACGCCCGGAACAGTCCGGGCGCATGTCTGTTCACATCAAGGGGCACGACAGAACAATACTGTCCTGCCATCGGTGTATACGGGGGTGTCGGGCGTGGAAAGTCACCCGACACCGGCAAGCCAATGGGCTGGCCCAGTGCGTTTGTGTCGTGCCTGGTCATTGTCAGGCGCTGGCTTTAGCCAGAGCTTGATCAAGATCCGCGATCAGGTCGTTCACGTCCTCGATCCCGATGGAAACACGCACCACGCCCGGACCTGCGCCGGCAGCCTCCTGCTGTTCCGGCGTCAGTTGTCGGTGGGTGGTCGAGGCCGAGTGAATGATCAGCGAGCGTGCGTCACCCAGATTGGCCACATGGCTGAAAATCTCAAGGGCGTTGACCAGTTTGATACAGGCGTCATAGCCACCCTTCACCGCAAAGGTGAACAATGCACCGGCGCCACGTGGATATTGTGACTTGACCCGGTCCTTGTAAGGCGATGACGGCAATCCCGCATAGGTGACGTATTCCACCCGGTCATCCGCTTCCAGCCACGCAGCGATTTTCTGGGCGTTTTCAACGTGACGCTCCATCCGCAGCGACAGTGTTTCGATTCCCATCAGCGTGTAATGGGCTGCCTGTGGGTTCATTGTCATACCCAGATCGCGCAGGCCAATGGCAATACCGTGGAACGTGAAGGCCAGCGGGCCAAAGGTCTCGTGGAACTTCAGGCCGTGATACGCTGGTTCAGGTTCGCTCAGTGACGGGAATTTGTCATTCGCGGACCAGTCGAATGTGCCCGAATCCACGATGCACCCGCCAGTGACAGTGCCGTTGCCGGTCAGGTACTTGGTGGTCGAATGCACAACCAGCGTCGCACCGTGCTCAATCGGGCGGCACAGGTAAGGCGTGGCTGAGGTGTTGTCGACGATCAGCGGGATGCCCGCAGCATCAGAAACGTCTGCCAACGCACGAATATCAGTCACATAACCGCCAGGGTTGGCGATGGATTCGCAGAAAACCGCGCGGGTGTTTTCGTCGATGGCAGCTTTCACGGCATCCAGATCATCGGTGTCCACGAATTTTGCCGACCAGCCAAAACGTTTGATCGTCTGGCTGAACTGCGTGACCGTACCGCCATACAGACGGGTCGAGGCGACAACGTTGCAACCCGGTCCCATCAACGGGAACAGCGCCATGATCTGTGCTGCATGCCCGGACGAGCAGCAGACTGCGCCGACGCCGCCCTCAAGCGTGGCCACGCGTTCCTGCAGAACGGCGACGGTTGGGTTGGTCAGGCGGGAATAGATAAAGCCCACCTCTTGCAGGTTGAACAAGGCCGCTGCGTGGTCCGCATCGCGGAACACATAGGCAGTTGTCTGATAAATCGGTGTCTGGCGCGCTCCGGTCGCCGGGTCGGGGCGGGCGCCCGCATGAATTTGCAATGTGTCGAAACCGTAGGTCGGGCCGTCAGACATCTTGAAAATCTCCTGTTGGTATCTGTCTTGCGGAATCTGTAGGCCATTGCCCGCCTGCGCACAACGATCCTGTCAGCGCAGCCAGAGGCCTTTGCTTTTGATCGCGTTGCGCAGCGCTTGCTCCCGTCGCGGCAGGTTGTCCTGATCAAACAGGCCGCGGATTTTCGCGCCTTTCCCCTGAAGAACCAGCTTTTTCAGCGGATCATACTGTTTGAGCACTTTTTTGACTTTGTTGGGGGCCACGACGGTTTCCAGCACATCGATCACGTGATCGCTTTCGCGGGCATAAAGCAAAGGGAACAGGCGATAGTGGCAGCTGACGGAACCGTCCAGAAGCCCGTCAGGCAAAGCATCCCGCCCGCCGCCGAAATAATGAATGACCAGCGGCAGGGCCGCCTGATCCAGCCATGGGTCAAGGTTCTGGCCCGTCAATTCGGGAATGTTTTCGTCCCGGATCGTTCTTGCGTAGTCCAGGTACCGTTCACCGAAAATCCTGGGGCATTTGTAAAAGAAGTAACCCGCGTTGAAGTAAAGGTAGCGCCGCCAGTAACCAAGGGGTTGGTCAGCATCCACAGAGCTTTCGAAATCCAGCCCGAAGCGCGCATAAAGCGCCCGCCAGATACCGTCAAAGCCGGGGCCGTACAGCGTCGGCTTTGGCCACGTGCCCTCGACCTTCAATGAGGCTCCGGGGCGGTCGAAATCGAACGGAACGCTTGTGATGTCACCGGTGATCAGCGTGTCCGTGTCGAAGAACACAAAAGGTTCACCCTCTGGCAGGGCCAACAAAGCCTCGATCTTGTTGCCATGAGGGTAGCTTTCGCCAAAAACATGCGAGTCGAATGGCAGGATTTCGACATCCAACTGGTTCAGGGCCCTCAGAACGTCCTCGTCCTGAATGCTGGGGTCGTGCTTCCAGCGCGGGCCTGGGTTGGGTGTGGCGACAAACAACCTGCCCTTGAACTCAGGTGAGCAATGGCGAAGCGAGGCCGCGAACAACAGGGCCTCGTATTGCAGGCGGTTGTTTTGCCCGACAACCGCGATGTTGAAATTCTGAGAACTTGCCTGCATCTGTGCCCATTCCTGAAAGCTGCCGGAACCGGCACCCTTGGTCCGGATTACAGCAAGCGGAGTGGGGCGTCAAAAGCCGATAGTTTGATTTTTCATCATCTATGTCATTCCCTTCACCGGGCCGAGGAAGGGTTCGCGCAAGGTGATCTTTGCAGACATCTCGAGGGTTTCACAGTCCATATGGAAGGGAGAAATCGGCGACGTGCCATGCTCAGGGGTCCGTTTTTTTGATCCCCGCACACCCTGAAGGCGGGTGTATTTCTGTCAAATCCGAACACCGGCCCCAGTTATACGTCGTTTTTTGTGTTCAGTTCGCGGGTGAAGCGCCTGAGAATGCAGGTGTTTTGACTGGGCTTGTCATTTTTTGATCATTTGGCAAATTTTACCAATTGATAAAAAATTTATTTGTGGCAAGCTGAGAGCATAACAAACATATCTACAGGGAGTAGAGTGATGGCACAGGGCCAGATGGCACCCGGTATCGTAGCCGGGCGGCTTTCAAGCGATGAGCTGACCTCAAATTTCACCGATCTGCATCCGCCACTTGCGCAGCATGAGGCCGCAGTAGCCGCAGATCGCTGTTATTTTTGCTACGACGCACCATGCGTTACGGCCTGTCCAACGGATATCGATATCCCGTTGTTCATTCGCCTGATTCAAGCCGGTCAACCGCAATCAGCAGGGCGCACGATCCTGGAACAGAACATTCTGGGCGGAATGTGCGCTCGGGTCTGTCCAACCGAAACACTGTGCGAAGAGGCCTGTGTTCGCGAAGCCGCCGAAGGCAAACCGGTTGAAATCGGGCGCCTGCAACGTTTTGCCACCGATGAAATCATGGCCTCGGGTGTGCATCCGTTCGAACGTGCGCCTTCGACCGGTAAGACAGTTGCGGTTGTGGGGGCTGGGCCTGCGGGTCTGGCATGCGCCCACCGGCTGGCCATGCTGGGCCATGATGTGGTGATCCATGAAAGCAAGCCCAAACCCGGCGGCCTGAATGAATACGGTATTGCGGCCTACAAATCGACCAACGATTTTGCACAGGCCGAGGTGGACTGGCTGCTGAAAATCGGCGGGATTGCAATCGAGACCGGTTCGGTTTTGGGCGAAAGCATCTCATTGGATGGGCTGGTCGAAAACTACGACGCGGTGTTTCTGTCCATTGGTCTTGCTGGCGTCAACGCCCTGCGTGCAGGCGGTGTCGATAAAGACGGAGTACGGGCTGCGGTCGATTTCATCTCGGACGTGCGGCAGGCCAGTGACCTCGCCAATCTGCCCGTTGGGCGGAATGTGGTCGTTATCGGCGGAGGCATGACCGCGGTGGATGCTGCTGTGAAGTCCAAGCTTCTGGGAGCAGAACATGTGACCATTGCCTATCGTCGTGGCCGCGACGCTATGGGGGCCAGCCGGTACGAGCAGGATCTGGCAGCGTCGCACGGTGTTCGGATTTTGACAAATGTTCAGCCAGTGGCCGTACACGGCAACGGTGCAGCGGCCGAGATTGAGTTGGAATATACATCCAGCCAGAACGGTCAGCTCACTGGAACCGGAGAGATGATCCGCCTGCCAGCAGATCAAGTGCTCAAGGCTATTGGGCAGACGCTGGAAGGTACACCGGACGGGCTGACGCTGGACGGCAACAAGATAGCCGTCAGCGGGGCTGGCCGAACCTCCTTGGCTGGTGTCTGGGCTGGTGGTGACTGTGCTGCGGGTGGCGAAGACCTGACCGTAACCGCTGTTGCCGAAGGTCGGGACGCGGCGATGGACATCCACGCGACGCTCTTTTCGTGATAGGGTGGGGTATTCACCCCATTCCTTTCGCTGCTGAGGTATTCCCATGTCCCAGATCGAACAAGCTGTTGCTCAACACTATACCACCGGTGCACTGACCGAACGCGTCCGCGCGGCACTGGAGGCCAGCGGCATCGACCCGGATGCGGCCACGGTCGCTGATCTGAAGGCTGGGGATGAGTTCCATACAGGCGGCGTTCTTGCAACCGACAACCTGTTTGCGCAGCTTTCGCCGACCCATGCGACACGTGTTCTGGATGTCGGATGCGGCATCGGAGGCACATCCCGGTACATAGTGGACAAATATGATTCAACGGTAACAGGGGTCGACCTGACACCAGAGTTCGTTGAAACCGCCGCCGCGCTCAGTGATCTGGTCGGTCATTCTGAAAAGGCCAGCTTTCACGTTGGCAGTGCACTGGACATGCCTGTGCCGGATGCGGGGTTCGACCTTGCGGTCATGATGCATGTGGGCATGAACATCGAAAGTAAGGCCGGGCTGTTTGCGGAAGTGTCGCGGGCGCTCTCCACGGGCGGAACCTTTGCCCTGTTCGACGTCATGGGCGGAGAGGTGGATGAGCCGCTGGCTTTTCCGCTTCCCTGGTCCACTTTGCCAGAAACCTCCTTTGTTCACGCGCCGGATGTCTATAAGGACGCCGCAAAGAAGGCTGGTCTTGAATTGGTTACCGAAACAGACCGCACCGCGTTTGCGATCCAATTCTTCGAGGACGTGTTTGCCAAGATAGCCGAGACCGGACCAGCACCGCTGGGTATCCACCTGATGATGGGCGAAACGGCGCCCGAAAAGTTCCAAAACTACGTCAAAAACCTCAAGGCCGGGCGCATTCGCCCGACCGAAATGATATTCAAAAAAACCGGCTGAGCCGGGAAGGGAGAAGCCATGGCCGATCTGACGACAAACTTTCTGGGCATTTCCAGCCCCAACCCGTACTGGCTGGCCTCTGCGCCGCCGACGGACAAGGAATACAACGTTCGCCGCGCGTTCGAAGCGGGATGGGGCGGCGTTGTCTGGAAAACTCTTGGGTCCGAGGGACCTCCGGTCGTGAACGTGAATGGCCCGCGTTATGGCGCAATTTATGGCGCTGATCGCAGATTGCTGGGCCTTAACAATATTGAACTGATCACTGATCGTCCGCTTGAGGTAAACCTTGAGGAAATGGCGCGGGTCAAATCAGATTACCCGGACCGTGCTCTGATCGCGTCAATCATGGTGCCATGCGAGGAAGAGGCGTGGAAGGCGATACTGCCGCGTGTGGCTGAGACTGGTGCCGACGGGATCGAGCTGAACTTCGGCTGTCCGCATGGGATGAGCGAACGCGGTATGGGCTCGGCCGTTGGGCAGGTTCCTGAATATATCGAGATGGTCACACGCTGGTGCAAGAAATACTATGACCGCCCGGTCATCGTGAAGCTTACGCCAAACATAACTGACATCCGTAAACCGGCTGCGGCCGCCAGAAATGGCGGCGCGGATGCGGTGTCGCTGATCAACACAATCAATTCGATCACCAGCGTCAATCTGGACACGTTCAGCCCTGAACCTTCGATTGACGGCAGGGGTAGTCACGGTGGGTATTGCGGCCCGGCAGTAAAGCCGATTGCCCTGTCGATGGTGTCCGAGATCGCGCGGGCCGAGGCGACGCGAGGCCTACCCATTTCCGGCATCGGCGGCGTCACCACATGGCGCGATGCGGCCGAGTTCATCTCGTTGGGCTGTGGCAACGTTCAGGTGTGTACAGCCGCGATGACCTATGGCTTCAAGATCATCGACGAACTGACTGCGGGTCTGTCGGAATGGATGGACGAAAAGGGATATTCAAGCGTCGACGAGGTGATCGGGCGCGCGGTGCCCAATGTCACCGACTGGCAGTATCTGAACCTCAACTACATCGCCAAAGCCAAGATCGATCAGGATCAGTGCATCAAGTGTGGCCGGTGTTACGCGGCCTGTGAAGACACCAGCCATCAGGCGATTTCCATGTCCGAGGACCGCGTCTTCGAGGTGATGGATGACGAATGCGTCGCCTGTAACCTCTGCGTCGATGTTTGCCCGATCGAAGGCTGCATCGATATGGTGCCGATGGCAGCGGGCGAGGTTGATCTCCGAACCGGAAAAGAAGTTCAGCCAACTTATGCGAACTGGACGACGCATCCGAACAACCCCATGGCCAAAGCGGCCGAATGAGGGGATTGCGACAGATCGTCAAGGGGCCGTTTTTGCGGCCCCTTTTTTCAGGGGCTCAGAAGTTTTCGGTACAACGTATCAACAAAGGTTTCTGCGCCCTCGAACGGATCTTCGTTGCCCAGAATTGCACGAACCTGAACATCGAAATCGGCATAGTGCTGTGTCAAGGCCCAGATCGAAAACATCAGGTGGTAGGGATGCACTCGTGCGATTTTTTCTTGATCCATCCAGCCGGTAAGGATCGTGGTCTTTTCGTCGACCAGTGCCTTGAGATCATAGGACAAAGCATCATGAATGCGCGGCGCGCCCTGCACAAGCTCGTTGGCGAATAGGCGGCTTTCGCGTGGTAACTCCTGACTCATCTGCAACTTGCGCCGAATGTATGCCAGGATTTCTTCCATTGGATCGCCGTTTGCGTCCAGGTCGTGCAGCGGGGCCAGCCAAGTCTCTAACAACCCGGAAAGCAGCTCTGTATGGATCGCCTCTTTTGAAGGGAAATAATACAGCAGGTTCGGTTTGCTCAAACCCGCTTCGGCCGCAATCTGATCAACGGTTGCTCCGCGAAACCCGTGAGCAGAAAACACGTTCAGGGCAGCCTCTAGAATCGCAGCACGGTTCTTTTTCTGAATGCGAGTCGGTGCGCGGTCTTTTGGCATGTTTTCAACGTGTCTCTTTTTTCGTCGAACAGGTGCGGAATGCACTGAAAATTTCAGCCGTGCCGCGCAAATTCTTGACTGATACCGAACCCGTGATAGCGTGAGTTTGACCATATGGTCAAATCAAGACACCAAAAGCGAGCTAAATCGCAAGCAAACAGGGAAGATGAACATGGCACCTCCGGCGCAGAATCTCAGGATCAATGGCGACAGGTTGTGGGACAGCCTGATGGAGATGGCCAAGATCGGTCCGGGTGTCGCCGGTGGCAACAATCGCCAGACCCTGACGGATGAAGACGCGGAAGGCCGCGCCCTGTTCCAGAAGTGGTGCGAGGAAGCGGGCTGTACCATGGGGCTCGATCAGATGGGCAACATGTTCGCCCTCCGCGAAGGCACCGACCCGGACGCGTTGCCGGTTTACGTGGGATCGCATCTGGATACGCAGCCTACAGGCGGTAAATACGATGGTGTGCTGGGTGTCTTGGGTGGGCTGGAACTGATCCGGACGCTGAACGACCTGGGGATCAAGACAAAACATCCGATCGTCGCCACCAACTGGACAAACGAAGAAGGTACGCGTTACGCACCGGCTATGCTATCCTCGGGCGTGTTTGCAGGGATGCACACGCAGGATTGGGCATATAACCGCGAAGACGCTGAGGGCAAAAAGTTCGGGGATGAGTTGAACCGTATCGGCTGGCGAGGCGATGAAGAGGTGGGCGCCCGCAAGATGCATGCGTTCTTTGAGTTGCATATCGAACAGGGGCCGATCCTTGAAGCCGAAGGCAACGATATCGGCGTCGTCACCCATGGACAGGGGCTGAGTTGGACGCAGATCACGGTAACGGGCAAGGATGCTCATACCGGGTCGACACCGATGCCGATGCGCAAGAATGCCGGGCTGGCCATGGCGCGGATCCTGGAAAAAGTCGACGAGATCGCCTGGTCTCATGCTCCGCATGCGGTGGGTGCGGCGGGGCATATCGATGTCTATCCGAACTCACGCAATGTGATCCCGGGCAAGGTGGTGTTTACGGTCGATTTCCGCTCGCCCGAGCTGGAGGTGATCACCGACATGGAAAACCGCCTGCGGGTGGCTGCCGAGGATATCGTTGACGAGATGGGCCTTCAGATCGAATTCGAGAAAGTCGGTGGGTTCGATCCGGTGAAATTTGACGATGCTTGCGTGTCTGCCGTGCGAAACGCAGCCGAACGGCTGGGCTATTCGCACACCGATATCATTTCGGGTGCGGGGCATGACGCCTGTTGGATCAACAGGGTTGCTCCGACCGCGATGGTCATGTGCCCCTGTGTTGATGGGCTGAGCCATAACGAGGCCGAGGAAATCAGCAAGGAATGGGCGGCAGCCGGGGCGGATGTTCTGCTGCACGCCGTGGTCGAGACTGCCAAAATCGTGGAATAGGGGGCGCTGCCCCCGTCGCCCCGAGGGCGACTCCCCCGGGATATTTTTGGCCAGATGAAGCAAGCGGCGTAGACCGCATCAGGGAGTTCAAAATGAGTACTGTTATCAAAAACGGAACCGTTGTCACTGCGGACCTGACTTACAAGGCGGACGTATTGGTCGACGGTGGCGTGATCACCGAAATCGGTATGAACCTGACGGGCGATAAGGAGCTGGACGCAACCGGCTGTTTTGTGATGCCGGGCGGGATTGATCCCCATACCCATCTCGAAATGCCGTTCATGGGCACTTATTCCAGCGATGACTTTGAAAGCGGGACGCGGGCGGCGTTGGCCGGCGGCACGACGATGGTTGTCGATTTTGCTCTTCCCAACCCTGGTGAAAGCCTGCTGGATGCACTGAAACGTTGGGACAACAAGTCGACACGGGCGAATTGTGACTATTCGTTCCACATGGCGGTGACCTGGTGGGGAGAACAGGTGTTCGACGACATCAAAACCGTGATCGAGACGCGCGGTATCAACACCTTCAAACATTTCATGGCCTACAAGGGTGCGCTGATGGTGAATGATGATGAGCTGTTCGCCTCGTTCAAGCGTCTTGCGGAGCTTGGCGGTACTGCCCTGGTTCATGCCGAGAACGGGGATGTGGTGGCAGAACTGAGTGCCAAGCTGCTTGCCGAAGGGAACACCGGCCCCGAAGCACATGCGTATTCCCGCCCGCCGCAGGTGGAAGGTGAAGCCACCAACCGGGCGATCATGATTGCGGACATGGCGGGTGTGCCGCTTTACGTTGTACACACCTCGTGTGAAGAGGCGCATGAAGCTATCCGCCGGGCGAAAATGCAGGGTAAGCGAGTGTGGGGAGAGCCCCTGATCCAGCACCTGACATTGGACGAAAGTGAATACTTCAATCAGGATTGGGACCACGCGGCGCGACGGGTCATGAGCCCTCCGTTCCGGAACAAACAGCATCAGGACAGTCTGTGGAATGGCCTGCAATCCGGAACGTTGAGCGTGGTTGCAACCGATCATTGCGCCTTCACAACCGAACAGAAACGCTTTGGCGTTGGGGATTTCACCAAGATCCCGAACGGCACCGGCGGGCTGGAAGATCGGATGCCGATGCTGTGGACGCATGGGGTCAACACAGGGCGCCTGACGCCGAATGAATTCGTAGCTGTTACTTCTACAAACATTGCCAAGATTTTGAATTGCTATCCTAAAAAGGGCGCCGTTCTGGTAGGTGCAGATGCTGATCTTGTCGTTTGGGATCCTGAGAAATCCAAAACGATCAGTGCCGGTTTCCAGCAATCCTCGATTGATTACAACGTGTTTGAGGGCAAGGAGGTCAAAGGTCTGCCACGCTTTACCCTGACACGGGGACAGGTGGCGGTGCATGACGGTGAAATCCGCACGCAGGAAGGTCATGGGGACTTTGTCGCGCGCGAGGCGAACACTACCGTCAACAAGGCGCTGAGCACCTGGAAAGAGCTGACGGCCCCAAGGCCTGTCGAGCGGACGGGAATTCCGGCGACCGGTGTTTGATCAGTTGGGGCGGCCTTGCCGGCGGCCCTGGCACCACTCTTCTCAAGGCAATAAAATGAACACTGAAAGCACGACCCGGCCCGTCATCGAGGCAAGGCAGCTAGACCTGACATTCCAGACCAACGATGGGCCAGTACACGCCCTCAAGGACGTGAACCTGACAATTGAAAAGGGCGATTTCGTCAGTTTCATCGGTCCGTCCGGTTGTGGCAAAACCACCTTTCTGCGCTGCATCGCAGCCCTTGAGATACCTACGGGCGGGACGCTGACCGTCAATGGCATGACCCCCGATGAGGCGCGTCGAAACCGGGCGTACGGGTATGTCTTTCAGGCTGCGGGCCTTTATCCCTGGCGCACAATTGCCAAGAACATAAAACTGCCTCTTGAGATAATGGGATTCACCGCTGTCGAACAGAATGAGCAGGTGAAAAGGGTGCTGGAACTTGTTGATCTGGAAGGGTTTGGCGGCAAGTTTCCCTGGCAGTTGTCGGGCGGGATGCAGCAGAGGGCCAGTATCGCGCGTGCCCTTGCCTTCGATGCGGATATCCTGCTGATGGACGAGCCGTTCGGGGCGCTGGATGAGATCGTGCGGGACCACCTGAACGAGCAGCTTCTTGAGCTCTGGGCGCGGACGGAAAAGACGATCGGATTCGTGACACACTCCATTCCCGAGGCGGTTTACCTGAGCACAAAGATCGTGGTGATGAGCCCGCGGCCTGGGCGGATTGCTGATGTGATTGACAGCCCGTTGCCCAAGGAGCGGCCGCTGGATATTCGTGACACTCCGGAGTTCATTGAGGTCGCGCATCGCGTCCGGGAAGGTTTGCGGGGTGGGCATTCCAATGACGACTAAGCTGAATGCGGATAGGATCCGGCGCGCGGTTCCAGGTGATGTGCCAGCCTGCGCCAGGGTTGTTCATGACTGGGTCACGCAAACAGACTGGATGCCCGATGAACTGCCGGTAGAAGAGCTGGCGAAACTGATCAGCGACGCATTCGACGACCGTGAAATGTGGGTCGCCGGTGATCCGGTCGATTGCTACATGTCAGTGGACCCGGCACAGAACAAAATCGGTGCGCTGTATTGCGGCCGGAGGGGACAGGGTATCGGCAAGCGCTTTGTCGACAAAGCAAAAGAGGGCCGCGATTTTCTCTGTCTGACGACGCACCGGCCCAATACATCGGCGCAACGCTTTTATCGCCGCGAAGGGTTCGAAGTGACGGCCGAAGAGCCCCCCGTGCCGCCGGATACCGTGCCTGTCTATAGGATGGAGTGGCGTGCATGAAGCAGGTCATTGCCGTATTCACCGTCGTCGCCGCAATTGTTCTGTTCTGGTACGTGGCCTGCATTCCGATGAACATAAAGGGCGTGTTGACCGAACAGGAACGTGCGGGGGCCGTGGTGCAGCCGCCATCCGCCAAGGACCGGCGTGACATGTCCGAGGTTGGTCTTGTTTTGAACAACGCCTTCGCCATCCCGGCCACGTGGGAACAGGACAGGCCTCGACTGCCGGCCCCGCATCAGGTCGCCATCGAGATGTGGGAGACGACGGTCCAGAAAAAGATCACCTCGAAACGGTCGCTGATCTATCACGGCTGGGTCACGCTGAGTGCTACGATGCTGGGATTTGCGATTGGCACCGGGCTGGGCATTCTGCTCGCAGTCGGGATCGTGCATAGCCGCGTGATGGATTTGTCGGTCATGCCCTGGGCGATTGTGAGTCAGACTATTCCGATCATCGCGCTTGCGCCGATGATCATTGTTGTTCTGTACTCCATTGGTATTCAAGGGATCATTCCCAAGGCGATTATATCGGCCTATCTGAGTTTCTTTCCGGTTGTTGTTGGCATGGTCAAAGGATTGCGCAGTCCTGATGCGATGCAACTGGACTTGTTGCGGACGTATAACGCAAGCCGGTCTCAGGGTTTCTGGAAGCTGCAATTGCCTGCGTCGATGCCGTATCTGTTCACGTCGCTCAAGATTGGGATCGCTGCATCGCTGGTCGGTGCCATTGTTGGTGAGCTTCCGACAGGCGCCGTCGCAGGTCTGGGCGCGCGGTTGCTTGCCGGCAGCTATTACGGGCAAACGGTACAGATCTGGTCGGCCCTGTTTGCTGCAGCCATTCTGGCGGCGTGCCTGGTCGGGCTGCTGGGGCTGATTGAACGGGCCGTGCTGAAACGGATGGGGATGGCGCAATGATACTGGTTTTCTGTGCTATCCTGCTTTGGCTTTTTGGCTGGTGGTTGAACAGTCGGTTGGCCAGTGGGCCTTACGCCGATACCCGAATGGTGCGGTTTCTGGCCCCCTTGATCTTTGGGCTGACTGTCATCGGGATCTGGGAACTTTTGGTGCGCGGCCTTGAGGTTCCACTGGTCATCCTGCCAGCGCCATCGGTGATTGCGGTGCGGTTTGCGGACAGCCTTCCGATCCTGTGGGCTGACTTTGTGCAGACCATCATCAAGGGCGCGTTAAGCGGCTATGTCATCGGGTGCTTTGCGGCCTTTCTGATGGCGATTGCGGTGGATCGCTGGGATTTCCTGCGTCTGGGCCTGTTGCCGGTCGGCAATTTCGTGGCCGCCCTGCCGATTGTCGGGACCGCCCCCATTCTGGTGATGTGGTTCGGGTTTGACTGGCATTCCAAAGCGGCGGTGGTGGTTGTGATGGTGTTCTTTCCGATGCTCGTGAACACCGTGGCCGGGCTGCGTGAGGCCACCTCGATGCAGCGCGACCTGATGGAGACTTATGCCGCAACCTATTGGCAGAGCTTTTTGAAGTTGCGACTGCCTGCGGCGATGCCCTTCATTTTCAACGGGCTGAAGATTTCCACCACTTTGGCGCTGATCGGCGCTATCGTGGCTGAGTTCTTCGGTTCACCGACACTTGGTATGGGGTTCCGGATATCTACCAGCGTCGGGCAACTGTCATTAGACATGGTCTGGGCCGAAATCGTTGTTGCGGCACTCGCAGGTACAGCTTTTTATGGTCTGGTGGCGGGGGTCGAAAAAGTGGTGACCTTCTGGCACCCGTCACAGCGCGGATAAAACAAGGAAATCAACAGACCCCGAAATTGGGGCACAACAAGCAACTAGGAGAATTGAAGATGAACAAGCTACTCAGCGGGGCGGTTGCCGCCTTTGGTCTGGCAGCCAGTGCGGCGCTGGCTGCGGACGAGGTGACATTGCAACTGAAGTGGGTCACGCAAGCACAATTCGCGGGCTACTACGTTGCCAAGGACAAGGGCTTTTACGAAGAAGAGGGGCTGGACGTCACCATTCTTCCCGGCGGACCTGACATCGCTCCGACGCAAGTGATTGCAGGCGGTGGCGCTGATGTCACCGTCGAATGGATGCCCGCCGCGCTTGCTGCTCGTGAAAAAGGGCTGCCGCTGGTGAACATCGCTCAACCGTTCAAAAGCTCTGGCATGATGCTGACCTGCTGGAAAGACGCTGGGATCTCGTCGCCCGAGGACCTCAAGAACCGCACGCTGGGTGTCTGGTTCTTTGGCAACGAGTTTCCGTTCATGAGCTGGATGAGCCAGTTGGGCATCAGCACTGATGGCAAAGGCGAAAACGGCGTGGAAGTTCTGAAGCAGGGCTTTAACGTGGACCCGTTGCTTCAGCGTCAGGCGGATTGCATCAGCACCATGACCTACAATGAATACTGGCAGGTCATTGATGCCGGTGTCAGCCCGGATGAACTGGTGACCTTCAAGTACGAAGACCAGGGCGTGGCGACGCTGGAAGATGGTCTTTACGTTCTGGAAGAGAACCTGAGCGATGCGGCCTTCACTGACAAGATGGAGCGGTTCGTTCGCGCGTCGATGAAGGGTTGGAAATATGCGGAGGAGAATCCAGACGAAGCGGCGGAAATCGTTTTGGAAAACGATGCAACCGGTGCCCAGACGGAAGAACACCAAAAGCGTATGATGGGTGAGATCGCCAAGTTGACCGCAGGGTCGAACGGAGCGCTGGACCCGGCTGATTTCGACCGCACTGTCAACACTCTGCTGGCAGGCGGTTCCGATCCGGTTATCACTAAAAAGCCCGAAGGGGCTTGGACGCATCAGATCACCGAAGCTGCGCTGAATTAACTTCAGCCCTCTATTCACGAATTGAGACGCGGTCCCAATCGGGGCCGCGTTTTTCATTTAGAATGCCGGATATGTGTCTGTACTTAAACCAAAAACAGAGTAGTATTTGCTTGTAAAAGAGCGCATTTCGTACGGAATGCAGAAAAAGTGGAAAAAAATGCAGGGATTTGCATCAGAATTCAGTTCTGCGATCGCTCTGATCTTTGAGGGAGACTCAGAGCTTTGGGCGATTGTGCTGTTGTCCCTTAAAGTATCCGTGTTTGCGGTTCTGATTTCTGCCCTGATTGGCATGCCTGTCGGTGCTTCTTTGGCTGTGGCCCGGTTTCCGGGACGGCGGATGCTGATCGTTCTGATGAACGCCTTGATGGGGTTCCCACCCGTGGTTGTGGGGTTGCTGGTCTATCTGATGCTGTCCCGTTCTGGCCCGCTGGGTGTGCTCGAGCTTTTGTATACCCCGACGGCAATGATCATCGCTCAGGTCGTGTTGGTCACTCCTATTGTTGCCGCGCTGACCCGACAGGTGGTCGAAATGCTGGCCGAGGAGTACTCTGAACAGTTGCGATCACTGGGCGTGTCACGGCTTGCATCGGTTCCTGTGCTGCTGTGGGATGCACGGCTGGCATTGGTCACGGCCTTGCTTGCGGGGTTTGGGCGCGCCATTGCCGAGGTGGGCGCGGTGATCATTGTGGGCGGCAACATCAACCATGTTACGCGCGTGATGACCACAACCATCGCGCTGGAAACCTCGAAGGGAAATCTGGCGCTGGCACTGGCCTTGGGGGCAATCCTGATTGGGATAGCGGTGGCCGTGAACGCGATGGTGAGCGCGGTCAGCCTGCGCGCCGAACAGGAGGGGGTGCGCCATGCGTGACCTGCTCTGCGACATGGTGAATTGCCTGAAGGTCGAGAACCTGCAAATCCGCAGTAGTGGCAAGGCGTTGTTGGACGTCTCGTCATTGGTATTGGATGGGCCGGGGCCAACCTTGATCCTTGGCCCCAACGGTGCAGGCAAAAGCCTGTTGCTGCGCTGTCTGCACGGGCTGATCACTCCGGATCGGGGGCAGGTCGTCCAGGATGGAAAACCGCTTGGCGCGGCACAAAAAGCCCGCCAGGCCATGGTGTTTCAGAAACCGGTTCTGCTGCGTCGATCAGTTGCGGCAAACCTTGACTTCGTTCTAAAGCGTCAAGGCATGGGGCGAACGGCACGAAAGGCCCGCACCGCCGAATTGCTGACCGAAGGCGGGCTGGACGGCAAGGCCAGACAACCCGCGCGATCATTGTCCGGAGGGGAAGCGCAGCGGTTGGCGATTCTACGGGCGCTGGCATTGAGCCCCGAGACTTTGTTTCTGGACGAGCCCACCAGCGCACTGGATCCAAGCGCGACTCAGATGATTGAACGAATGGTATTACGGGCTTCGGCTCGGGCTGTGCGGATCGTGATGGTGACGCATGATATCGGTCAGGCACGCCGTTTGGCCTCGGACGTGGTCATGATGCAGGGCGGACAAGTCGTGGAACACGGTGCGGCAAAACAGGTTTTGGATTCTCCCGAAAGCGATGCGTCGCGCCGCTATTTGGCGGGCGGATTGGTTACCTGAAAAAGAGAAAGAGGAGAGTGTGATGTTCCGGAAACCAATTCGGGCAGCGGTGATAGCTTTGGGCCTGTTGACCAGCACGGTTTCAGCAGAAGAACCATTTATTGTGGTGCAGTCGACAACGTCAACGCAGAACTCGGGACTGTTGGATTACATCCTGCCGTGGTTCGAAGCCGAATCAGGTATCGATGTCCGTGTTGTGGCAGTGGGCACCGGTCAGGCCATTCGCAACGCCATCAACGGGGACGGGGATGTTCTTTTGGTTCACTCCAAACCGGCCGAGGAGAAGTTCGTTGCTGACGGTTGGGGCGTGGAGCGGAAGGATCTGATGTATAATGATTTCGTTCTGATAGGCCCCAAGTCTGACCCTGCTGGAATTCGCGGCGGCACCGATGTGTTGGCCGCGCTCTCAAGAATCGCCGAGGCGGAAGTTCCGTTTGCATCTCGTGGTGACGACAGCGGAACGCACAAGGCCGAGCTGGGCCATTGGTCCGCGGCCGGGCTGGACCCTGCCGAGGCTTCGGGTGCTTGGTATCGCGAGACCGGATCTGGTATGGGGGCGACGCTGAACGTGGCCAGTGGAATGGATGCCTATACGCTGACGGATCGGGCCACGTGGTTGTCTTTTGGAAACCGGGGAAACCTTGGCGTTCTGGTCGAGGGGGATCCGCGCCTGTTCAATCAATACGGTGTGATCCTCGTGAATCCTGAAAAACACCCGCATGTGCGGGCAGCTGCCGGTCAACGCTTTATCGACTGGCTGACGGGGCCGGACGGGCAGGAGGCGATCGCGTCGTTCAGGCTGGACGGGCAGCAGGTGTTCTTTCCGAACGCCCAATAGCTGGCCTGCGGCAGAAGTACCATGACAAGGAACAAGGTGGATGATGGTTCACCCGCTGGCACCGTTGTGGTGTATCGTGCCCAGGCCTGACAGGTCGTAGCCACCGAATTCATGGGCCCTTTGCGCAAATTGATCCGAGCGCAGCAGCGTTATCAGTTTTTGCATTGGCGGATCAAAATATGACCTGCGCCAAATCGCCAAATCCAGCCTCTCGGAATGGGTGGGGACGAAACCCAGGTTGTAAAGCCCTGCCAAAGCACCCAACCCAAAGCCAACCTCGGCCTTTTGGTCGTGAAGGGCGATGGCCAGTTCCTCTTCGGTGCGTGCGCAGCCGGGGGTTACGTCCAGATCGTCTCGGCACATGCCATGTGCTTCAAGCTGTGTTTCGAACAGGCGTTGGCTGGCTGCACTGTCCTGACGCATGATTAGGCGGCGCGACTTGAGATCTTCGAATGTTCTGATATCCGATACGCCCGGGGCAAGAAGCAGCCCGCGCTTGCGCCGGGCGACTTCGTACAGGATCACCGGTGCTTCGCCAAGGGCGCCCCGAAGAGAGTCTTTGTTGAACCCTCCATCTTCGTGGATGTGCAACACCGCAGCCTGTGCGTTGCGTTCACTCAGCCTTGTCAGCCCGTCAAAAGAACCGTCGTAATAGGTGGCAAGCCCCGAACCGCTTTCGCGCAGCGCCCAGTCCAACAGGGGATCGTGGCTGCCGGCAACAATCTGGGGCAGGGGCGGTTCGGCAACCTGTGGACCGGATCGCGAAGCGTTGAGCCAGGCAAGAACCTCGGCGCGCGGGAACAGCAGTTTGCCCATGGCGCGCACGCAGGGCACCTCGCCTGACGAGGCGAGATCATAGGCTTTACGCTCGCCAATGCGCAGCAGATCGGCCAGTTCGCGGGTGGTCAGGTATTGCGACATTCAGTCGAGGCGCACGGCAGAGCCGGACGTGGCGTCGGCGGCGCTGAATCCGATCTGCTCCAGCACAAAAGGCGCTGCTACTGCAATGACGACCATTGCGGCGACTGCGGCAAGAAAGGCTTTCATGGTCTCCTCCAGTTCAGTTCCGGGCACCCGTTGCGCGGCGCAGAAAAGCAATAAGATCCTGACGATCCTGAGCTGCCGTAATTCGCTGCATCGGCATCTTAGACCCCGGAATGTAATGGTCAGGCCCTTCGTCGAAAAGAGCATTTATTGTTTCGTCATTCCAAATGATGTCAGAGCCTTGCAGCGTGTCCGAGTATAAATATCCGGGCGACGTACCGGCCCGTCTGCCGAAAACCCCGTGTAAGGTAGGACCTGCGCGGCGTTCGCTGTCGGGTGTCAGGCTGTGGCAGATTGAACATTTGCGCGCGAACTGACGCTCACCATTTTCCATCTCGTCAGGGTTTTTGAGGAAACTCGGCTCTGCTGCCACCATTTGTTGCTGGTCGGACAAGGCGGTTACGGGCCAACTGTACATGGCCTCGTCTATTCCGCCCGCATGGATGTTTTCACCATCGACGGAAAAGGCCAGGGCCCAGACTGGCCCTCGCAACGTCGCGCGAAAATCCCGCGTGATACGCCATTCGGCGGTATCGATGATCATGATATAACCTTCGCCGTCACCCACGGCGAGAAGCCTGCGATCCGGGCTGAGTGCCAAGGCAAGGATGGGTCGGCGATCCAGCGTAAAATCACGTTCTTCACCTGTGGAAAGGTCCAGTATTCGGGTCACGCCATCAACAGCACCGTAAGCGATCCAGTTGTCTGGTTCATTCAGGACCAGTTCGTTGATGCCGAACCCGTGTTCGATGAGACGGGTGATCTCTTGCCCACTCATCACGTCCCAGATACGCAGCGATCCATCCATACCTGCCGAATAAAGCTGTGTGCCGTCAGAAGAAAACACCACGGCGTTCACACCGCTTCCGGTTGGCCCAAGAGTAGTGGGGCCGGTTCCGTTTACGGGCCACACCCCGATTGTTCCGTCCCAACTGGCGGTCGCAACGTGTGTCTTGGACGCTGCCAGACCAACGATCTTGCCCTGATGGCGCCCAATCACGTCGCCACCGGGCCACTTGCGCAGAGTGAAGTCATCTCCGGCGGAATAGATGGCAGTACCATTGAAGGCAACGGCGTTCACGGCAGCTTCATGGCCCTCCAGCCATTCGGGGTTCTGATCAGCCCATAGCCCGACGGAATTGTCGAAACTGGCAGTTGCGATACGCCCGTCCGGGGCTGTGGCGATTCCCATGATTGGGCCGCCGTGCCCTTTGAGTGTGAAGAATTCGGCCAAGGCGGGCAGCGGGATCAGCGCCAGGGCCAGAACCAGCCCCCGCATCTATTCAGCGGGTGAGGCGGCGGCCTTGCCTGCCTCTTTTTCCTGAACTTCCTCCAGCCACAGCGAGTGGTGTTCGCGCGCCCATTGTTCTTCGACCTCGCCGGTGCCCATGGCGTCAAATGCGCCCTCCATTCCGACAGAGCCGAGATAGATATGCGCCACGATGATCGCAATGAACACATAAGCCACCATCACATGCCAGACTTGGGCGTATTGCATCTCTTCCTGCGGCGACATCTGCACCGGCAGGTTCAGGCCCATCATTTGCGGAATACCGGTCGAATTGGCGATCTGGAAGGTTTTTGCAAACAAGGGCATCTCGAACGGGAACAACAGCGACAGACCCGACAGGCTGATCGATGCGCCCAGCAGGATGCACGCCCAGAAGATGATCTTTTGGCCCGCGTTGAACTTCTTTGCCGGCGGGTGGCTGTTCTTGGTGAACAATCCGCCGCCTGCGGCCAGCCATTTCAGATCCACGCGGTTGGGGATGTTATGGGCGATCCAGTTTACCGTGACGATGATCAGGCCAAGCATGAAGGCCCAGGCCAGATTGTTGTGCAGCCACTTGCAACCTTGCGCAATGGTGGCAAACCCTTCCTTCCCGAACAGCGGGATCAGGAAGTCACGCCCGTAAAGCGTCAGCAGGCCAGTTGCACCAAGGATCAGGAACGACCCCGCAAAAAGCCAATGACCAAACCGTTCAAACCCGTTGAAACGCGTGACCGTACGGCCGGTTTTTTCACCGTCGATGCGTATTTTGCCACGGATCAGGAAAAACAGCAGGATGATACCCAGCATCCCGGCAACGATATAGGTGCCGTATTCGCGTAGTGGCCCGGTGCGGAAGTTCAGCCACCACATGCCGCCATCCTGAATCAACACGCTCGCCGCAGGGCCATGCGACGACACCGTCACATCAGCCGAGCCGTAGCGCAATGCGCGGTATACGTCGCTGTCCGAGGCCACGCCGCGCGTGCCAAGCTGGCCCAGCAACCCCTCTGCATTGCCCTGACCGGTATTCTCAGAGCGATAGCTGTTGTCGACATTCTCACCACGTTGCCGGGCAAGAATATCTTCCAGGGTTGTCGCTCCGCCGGTCGAGGTGCGCTCATCCGCCGTGGGTTCAGAGGTCTCTTGCGCCCATGCGGCTCCGGTTAGAAAAATCGAAACGAGCAGGTACTGAATCAGGCGCATAGGGGTATCCTCCTGTGCATTTTCATATCAGCGGTCAAATCCACCGATTTGCTGGTGAAAAACGGCGCCGACTGGCGTGAGTGCTTCGCGAAGATCATCCTTGGCCGGACCATAAACGTCCAATCCCACTGGTGTCAGAAAGGCCAGAAAACGTTCAGCAAAATGCGCACCGAAATTCTGCATATGTATCATGGCATCTTCGGAACTGGCGTAGCGTTCGAAGATATGGACGGCCGAACCGGTCATGTGCCATTCATAGCTTCTGGCGCCGGTCTCCTGCTGCGTGGCCGCGACCATCTCTGCCATAAGCGCTTCGAACTCACCCTTTTTATCCAGATCTAGGTCAAGTTTCAGCAGCCAGTAAACATCATTGGTCATGTGCGCCTCTAAAATAGATTGTTGTGCCAATGCAGGAAACGGATCCCTGCTCGAAGCATCCGGAAAGCCTCCCGCACGTGGCGGGAGGCCATTTTTCTAAGGCCGGGTTTTACCCGTCTTTCTGGTCGTAGGCAGTACCCCAACCCCAGGCGCCCGAGCCGAAACCGCGCGCCACGACGCGTTCACGGTAAACTGCGGACACCACGTCGCCGTCACCAGCTAGCAGGGCCTTGGTGGAGCACATCTCGGCGCAGATGGGCAGTTTGCCCTCGGCGATCCGGTTGCGACCATATTTGGCGAACTCTGCGGTCGAATGCGTTTCCTCGGGGCCGCCGGCACAGAAGGTACATTTGTCCATCTTGCCACGCGATCCGAAGTTACCAGCCTGCGGGTATTGCGGCGCGCCAAATGGGCACGCGTAGAAGCAATAGCCGCAGCCAATGCACAGGTCCTTCGAGTGCAGGACGACCCCTTCTTCGTTCTGATAGAAGCAGTCGACAGGGCAAACCGCCATGCAGGGCGCGTCGGAACAATGCATGCAGGCCACCGAAATCGAGCGTTCGCCCGGATTACCGTCATTGATCGTCACCACCCTGCGGCGGTTGATGCCCCAGGGCACCTCGTGCTCGTTCTTACACGCAGTTACGCAGGCGTTGCACTCGATGCAGCGTTCAGCGTCGCAGAGAAACTTTGCTCTAGCCATTTATCGTCCTCCTTACGCTGCCGAGATCTTGCAGAGAGTCGCTTTGGTCTCCTGCATCTGGGTCACTGAATCATAGCCATAGGTCTGGGCGGTGTTGGAACTTTCACCCAGCACATAGGGATCAGCGCCTGCGGGGTATTTGTCCCGCAAATCCTGACCCTGGAAATGGCCGCCGAAGTGGAATGGCATAAACGCCACGCCGGCACCGACCCTGTTGGTCAGCATCGCCATCACCTTGACCTTGCCGCCTTCGGGACCTTCCACCCAAACCTGCGCCCCGTCCCGAATACCAAGGTTGTTGGCATCGCGGGGGTTGATCTCGACGAACATGTCCTGTTGCAGTTCGGCCAGCCACGGGTTCGACCGGGTTTCTTCGCCGCCGCCTTCATATTCGACCAGACGACCTGACGTGAGGATTATCGGATAATCCTTTGAAAAGTCGTTCTTTTGAATTGAGGCATACAAGGTCGGAAGACGATAGGCCTGACGGTCCTCGTAGGTCGGATAGTCCTCCACCAGATCGCGCCGGTTCGTATAGAGAGGTTCGCGATGCAGTGGGATCGGATCCGGGAAGGTCCAGACAACCGCGCGGGCTTTGGCGTTCCCGAAGGGCGCACAGCCATGGGCGATTGCAACCCGCTGGATACCGCCGGACAGGTCGGTTTTCCAGTTGGTCTCTGGTCCTGCCACGGCATCAATCGCCACGCGTTCCTCAGCCGTCAGATCGCCATCCCAGCCAAGGTCCATCAGCATCTGCATCGTGAATTCAGGGTATCCATCCTGAATTTCAGATCCGACGCTATAGACCCCTTCGGCCAGCAGGTTGTCACCATCGCGTTCTACACCGAAGCGGGCGCGGAAGGTCAGGCCGCCTTCGGCCACCGGTTTGGACATGTCATAGAGGTTTGGTGTCCCCGTATGACCCATCTCGGCGGTGCCCCAACAGGGCCAGGGCAGACCGTAATACTCGCCGTCGTTTGGTCCACCAATGGCTTGCAGCGTGGTTCTGTCGAACGTGTGCTGGTTGGCCATATGGCTTTTCAGGCGTTCCGGCGACTGACCGGTATATCCGATGGTCCAGAGGCCCGAGTTGAACTCACGCGTGATGCTTTCAACATTCGGGGTTTCCGGGTCTTCCATCTCGATATTGCGGAAGAGCCGATCCGCCCAGCCGAACTTGTTGGCGAACTTGGCCATGATGACCTCGTCCGGCAAGCTTTCGAACAGCGGATCTACCACCTTGTCACGCCATTGCAGCGAACGGTTCGAAGCCGTGACCGAGCCCCGCGTTTCAAACTGTGTGCAGGCCGGCAGCAGGTAAACGCCATCGGTGCGGTCATGCAGAACGGCAGAAACGGTGGGGTACGGGTCGATTACGACCAGCATGTCCAGCTTTTCCATTGCCGTCTTCATTTCCGGGCCCCGCGTTTGCGAGTTCGGCGCATGACCCCACAGAACCATGGCGCGGACGTTGTTGTCCTGATCCATGTTCGCCGGATCTTCCAGAACACCGTCGATCCAGCGGGAGACCGGAATGCCACGCTCATTCTGCAGCGACTTATCCTTGCCTTCCTTGTCCTTGATCGACGCGAACTGACCCGCCAGCCATTCAGGCTCTTCACCCCAGACACGTGCCCAGTGGCCCCATGCTCCCTTTGACAGGCCATAATAACCGGGCAGGGTGTGGGACAGAACACCTAGGTCCGTTGCGCCCTGAACGTTGTCATGGCCACGGAAGATATTGGTGCCACCACCAGAGGTGCCCATGTTGCCGAGCGCAAGCTGAAGCACGCAATAGGCGCGGGTGTTGTTGTTGCCGTTGGTGTGCTGTGTACCGCCCATACACCAGACGACCGTACCGGGACGGTTGTTCGCCATCGTGCGGGCAACACGCTTCAGCTGCGACCCCGGAGTACCGGTGACGCGTTCCACCTCATCCGGGTTCCACTTGGCAACTTCTTCGCGGATCTGATCCATGCCCCAGACGCGGGTGCGGATGAACTCTTTGTCTTCCCAACCGTTGTCGAAGATGTGCCACAGGATACCCCAGACCAGCGCAACATCTGTGCCGGGACGGAAACGGACATATTCATCCGCATGGGCCGCGGTTCGTGTAAAGCGCGGGTCGCAGACGATCAGCGGTGCGTTGTTCTGCTCTTTTGCGCGCAGAATATGCAGCAGCGAGACGGGGTGCGCCTCGGCCGGATTGCCGCCGATGATGAAGATCGCCTTGCTGTTGTGCATGTCGTTGTACGAATTGGTCATGGCGCCGTAGCCCCATGTATTCGCAACGCCAGCAACAGTGGTCGAGTGGCAGATACGGGCCTGATGGTCCACGTTGTTCGTGCCCCAATAGGCCGCGAACTTGCGGAACAGATAGGCCTGTTCGTTGTTATGTTTCGCGGAACCCAACCAGTATACGCTGTCTGGCCCGGATTCTTCGCGGATACTCATCATGCCGTCGCCGATCTCGTTGATCGCCTCTTCCCAGCTGATGCGCTTCCACTCTCCGCCTTCCTTTTTCATCGGATATTTCAGGCGGCGTTCGCCATGGGCGTGCTCGCGAACCGATGCCCCTTTGGCGCAGTGTGCACCCAGGTTGAACGGGCTGTCCCAACCGGGTTCCTGCCCGATCCAGACACCGTTCTGCACTTCGGCAACGACCGTACAGCCGACCGAGCAGTGGGTGCATACGGATTTGATGTTTTCAACGGCGGTGTTCGCCGCTGTCTGGGCACTCGCTGGCGTCACGGTTCCACCCGTGGCGCTGATCGCGGCAAGGCCGCCGATCGTCAGGCCCGAGCCACGCAGGAATGCGCGGCGATCGACGGTTTTCTCGCCGACCTGGGACAGGATACTTGTCCGCTGGGGGCGTCTCGCAACCCCGTTGGTCTTTTTCCTAAGCATTTGTTTCCTCCCTTGCGCGCCGTGTGTGCCACGGCTGGCTTGGTACTGCTGAAGCCGACGTCGGGGCCAATCGCAACCGTCAGTCGGGTGTGAAAACGTCCGATCCTAGAACCGGGTGCTTTCGATGTAGGCGCGTGTATGCGCAGTATCCTGAATGCGGGTATCGTCGGTCGGCAACTCGGCCGCTTCGGCTTTCCCGGTCAGGCTGGCGGCGGCAACGGCAGCAGGTGCTGCGGTTCCGGCCAGTTTGAGGAAGTCGCGGCGTGTGGCGCCTTCTTCCTTGGTCTTGCTCATGGGCTCCTCCTGTCCCAATTGCGGTTTGGTGCCCATTGGACACCGGCGATTTGCGGGTTACCCCGCCGTCATCCGGAATGCTTCGCGCTCGATCTCCATGAAAACCCGACCGGCGGTGCCGACGGATGCATAAAGAACCGAGTTCTCGGCGGCTTCCAAATCTGAATAGAAATGCGTGGCCCAAGGACCGATATGCTTGTTCCAGAACGCTTTCTGGTCTTCCAGTGAGGCTGGGGTGCCAAAACGCCCAACGATCATTCCGGCCATCATTTCCATCAATGATGCTATGTTGTCTTCAGGCTCGAACACGTTTTGGGCCCGTGTCATCCCACGTACCGCCATGTCGTTGCGCAGCTGCGCCAAGGGTTTTTCGTTCAGGAAACCCGTCAGGTAGAAGCTGGCATAGGGCAGCAATTCGCCCCGACCCAAACCGATGAACAATGCATTGAATTCCCGCTCGGCCCCGGCGGGCTTGGTGACCTTGGCGACCCGCGCAATGGCTTGAATGGCCTGGCCCAAGTCAGTGTCATCGCCGCCCAGACCAGCCAACTGATCCAGCAGCATCTGGTCGGGCGGGCCGGCCAGCAGCAAGCCCAGAAAGTTGTAGAAATCCGCGCGCAGGCGATCCTCGGTTGAAACGTCCAGAGCATGCGCGTCACTTGCGGTCATTCGGTCATCCTTCAAATTCAAATGTCATTCGACGTGGTGCCGGGGGAAGGTCGAATTCCTCCGGCTCTTCCGCCCGAGCGGCTGATACCGGCTCGGGAACGAGATCGGGTTCGACCGGCGCGGCCTCGGGTTCAGTACGCGTATCGGCTTCACTTTCAACGACATCGTCTGTTGTTTCTTCTGCGTCGGCCGCCAGTGCTTCGATATGCGCCAGCATGCCTTTGCCAACTTGATAGGCGGTCTGGATGTTTTCGATCACGCAGGCCGCATCGGTATAATCCTCGCCATAATCAACCAGCCCGTCGACATTGGCCAGAACCGGGTTCAACCGCCACAGCCGACGAAGGGCGCGGCGACGCAGGCGATCTGGCACGGCCTTGGCCATAAAACCCGAAACATCATCGCCGGGCTGCAACATGTCCGGATCGGGTAGGTCAAACTCAGCAAGAATGTCCGCGTCAGTCTTTTCCTCCAGCTCCGCTTGCTGAGCCGCGATCACCTGGTCTTCCGCAACCAGAACCTCGGCTTCGGCTTCAGCCTGAACAGCGGCCTTTCGGCGCGACCAGAAATCACGCGGCCGCGTCATTGGAACACCTTCCTGGGGGCGCGGTAAACGTCCGATTCCTGCCTGATACGCGCGTCACCTTTGCCGTCTTCCACCAGATCGGTCCGTTTCTTGTCACGGCGGCGCTTGACGAAAACTTCGTGCTGATGATGTTTCAGTGTGAAATCCCGAACCCAGGCGATCAGCCCTTCGGTCATCGGGATTTTCTCGACAATTTCTTCGCCGGTATCCGCATAGTCCTGCCCTTCGAACGGAGAGGCGGTGATCAGAACTGCATTCAGGGGCGTGTCACCCTTCAGTTCGTCTCGCAGCACAAGGTATAGCGAAGGCTGTCCATCCGACAGGTTGACCATGTAGGCTTCGGTTTCATCTGCCCAGAGCGTCAGTGGCAGGGTGGCGGCATGATACTCGACCGCATCGCCTTCACGGCGCAGCTCCTGCCAGTTGGCTGCTCCTGCGCCGGGTAAAAGGGCAACGGCACGCCAGTTCCACCGGGCCCAACGTGTGACCCCAGGTGTCTTGCGCACGATGACGCCAACCGGCATTTCAGTCTGGCTTGCGGCCTTGGCCACTGGCTCCTCCCCGAAAGGCTCTCCCCTGCCTTTGCAAGTCCACTATGGTACACAAACTGGCTGTGTGCCAAGCCTAAGCTCTACGACTTTGGTCGTAATCCAGCGTAGCAACTGCGTGAGCAGGCCCAATGAACGCTTATGTTTTCTGACAATTTGGCCCGAAATGCAGTCTGGAGCAGGGCGTGCGGCAAGGGGTTGAAGTTGTCTTGCCGGGGGTACAGCCTAGTGTGCATGGGACCAGAACGGTTTCCCGAGGAGGGGATATGGGCACCAAACTACTGCTATGCGATTGCGCCGGTACTCAGGCGTTGGACCCGGACGTGATTGAGAGCGCTTGCAGTATCAGGTGTTCCAGAGTGCACACCGCGCTTTGTACAACCGAACTGAAATCAGCCGCCAAGCTGATGAAAGAAGGCGAAACAGTCATTGCCTGCCTGCAAGAGCAGGAAGTTTTTCGATCACTCGCCGAAGACCTGAATATCGATGCGCCCGGATTTGTCGATCTGCGCGATCGGGCAGGGTGGTCAGATCAAGGTGCGGATGCGACCCCCAAGATGGCGGCCTTGGCGACCGAGGCCGTAATGCCGCAACCCGTCACGCCCAGCGTGGATGTCTTCAGTGAAGGCACCTGTTTCATCATCGGGCCCGGTACGGTGGCCTTTGATCTGGCAGAGCGTCTGGCCGACTCAATGGCTGTGACCGTCATGACGACCGATCTGTCGGATCCTCTCTCACGGGACTATGACGTGGTGCGGGGGCGGCTTCGTTCGGTTTCCGGTGCGCTCGGTGGGTTTTCCTTGCGGCTGGACGCGCTGCAGCAAGTCGTACCCGGAGGGCGCGGCGCTTTTGCATGGACCGATCCAAAGGACGGAGCGCTTTCTGCGTGCGACATTGTCGTTGATCTGGCGGGTGAAACACCTTTTGTTCAGGCTCCGGCAAAGCGCGAGGGCTACCTGCGAGCTGATCCCAAGGATGCGGTTGCTGTGGAAAGGCTGGCTTTTGAAGCTGCACAATTGGTGGGAACGTTTGAAAAACCTCTCTATGTGCGGTTGGAAGAAACCCTGTGTGCCCATTCCCGCGCCGGGCAGGTGGGCTGTTCCAACTGTCTGGATATCTGCCCAACCGGAGCGATTTCCCCAGCGGGCGAGTATGTCGCCGTCGATCCGATGGTATGTGCCGGCTGTGGTGCTTGCGCTGCGCTATGCCCTTCAACGGCCATAACCTATGAAGACCCACCTGTTTCGGCGCTGTTGTCGCGGATGCATATTCTGGCCCGCACTTATCGCCGGGCTGGTGGCACCGTGCCTCGGTTGCTTGTTCATGACGCCCACGGAGCTGAGATGATCCGGCTGGCTGCTCGTTTTGGGCGCGGATTACCTTCGGATGTCATCCCGTTGGAACTGAACGTAATTTCTGGCTTTGGCCATGCCGAGATGCTGGCGGCTCTGGCGCATGGGTTTGCACGGGTGGATGTTCTTCTGGCCCCGACGACCGAACGCCAAGCGCTGAACCAGGAACTCGAATTGGCTCATGCCATTGCAGGCTCGGAGGGCATAGATCTGATTGATGAGGTTGACCCCGATGCGATGTCCGATCTGCTGTACGGGCAAGCGGTGCCCCGACCTTTGTCTGATCCGGTTCTGCCGTTGGGCAATCGCCGGCAAATTGCACGGCTGGCAGCTCAAGCGCTGAACCCGCAGGCCGACGCGCCTTTGCCATTGCCCGAGAATGCGCCTTACGGGGCGGTTGCAGTAAACACCGATAGCTGCACCCTGTGCCTCAGCTGTGTGTCGCTGTGCCCATCAGGTGCTTTGATCGACAACCCGGACAAGCCGCAACTGAACTTCCAGCAAGACGCCTGTCTGCAATGCGGGATGTGCAAGACCATTTGCCCCGAGGACGCGA
This sequence comes from Ruegeria sp. CDSA141, assembly GCF_059612005.1. NCBI lineage: Bacteria > Pseudomonadati > Pseudomonadota > Alphaproteobacteria > Rhodobacterales > Roseobacteraceae > Ruegeria > Ruegeria sp. CDSA141. Next base: position 124,619 of record NZ_JBXWPT010000002.1, read on the forward strand.
TCACTCTTGTTCCACAACTTGATCTCAGCGATGCGGCCCTGTCACAGCAGGTTCTGAACGAAGAGGAACCTTTTGCCTGCGTAGAATGCGGGGCGCTGTTCGGCGTGAAATCCACGGTTGAGCGGATCATGGAGAAGCTGTCGGGTACGCACCCGATGTTCGCGACTTCAGATCAGGCGCGGATGATCCAGATGTGTGACAATTGCCGGGTGAACGTGCAGTTTCAACAGCAAGACAATCCGTTCCAGTCAAAACCCAGGCCTCGGGTCGTCAGAACCGAGGATTACTATTCGGACAGAAAGGATCACTGAAGCTTTAGAGGGGCACCCAGATCTGCGGCGTCGATGCGCGATACGAACGCCAGAATCGCGTCAAGATCATCCAATGTCATCTCAACCGGGTGAATTGGAGAAGGGCGTTCGGGATCAAAAGGGGGCGTCAGCCCGTCGATCTGCGTGAATGCAGGGTGGGGGTTCAGGGTGAAAAACGCCTCGAACCGCCGCGACCAGTCAGGCATTGCGCGCAGAACGGCGAAAGAGGGTGTCGACCCCAGGCCATTCATGCGGTTCTTTGGCCCGACAACATGACAGCGTCCGCAATGGGTCATCGACAATTCTTCGCCGAGTTGGGTGTCGCCATCGACGATGTCATCGGCCTCAACAACTGCGAGGTCGAAGCTGGCAGAAAAGGGCTCTCCCTGTGCCGGAGCAAAGCTTTCCACCGTGCGCTTGCCGATATCCGACTTCAGCCATTCAAGAAAACGGGCCTGGCGGTCACTGTCTTCGATACGCAGGTGATAGATCACCTCGCCGCGGGCAAAGACCGGATCACCGGGCGGCGCGGTTTCCAGCACCATAACCCCGGCGTCGTCCGCAATAACGCGGATCCCGGTCTTGAGAGAGAAGCGAGGAAGGATATGTTGCAACAGGCCAGAGCCGTTCACGTCTGCCGGGGCCGCAAGGCCAATAGCCTCTTGTGACCAAGAGGGGGTGGCAGAGAGCGTCAGGCTCAGGCACAAGAGGACAAAGCGCATGGCTCAACGTAACTTCGCGGGGTGGGATGCGTCAATTGAACAGAAAAAGACGGAGACACGTGCAATGAGCGGTGAGTCGATACGCACGCCCCTGTCAGCAGGGCACATCAAGGGGAACAAGCATGAGTGTTCGTGACGCGGTTCTGGCGAACCTGAAAAAGATCACCGACCCGATTTCCGGGCAGGACATTGTAAGTGCGGGCATCGTGCGTGCCCTGAACGTAGACGGCGATACTGTGCGCTTTGTGCTTGAGATCGACCCGAAGAACGCGGAAAAGATGGAACCTGTCCGCGCTACGGCCGAAAAGGCCGCGCACATGGTTGAAGGCGTTGCAAGTGTTTCGGCCATGATGACCGCGCATTCCGAAAAGGCGCCGCCGGATCTGAAACCGAAACCCAAGCCATCACAAACCGGGCCGCAGGCGGTACCGGGTGTGGATCGGATCATCGCCGTTGCGTCCGGCAAGGGTGGGGTAGGCAAATCCACGGTATCGGCCAACCTTGCCTGCGCATTAGCTGCGGAAGGACGACGTGTGGGTTTGCTGGACGCCGATGTCTACGGGCCGTCGCAGCCCAGGATGCTGGGTGTCTCGGGCCGTCCGGCCAGCCCTGACGGCAAGACGATCCTACCACTGCGCAACCACGGCGTCACCATGATGTCGATGGGCTTGATGACCAATGAAGGTCAGGCGGTTGTCTGGCGGGGGCCGATGCTGATGGGTGCGCTGCAACAAATGATGAGCCAGGTGCAATGGGGCGCGTTGGATGTTCTGATTGTCGATCTGCCACCGGGCACCGGTGACGTGCAACTGACGCTGAGCCAGAAGTTTCAGGTGGACGGAGCCATTGTCGTTTCGACGCCACAGGACGTAGCCCTCATTGATGCCCGCAAAGGGATCGACATGTTCAATCAGCTCAAGACACCCATTGTCGGGATGATCGAAAACATGTCCACGCATATCTGTTCGAACTGTGGACATGAAGAACATGTTTTTGGTCATGGTGGTGTCAAGTCCGAGGCAGAGGCGCTGGGCGTGCCGTTGCTGGGTGAAATCCCCTTGCATCTGGACATCCGGGTCGCCGCTGACGGAGGCGCGCCGATTGTCGTCAGCAAACCTGACAGCCCGCAGGCCGAGGCGTTCCGCAAAATCGCCCGGGACTTGATCGCCAAGGGCAACGCATGAGCCAACCGGTATTCCCCCCACTGTTGACAGGCAATCCTGTGCAGGGCGGAGAGGACCCGTTCGCGCGCGCGCTGGCAATGGCGGCGCTGGGCTGCGACGCGGGGACGGTGGTTTACAACGTTCAGGCGGATTTCCTGCGGGTGGCAATTGTTTTTGCCCCCGAGGTGCCGTTGCAGGATGCGATGGTGATGCTGCCGCTCTGCGCAGTGGGATTCCAGAACGCGCTGGGCGCTTTGGCCCCGCCAGAGGTTGCCGTGCATTTGGGTTGGGATGGCCTGATTTGTGTAAACGGCGCGCGTTGCGGCCGGTTCCGTGCGGCTGCGTCGACATCAATGCCCGAGGAAGAGCCGGACTGGCTTATCGTTGGTTGGGAACTGACGCTGTTGCAAACCAGCGACGCGCCGGGCGAAACCCCCGATATCACAGCGCTGTACGATGAAGGCTGTACCGAGGTTTCGGCAACGCAGCTGGTGGAAAGCTGGTCACGACACATGTTGACCTGGCTCAACCGTTGGCAGGAGGATGGCAACGCCTCCTTGCACGCCGAATGGATGGGCCTGCTGCGTGGTGTAGGCGAACCGTTGATCGACGGAGGCGTATTCCTTGGAACGGATGAACGTTTCGGGATGCTGATCCGCGACGGGGTCGATACGCACCTTCGTCCCCTGACCGAACTGTTGGAGAACCGATAATGAAACTGGCCCGAGCAATCCATTTCGACGAAAGCGACATGAACGTGTTTCATTCCCCGGCTCGCACCGGAGAGTGGTGCGTTTCGGGCGGGTTCGAGTTTTCGAACTGGGGCCAGGGTGATCTTGAAGGCAAGGCGCGACAGGCATTTGCGAATGGCTGGCTGGGGTTGGAAACCTTTGGCCGGGTAACTTTTGTGGCCGTGACGCAGATCGAAGCCGCAGAGAAAAACCAGATCACGCGTGATCTGGCCGAACATTTTGTGCAGTTCTATGGCGCGCCCTCGATAGATGCGGCATTGGGTGTCGCCCAAGCTGAAATCGATCACATGTCGGAACTGTGCGAAGACCACGCGGCCAACACGCTGTTGATTGTCGCAAGGGAATTGACCGACACAGGCGTCCACGAAGCTTTTCGGGTGATCACTCCACAGGATGCCGAGCTGGAAGCGCTCGCGGTTCACGGGTCGCTGGACGATTAGATCAGGTCGACAAAACCGCCGAACTGTCCGCGTTTGAAGATCAGCCCTTTGCCGGTGCGATACATGACCTGTTCCACCTGACCCACAATGATCAGATGATCGCCGGCGTCATGACGGGTATGCAGACGGCAGTCAAACCGGGCCAGACACTGGGCCAGACGTGGACGCCCGACCGCATCCTCGGTCCAGTCTGCATGTGAGAAATCCGCTCCATCGCGTGCAAACCGCAACGCCTGATCCTGCTGATCCTGTGCCATGACGTGGATAGAATAGAGATCACAGGTACTGAACGTATCGAAACGGAATGATTCCCTGGCCAGACACCACAAGACCAGTGGCGGTTCCAACGAGACTGACGCAAATGAATTCACTGTTATGGCGCGCGGACCTTCGTCGGATTGCGCGGTAATTACCGTGACGCCGGTGCCAAAGCATCCGAGTGCTTCCCGAAAGGCGGGGCTTTGATCCGGGGTCGGTGTAAAGGTCTTTTCGGTCATTGCGCGCTTAATCCTTGGCCGCGCATCAGGTGCCATGCGTGGCCCGGATTGTCCATGAAAAGCTGACTGCCGAGTTCAATATAAGCCGTCAGTTCAGGTCTTCCAGCAAACGACCGTGTTTACGGGTTTCCATAATCACTTCGCCAAAGGTTGTCAGGCTACGGGCTTGCAGGATCGGCAGCATCTTGACCAATGCCTCGGCTGTGGCAACCGCATCGCCCAGTGCTGTATGGCGCAAAGCGTCGGGGATCGTAATTTCCAACCGTTCACACAAGGCGTCCAGCGTGTGTGTATCGCTGGCCCCGAACAGCACCGCAGATAGTAGGACCGTGTCGAGTATCGGATGGTCCCATTCAACACCCATCCGTTTGGCATGACGACGCAGGAACGCCATGTCGAACGGGGCGTTATGCGCCACGATCACCGCGTCACGCGTGAACTGATGGAAAACGCGCCCGGCTTCGGCAATATCCGGCGCGCCATGAACCATGCGGTCGCTGATCTTGTGTACCTTGGTCGAGGCAGGTGGAATTGGAATGCCGGGATCAACCAGCATGTCCAGATGCTCACCCTGAACGATTTTGCCATTCAGAACGCGTACGGCGCCGATCTGCACAATCTCATCCTTGTGAGGCAGCAAACCGGTTGTTTCCGTGTCGAACACCACGAAGCACAGATCCGACAGGGGGCGGTTTTCGAACGCGTCATCCCCCGGTGTATTGAGAAGTTCGAAATCATAGACCAGCGGGCGGGCATCGTCCGGTGACATATGTGCCGCGCTGTCTTCGAAGACAAGCATATATCCGGGTGCATCCCCCAAGGGTTTCATCCGGGCGGAGTATGTCTGCCGCCCATCCACGCTGGACAGGGTGCAATAGACGTCCTTTCCGGTTTTGCACATCTTGGCATAAGCGTCTGTCAGGCCGGTGGCTTCGAGATATTCGAAAAGAGACGCGTTCAGACGAGGATGCGCGATCTGGGCAAGAACCTCGGCCGCCTGCCCGTCGTACAGAACGATCTGATGCTTCGGACTGGCCAGCAGCATGGCCACCGGGATTTCGGTCAGCAGGGCGGTCAGGCGTTGTTTCTCCGCAGCCAGATGCGCAGTTTCCGCGGCGACGGCTTCGGCTGTGCGCATGGCGTTCGAGGCGAGTTGTTCCGCCAATCCCGCTGCAGCCGGGGCAAGATCGCCCAGATAACGCGCGGCCTGCATGTCGAGGTCGGTGCTTACACCGGCATGAGCACGGGCACGCAGCTGGGCGGAAAGCCGTTCGATCGGTTTGGCGACGTTGTCGTCAAACAGCAGCCAAACACCTGCAACCAGTGCCAGTAATCCAAATCCGATCAGGATTTCAGCAAAGACGAAATCATTCAACAGATCGGGATTTCCCGCGCGGGAATAGGTGATCCATAGAGCGGTGGCACTTATCGCAACCCCTCCAAAAGCAAGGAGGCAGAAGAACAGAAAAATCCTGACCCTCAGACTTAATCCGGTAAGCATGATCAAACCCCGCAAGTGGCTTCGATAATGGGATCGTTGTCCCCGGCTGCAATCCAGTCAGCGTTCACCAGGCGCCCGTCATCGGCGAACTCGGCGCCATCTGCCAGGTTGGCGCGGCGGTTTTCTGCACAGTTCACAGCAACCGGCAGCTTCGATACCGGAGCCCAGCGGCCGAAGAAATAGAGATCGACAAGCCGTTGTTCCGGAACGTTTTCATTTGTCCGCACAGATACGGTGTCGATTGCGGCAAAGCGATCAACGAACGGTACTGCGTAGGTCCAGGGACGATAAAATGCGCGGCTTTCGACCTCTTGCACGATTGTCATCTCTTCGGGCAGTTGGTCGCGCGTGCGGTCATACCAGGAATACTCGCTGGTGATGGTCATTCCGATCATACCGAGGCCAGCGGCAACCGGAGTGGTCCATTTCGGCAAACGTCCTCCGGTCAGCTTGTTCAACAGAAGAACGATGCCTGCAAATGCGATCCCCGCAAAAACCGTACCGATCAGTTCCAGAAACATTTGGTCTCTCCGTTCCTCAGACGCATGTCAGCCCAGCATTCCCTTGCCGTGGCCAACTGCCGATTGCATCGTTTTTACCACCACGAAGGCATCGCGCAGATGACTTCGCTCAAAGTCCGACAATTCGGACGGTGGCAGATAGTTGTCGGGCATCGCTCCGGATTTAACCAGCCGAACCTGATGCTCCAGCCGGGTTTCTGCGATCAGATCATAGGCATCCAGCAGGTCACGCGCACCAGAGGGGCTGAGCACACCGCTGGACTCGGCTGCCTTCAGGCGGGCGCGGGTGTTGGCTTCGGTCAGTTCGCCCTGCAATGCGTAGATGCGTGCCAGATCGACAACGGGCACCACTCCGTTGTGTTTCAGATCCAGCGTGTTGCGATGCTCGCCCGAGCGGATCGTCGCGAAACCGCGCAGCAGGCCCAGGGGGGGCGTATGCTTCAGCGAGTTTGAAATCATGTGTGCGACGAAGATCGAGTTTGCTCGGGCCGCTGCCAGAGTGTCCGCTTGCAGGTCGGCAAACAACTCAAACGCGCCGCCGATGGGGCGCAGGTCAAACATGACCGAGGCCAGCATTTGCGCCTCAGGGTTTGGCGTGGCAATCCAGCCCTTGAAATAGTCGCGCCAGACACAAACCGGCTGACACCAGCGCGGATTGGTCGCCATCATGTCGCCGGGGCAGTAAAAATACCCGCAGACGTCCAGCCCGTCCGAGACGAATTTGGCCAGTTTGGTGAAATAGGTCATATCGGCGTCGGTGACGCTGTCATCCAGCATCAGGCAATTGTCCTGATCGGATACGCCGGTTTGTTCTTGCCGCCCCTGTGAGCCGCAGGCCAGCCACAAATAGGGTACAGGGGGCGGTCCCAGTTCGGTTTCAGCCAGTTTCAGCAGGCGGCGGGTAGCAGTGTCAGCAATATCGGTGATGAGCCGCGTGACAATCTCGTGCCGGTTCCCGCCAGCAACCAACTGTACCAGCAGTTTCGGAATTTCTGCAGTCACTCGCGCCATTTCTTCAGCAGTGTCCGCCTTAGCAATGCGGCCAACCAACTCGGCCGAGTTGACGGCCTGATAATGTGTCAGATCGGTCTGTGTCACGATCCCGACCAGACGACCTCCTTCGGAAATCGGGATGTGGCCAATGCCGCGCTCCATCATGATGTGAAGAACATCCGAGCCGATATCACTGGGTGACAGGGTCACGGGGTTTGCAGTCATGATTTCCGAAATCTGTGTGGTTGCTGGCAAACCATCTGCAACATACTTGCCCGAAATGTCCCGTAGGGTGGCTATACCCTTCAAGATATCTCCGTCGGTCACGCAAAGCGACGAGATATGTTTGTCGCGCATGATCTGGGCCGCTTCCTGAACCGACGTGTCCGCAGGGCAGGTGGCAGGATTGCGCGCCATCAGAACGTCAATCGAGCTGGTCGCAAGGCTTTGGGGACCGCTGCGATCGCCCCGGGTTCGATCGAAGAATTTGGCGACGACATCGTGCCCTTCAATCAACCGCCTGACCAGATCCGGTGGCAGTAGCATCAGAACCGATGGTGTATGCGCGCGGGCTTTGGTGGCGGCTTTGCCGTCTCTCAACAGGCCGCGCTCACCAAAGGAATTGCGCAACCCCAGATGAGAAACGACTGCACCGTTCTCGTCGGTGATCTCAACCTGTCCTTCATAGATCACGAACACACCGGGCAGGGTATGGCCGAGTTCATAGACTGAAGCGTTTTCCTCAACCTCCCAGACCTCGATCTGCTTGACGATCTGGTCCAGGGCGTCAGACGGCAGCGCGTCATAGGGATGAACGGATTTCAGAAACCGGGCAATTTCATCGTGGGACAGGGGCATCTGATGTCTCCGGTATTCTGGTTAAAAAATCCCGCCCGGTGGTATGCCGGGCGGGAACAGTGGATCGAAAGACGCGGTCGAAGGCAAGTGCCGACAACCGCATCATACTCAGTGATCCTGAGCTGCGCCCGCACCACGGGGAATGCGTACGCTTTCGACCAGATCCTTGATCTCCTGAGGAGTTTCTTTGGTCATACCTGCAATGATGTAGGCTGTTGCAAAGTTTACCATGGCACCAATCGCGCCGAACGAGGTCGACTTGATCGGACCCAGCAGGGGGTCTGCATCGGTGAACGAGTTGGTGCCCGGAATGAACAGCCAGCCCTTGTGCAGGAAGATGTAGACCAGTGTCACGGTCAGACCAGCCAGCATGCCTGCGACCGCGCCGGTGTTGTTGATGCGGGTCGAGAAGATCCCCATCATCAGCGCCGGGAAGATCGAAGCCGCCGCCAGACCAAACGCAAGCGCCACTGTCTGCGCCGCAAAGCCCGGTGGGTTCAGACCCAGGTAGGTTGCGACAACGATGGCAACAGCCATTGCGATCCGCGCTGACAGAAGCTCGCCTTTTTCCGAGATCTGCGGGTTGATCGCACCTTTGATAAGGTCGTGCGACACAGCCGACGAGATTGCCAGCAGAAGACCCGCAGCGGTTGACAGGGCAGCCGCAAGACCACCAGCCGCGACCAGACCGATCACCCAACCCGGAAGGTTGGCGATTTCGGGGTTGGCCAGAACCAGGATGTCACGGTTGAACTTGGTCAGCTCGTTTCCGACCCAGCCTTTTTCTTCTGCCAGTGCCTGCATCGATTCAGACTTGTCATTGTAGTACTGAATCTTGCCGTCGCCGTTCTTGTCTTCCCAGTCCAGCAGACCGGTTTTCTGCCAGGTGGCCATCCAGTCATAGCGTGCGTCGTTGTCGATTTGTTCAACAGAAACCGCGCCGCCTTCGATGCCACCATTGGGCCACATCATGTCACTGATGTTCAGACGCGCCATGGCACCAACCGCAGGGGCAGTCAGATACAGCAGAGCAATGAAAACCAGCGCCCAGCCAGCAGACCAACGTGCGTCAGCAACTTTGGGAACGGTGAAGAAGCGCATGATGACGTGCGGCAGACCCGCAGTACCGATCATCAGCGACAGGGTGAACAGCACCATGTTCAGTGTGTTCGAGTGGTGGGCCGTGTATTCATTGAAGCCCAGCTCGGTTACGATGGCGTCCAGCTTGGTCAGCAGGGGTTCTCCGCTGGCGGTGTCGCCAAACAGACCCAGCGCCGGAACCGGTGTGCCGGTCAGCTGCAGCGAGATGAAGATCGCCGGGATGGTGTAGGCGGTAATCAGCACGCAGTACTGAGCGACCTGAGTGTAGGTCACGCCCTTCATTCCGCCAAACACCGCATAAGCGAATACCACGGCTGCACCGATCAGCAGGCCGGATGTGTTCGACACTTCGAGGAAGCGACCAAAAGCCACGCCAACGCCGGTCATCTGACCAATCACGTATGTCACCGAAGCAACGATCAAACAGATCACCGCAACGATGCGCGCGGTCTGGCTGTAGAAGCGGTCGCCGATGAACTCGGACACGGTGTACTTGCCAAATTTGCGCAGATAGGGCGCAAGCAGCAGAGCCAGCAACACGTAACCACCTGTCCAGCCCATCAGGAACGAGCTGTTGTCGTAGCCGGTGAAGGCAATCAGACCCGCCATCGAGATGAACGAAGCCGCAGACATCCAGTCCGCCGCCGTTGCCATACCGTTGGTGACAGGATGGATGCCGCGACCCGCAGCGTAAAATTCAGATGTGGACCCCGCTCGGGCCCAGATCGCGATGCCGATGTACAGCGCGAAGGATGCGCCAACAAACAGCAGGTTGATGGTAAACTGATCCATGGGGTTTACTCCTCAACACCGTATTCGGCGTCTAGCTTGTTCATGCGCCAGGCGTAGTTGAAGATCAGCACCAGAAAGACCAGAATCGATCCCTGTTGTGCGAACCAAAAGCCCAGATCGGTCCCGCCTACGGCGATCCCCGACAGCATCGGACGCAGCAGAATGCCGAATCCAAATGACACCAGCGCCCAGATTGCGAGGCTGATGTAGATGAGGCGCAGGTTGGCCTGCCAATAGCCCTTATCGGACTCGGCAGTCTGCGCGGAGTTGGTAGATTGATCCGCCATTGCGGGTTCCTCCTTCGCTTCCTCGTTGGACGGCCCAGTGCCCAAGTCCTCCAGTGCGTCGGGCCGTTTCTCACTTGTGCCAAACACCACGTGGCGTCAGGCAAAACTCCACCAATCCGCCAAAGCGGTTCAATGAAGTATTCTGTTTGGGATCAAAGCCTTGCGGCTCTTATCCCCCCCCTAGTTCATTGCTTCGCCGACGATACCTTCTAGATCAATGGCAATGTCTTCGATTTTACCCATGGCGTTTGTGCGCTGAAGCACGCCCTGACCGTCATAGTAGGTGATCAGTGGCGCGGTCTGCTCATGGTACGCTGCAAGACGCGAAGCCACCGTTTCGGCATTGTCATCCGCACGGCGCTTGAATTCGGTATGGCCACACTTGTCGCATTTGCCCTCTTCGGCAGGCGTCTTGAACTGGTCGTGGTAACCTTCACCACAGCCAGCGCAGGTGTAGCGGCCCGAAATACGGATCACCATTTCTGCGTCTTCCACCTCAAGGCTGATCGCAGCGTCGATCTTCTGGTTGTTCGGTGCCAGCAGACCGTCCAGCGCTTCGGCCTGAACCGTCGTGCGCGGGAAGCCGTCCAGAATGACGCCCTTGGCGCAATCCGGCTGAGCCATACGGTCCCGCAGGATTGCGATGACGATCTCGTCGCTGACCAGGTCGCCGGCTTCCATTACCGCTTTTGCCGCTTTGCCGGCTTCGGTTCCGGCTGCGACGGCTTCGCGCAGCAGGTCACCCGTGCTGAGTTGTACAAGACCGAATTTCTCTTCCAGCATGCGGGCTTGCGTACCCTTCCCGGCTCCGGGAGGGCCGAGAAGGATGAGAACGGCGGGTGTGGTGATCGTGGCAGCGTCCATCACATCCTCACTTGTTCGCACGGTTTTCGATCAGGTCTTCGACCACCGACGGATCTGCCAGTGTCGAAGTGTCGCCCAACGATTCGAAATCGTTCTCGGCAATCTTGCGCAGGATACGGCGCATGATCTTGCCCGAGCGCGTTTTCGGCAGGCCGGGTGCCCATTGGATCACATCCGGGGAAGCAATTGGGCCGATTTCAGTGCGGACCCATGTGCGCAGCTCTTTCATCAGCTCGTCCGAGGGCTCGCGATCATTCATCAAGGTGACGTAGCAATAGATGCCTTGCCCTTTGATTTCATGAGGATATCCAACCACAGCAGCCTCAGCCACAGCAGCATGTGCAACCAGCGCGCTTTCCACTTCGGCTGTGCCCATGCGGTGACCGGATACGTTGATTACGTCATCCACGCGGCCCGTGATCCAGTAGTCGCCATCTTCGTCGCGACGGCATCCATCACCCGTGAAGTAGTAGCCTTTATAATCCGAGAAATAGGTTTTCTCGAACCGCTCATGATCACCCCAGACAGTGCGCATCTGACCTGGCCAACTGTCTTTGATGCACAGCACGCCCTCGACACCGTTGCCTTCGATCTCGACGCCGGATTGCGGGTCCAGAACCACCGGTTCGATGCCAAAGAACGGCTTCATGGCCGAGCCTGGCTTCATCGCATGTGCGCCGGGCAGGGGGGTCATCAGGTGACCACCGGTTTCAGTCTGCCACCAGGTGTCCACAATAGGGCATTTGCCTTTGCCGACAACGTCGTTGTACCAGTTCCACGCCTCGGGATTGATCGGTTCACCCACGGTACCCAGGATGCGAAGATCGCTCAGATCGCATCTCTCGACCCATTCGTTGCCTTGCCCCATGAGCGCGCGCAGCGCGGTGGGTGCGGTATAGAATTGGTTCACCTTGTGCTTTTCGCAAACCTGCCAGAAGCGCGAGGCATCCGGGAAGGTCGGCACACCTTCAAACATCAGCGTGGTCGCACCATTGGCCAGCGGCCCATAAACGATATAGCTGTGGCCAGTCACCCAACCCACGTCCGCAGTGCACCAATACACGTCGCCTTCGTGGTAATCGAAGGTGATCTCATGTGTCATCGCGGCATAGACCAGATAGCCGCCGGTGGTGTGCACAACGCCCTTGGGCTGACCAGTCGAACCTGACGTGTACAGAATGAACAACGGATCTTCGGCGTTCATCTCGGCAGGGGCACAGTAGTCGTCCGCCTCAAGTGCCATTTCGTTGTAGTCATAGTCGCGACCGTTGATCCAGGTGGTCTGACCGCCAGTGCGCTTGACCACAAGGCATTTCACCGTGTCCTTGCAGTGCAGCAACGCCGCGTCTGCGTTGGACTTCAATGGCGTTTTGCGACCTCCGCGCGGGGCCTCATCTGCGGTGATCACAACCTTGGCGTCGCAACCGTTGATCCGTGCGGCCAGAGCGTCGGGCGAGAAGCCTGCAAAAACGATGGAGTGAATTGCGCCGATCCGTGCACAGGCCAACATGGCATAAGCGGCCTCAGGGATCATCGGCAGATAGATGACGACGCGATCGCCCTTGCGCACGCCCAGAGATTCCAGAATATTGGCCATCCGGCAGGTGCGGCGATGCAATTCCGCATACGAGATATGCTGAGCCGGGTCATTTGGATCATCTGGTTCCCAGATGATCGCGGTTTGGTCGCCGCGGGTTTTCAGATGGCGATCCAGGCAGTTGGCCGAAACATTCAACGTGCCATCAGCATACCAGTTGATCTTGACTGAGCCAAAATCGTAACTGACGTCCTTGACCTGGGTGAAGGGTTTGATCCAGTCGATGCGCTTGCCTTGCTCGCCCCAGAACGCGTCGGGGTTGCTGATTGAGGCTGCATACATGTCGGCATACTTTGCGGCGTCGACATGCGCACGAGCGACGGTTTCTGCGGATGGCGGATAAGTCTTGGCATCTGCCTGGGCAGCGGTGGTCATCTTTGAGGCTCCTCCCTCTGGACTGGATTGCTTGTGGAATCTTTGCCGGTCATTTGGGCAATGTCGATCCCGTTCCTCCCCAAGTTTGAATATTAACGCGTTGTGAAAATAAATAAATAAATTGGTGTAATCCTTGGTTTTTTTTGTAAAGAAATTTTAATTACTTCAAGTGTTTAGTAAAGAAAGTCAAAATAATTCTGAAATAATGAATCAAATCAATAATTTAAGTGTTATTAACTTTTCGTGCCCGGCATGTCGAAAGCGTGGGCAAGGATTGGTAATCTTAGAACTGCCGGTCTTCTTGTCACTTTATGGGGCTTCTTCTGATAATTGCGCAAATCCCGGACAGGGTTGGCACAATCGAATGTTGGCGCTAGCTTGATCGACAAGCGCCTCGGTAGGGGGCGCACCAATGGGAGACAAAACTATGAAAAAGATGTTGAGCGGTGCCGCAGTCGCCGCCCTTGGCGTTGCTTTTGTAACCGAAGCCGCCGCAACAGAATGGAACGCGTCCGTCTGGGGCAAGCGCCGCGCCTTTACAGAACATGTGGAGAAGCTGGCCGAATTGGTCAGCGAAAAAACCGGTGGCGAATTCACTATCAATGTCAGCTATGGTGGCCTGTCCAAACCCAAAGAAAACTTGGATGGGATCGAAATCGGTGCCTTCGAGATGGCTCAGTTCTGTGCCGGCTATCACCGTGACAAGAACCGGGCGATCACCGTATTGGAGCTGCCGTTTCTGGGTGTGAACAACCTGCAGGAAGAAGTTGCGGTCAGCCATGCAGTTTATGACCATCCGGCGGTCAAGGATGAGATGGCACAATGGAATGCCCGCATCATCATGACTTCGCCAATGCCGCAGTATAACCTTGTCGGTACCGGCGAGCCGCGGGATGAACTGGCTGAATTTGACGGAATGCGGGTCCGGGCGACCGGTGGCCTTGGTCAGGCCTTTGAGGCGGTCGGAGGAGTGCCAACATCGGTTCCGGCGACAGAAGCCTTTAATGCGATGGAGTCGGGTGTTGTCGACACCGTAGCCTTTGCACAGCACGCGCACCTTTCGTTCGGGACGATAAACGAAGCTGACTGGTGGACCGCGAACCTGAATCCGGGAACTGTGAACTGCCCGGTTGTCGTCAACATTGATGCCTACGAGGCGCTGCCAGCCGAGCACCGTGAAGTTCTGGACAGCTCGATTGATGAAGCGATCGACCATTACCTGGCGAATTACGGCGGCCTGCTTGAGCAATGGGACGGTGTCCTGGAAGAAAAGGGTGTCCAGAAGGTCATGATAGACGACGCCGTAATTGAAGAGTTCCGTACGAAGGCGGCTGATCCGATCCGTGAAAAATGGATTGCGGACATGACGGAACAGGGCCTGCCAGCGCAGGATCTATATGATCTCGTCCAGATGACGCTTAAGCAACAGCGCGGCGGCAACTGACTGTCAAAGCCGGGTGCCTTCAGGGCACCCGGTAACAAACAATAGGGAAACATCGGAATGGCAGGACAAGCCACGGTTCTGGTAGACGGTAGCCGTCTGAGCCAGCTGGATCAGCGATTGCTGGTGTTGGAACGGTTTCTGGCGCTGATCAGCGGGTTCGCAGTTTTTTCACTGATGGTTATGGCCGTTGTGTCCGTCAGTGGCCGTAACGCTCTGAATGCACCATTGCCGGGATATGTGGACTGGATCGAACAGGCGATGCCGCTCATCGCGTTTCTGGGCATTTCATATGTTCAGCGCGATGGGGGGCATATCCGGATGGATATCGTCATTTCCCGCTTGCACGGACGAGCTTTGTGGCTGTTTGAACTGCTTTCGGTGGTTCTGATCCTGATCCTGATGCTGGCACTTGTTTGGGGCAGTTGGTCTCATTTCGACCGATCGTTTGATTTCGGCGCGCCAATGTGGAGCCGGGACAGTTCGATCGACATCGGCATACCCTTGTGGCCGGCCAAGCTGCTGGCACCCGTTGCATTTTCCGTTCTCTGCCTGCGCCTTGCGCTACAGGTCTGGGGGTATGGTCGGGCCTTCTGGCTGGATCTGGACGCTCCGGCGGCAGTTCCTTTGATACAGGATGCAGCGGCGCAGGCAGCGGCAGAGGCCGAACAGTTCGAAGGGCAGGACTGATACATGGACACGATTGAGATTGGCCTCTGGGTCACAGGCGTCCTTCTGGTCCTGGTCGTGGTGGGCATGCGGGTTGCGTTCGCAGCAGGTTTGGCAGGGCTTATCGGGCTGGTTTGGATTTTCTGGGCCAAGTTCGGCTACGACCCGAACCGGTTTGGCAAGGCGCTGACAGTGGCGGTCAAAACCGCAGGGCAGGTGCCACATTCCAAGGTCGCGTCCCACACTCTCAGCCTTATCCCGACCTTTATCTTGATTGGATATCTGGCTTATTATGCGGGACTTACCCGCGCCTTGTTCGAGGCCGCTAAACGCTGGGTCGCATGGGTTCCTGGAGGGTTGGCAGTGTCGACCGTTTTCGCCACTGCCGGCTTCGCTGCGGTGTCCGGTGCTTCGGTTGCGACGTCCGCCGTCTTTGCCCGCATCGCGATTCCGGAAATGCTGAAGGTCGGCTACAACAAACGCTTTGCAGCCGGTGTGGTTGCCGCGGGTGGGACGCTGGCATCCCTGATACCACCTTCGGCCATTCTGGTGATCTACGCGATCATCGTCGAGCAGGATGTCGGCAAACTGCTTTTGGCGGGTTTTATTCCGGGCGCGTTTTCCGCAATCGTTTATGGTCTGCTGATCGTTGGGATTGCCGTGATTTTCAAATCCGTTGGCCCACCGGTCACGGGGTTTACCTGGAAACAGCGTTTTGCCGCACTGCCCGGTGCCTTCCCGATTGTCGCCGTCATCCTGATTATCATCTGCTTTGTCTACAACCCGTTTGGTGAAAAGGCGTGGGGTACACCGACAGAAGGCGGTGCCATTGGCGCCTTCATCGTATTCTGTTTCGCCCTGTTCCACGGAATGCGCTGGACCGAGTTCAAATCCGCGCTGTTGGAAACCGCCAAACTGACAGCAATGATCTTTTCGATCATCTGGGGCGTTCTGATCTACGTACGGTTTCTTGGTTTCGCCGACCTTCCCGGTGCCTTCTCGGATTGGATCACGGGGCTCGAGATGTCGCCGATGATGATCCTGATCTGCATTCTACTGGCTTACGCGGTGTTGGGCATGTTCATGGACGCAATAGGGATGCTGCTTTTGACCTTGCCCGTGGTCTATCCGGCGGTGATGGCCTTGAACGGTGGTGAAACCGTCAGTGCCGCCGACAGCGCGTTTGGAATGTCTGGCCCGATGTGTGCGATCTGGTTTGGTATTCTGGTGGTCAAAATGGCCGAGTTTTGCCTGATTACACCGCCCATTGGGCTGAACTGCTTTGTCGTTGCCGGTGTGCGCCCGGACCTGAGCGTTCAGGATGTTTTCAAGGGTGTCACACCCTTTTTCATTGCCGACGCCCTGACCATCGCAGCGCTCGTGGCTTTCCCGGGTATTGTCCTCTACTTGCCATCGCTTGCGGGGTAGTTCGGAAGCGAGGCTCTGCCTCGCGCTCCGGGATATTTATGGCCAGATGAAGTTCGGATCCCTTGCTTCATCAGGCCCTGGAAACCGCGGGGGAGGCTTGCATGGCGCGACAGGGACAGAGCCCATCGCCACAATGCGTTATCCGGCCCGCATCAACATCCCAAACAGATCGCGTGGATCGTCGGGGTCCGCCAACATGTCCAGAGGTTCAAAGAACGTTGTGCCTTCAATCGCCTGTTTCACATAGCGCAGGGCCGAGAAATCCTCGATCGCGAAGCCAACGCTGTCGAACAAAGTGATCTGCCGCTCATCGGTGCGCCCCTTGGCGGCGCCGGTGACGACCTGCCACATCTCGGTCACAGGGTGATCCGAATCCAGCGCCTGAATTTCGCCTTCGATCCGGGTTTGTTCAGGGTATTCGACGAAGATGTCCGAACGTAACAGGATGTCACGATGCAACTCGGTCTTGCCTGGGCAATCGCCTCCGATGGCGTTGATGTGGACGCCGGGCCCAACCATGTTGTCGGTCAGGATCGTTGCGTATTTCTTATCTGCCGTGCAGGTGGTGATGATCTGGGCGCCTTCAATGGCGTCTTCCGGCGTCTTACAAGGGATGACGGTCAGGCCCTTGCCCTGCAGGTTCGCGGTGCATTTCGATGTGGCATTCGGATCGATGTCATAAAGCCGAACGGTGTCGATCCCGCACAATGCCTTGAAGGCGAGGCACTGAAATTCGGACTGTGCGCCATTGCCGATCATGGCCATTGTCTTGGCATTTTTCGGGGCCAGATAGCGCCCGACCAGAGCCGAAGTCGCCGCCGTGCGCAGCGCGGTCAGCATTGTCATTTCGGTCAACAGCGTCGGATATCCTGTATAGACGTCTGCCAGCAGGCCGAATGCAGTAACGGTTTGCAGCCCTTCGGAGGTGTTCTTGGGATGGCCGTTTACGTATTTGAACCCGTACGCCTCTCCATCCGAAGTTGGCATCAGCTCAATCACGCCATGAGGAGAGTGCGCCGGAATGCGCGGCGTCTTGTCGAAGCTTTCCCATCGTTTGAAATCGGATTCGATCTGTGCAGCAATCTGCTTGATCATCTGTTCGACGCCAATATGGTGTACCAGTCGCATCATGTTGTCGACGGAAACGAATGGTACCAGGGCCTTGTCTGAAGGTTGCATGGTGCTCTCCTATCGGCGGGCAAGGTGAACGCCTGCAATCATGCAGCGCACGGACCCACCGGCGGTTTCAATTGTTGGAACGGACAGCGGCAACGGTGTTGCACTGTCCTGGATTGTTGCGATTTGGTCTGGTGTGAGGGCGCCAAGTGCCCTGCGGGACAGGGCCAGCACCAACCCATCCCGCCCTGTCAACTCAATGGCGTTACCCGCGAACTCGGCGATCTGGTCATGGGTCAGGTCAATGACGGTTCGACCGGATTCCTCCAGCCGGTTGTGGACGGTCAAGCGGCGAACAGGGTCCGAAATCATATCGAGGCAAATCAAGGCGTAATGCGTGCCGATTCCCATCAATACGTTGGTGTGATAAACGTCCCGGCCCTTGGCATCGCGGGCCTCAAAGGCGATTGGCTCATAGTTGAAATGCGTGCAGAACCGTTCCAGCAAGACCGGATCCGCGCGATTGGACGTCACCGTGTAAGCGATGCGGGCCACGTGATCCAAAACCATCGCGCCGGTTCCTTCCAGAGCCAGGTTGTCTTGTTCCAGCCCGGAATAGTCGATGACATCTTGCACGCGGTATTCCTGTTTGAGCAGCTCGATTACATCGTTCCGGCGTTCGCGCCTGCGCGATGGCACAAACATCGGGTAGATCGCCACATGGCCGCCGGGATGTGTTGAGAACCAGTTGTTAGGAAAAACGCTGTCAGGTGTGTTGAGGTCGCCGAAATCGTCAAACACATGAACAGTGACTCCGGCGTCGCGCAATTGTTGCACCGCCCGATCATGTTCATCCCTGGCCGCGTCCGATGTCGCCTCGGCGGATACGGTGCTCAGCGTTTGAAAGGCATTGTCATCGCGTGTTTCCGGGTTGGATGCAAAAGCGTGTGGCCGGATCATGACAACGGCAGATGGCGCTTGAAGAGACAGCATCAGAAACTCCGGGTGAGGCGATCGAAGATACGGCGGCCCATCAAAGAGGCAGCCAGATCGACCATCAGTTTTGCGGTTCGGCCCCGGTCATCCAGAAACGGGTTCAGTTCGACCAGGTCCAGTGAGCAGACAAGCCCGCTTTCATGCAGCAGTTCCATGGCCAAATGGGCTTCGCGCTCGGTCGCACCGCCGGGCACGGTCGTGCCGACTGCGGGTGCCACGGCCGGGTCGAGGAAATCGACATCCAACGACACGTGTAGCAGAGCGTTTTCAGCCCTGACGCGATCCAGAAAGGCCAACAGGGGGGCTTTGATGCCATTTTCATCGATGCTGCGCATATCCGCCAGCATGGCGCGGTCCTGTTCCAGCGCCGCTCGTTCCGCCGGGTCGACAGAGCGCAATCCGATCATGCCGACGCGATCCGTCGGTATGACGGCGGGCAAAGGGGGAAAGTCCTCGAACCCGGGTCTGCCGGTAAAATACGCCACCGGCGTTCCGTGCAGGTTGCCGCTGCCCGTGCTGTCCGGAGTATGAAAGTCGCTGTGGGCGTCAAGCCATAGTACAAACAGGGGGCGATCGATCTGAGCAGCATGGGCGGCCATCCCGGCAACCGTACCCATGGACAGGGCGTGATCGCCCCCCATGAAAATAGGAATACCCTGACCGGCCGCGTCTTGCGCAGCTTTGCAGAGTGCTTGTGTCCACCCCACACATTCGGGCAGGGCGAACAGGTGCGGGTGTTGGGGAATGTCGACGCTTTCGGCTTGCACGTCGCCCCAATCGTGAACGGTGTGACCAAGATCAGACAGCGCTTGCTCCAACCCTGCCACGCGATACGCATCAGGGCCCATCCGGCATCCCTGACGGCGTTTTCCGGCGTCCATCGGGGCGCCAACCAGTATAATATCCTTGAGTTCCATATGTTCATTTAGGCCGTCATACTGTCTTGCGTGAAGTCAGCAAATTGCTCAAAATGGTCTCGGAAAATTCTTTATGAGAAAGCGTTATGGACGAATTGGACAATCGATTGCTCAATGCGTTGCAGCGGGATGCTCGGGCAAGCCTGTCAGAGCTGTCGGAAACGCTGGGCGTGACGCGTACAACGGTGCGCAGCAGGTTGCAGCGGCTGAAACAGTCCGGTGAAATCGTCGGCTTCACCGTTTTGACTCGTCGCGATCTGGCGCAAAGCCCGGTGCGCGGATTGATGATGCTCGAGATTGAAGGGCGCGGAACAGAACGCGTGATGGCCCGGATCGGAGCCATGCGTCAGGTGACGGCGGTTCATTCGACAAATGGCAGTTGGGATCTGATCGCCGAGATCAGCACCGAAACTCTGGCCGAACTGGATGAGGTTCTGTTTCAGATCCGAAAGATCGACGGTGTGACGCGGTCGGAAACGAACCTTTTGCTGTCAACACGCAGGGGGCGGCTCTAGCGCTTTGAGATAAAAACAAAATGTGCCAGATTCTGTTGGCAGATGAAGTATTGATAGTCGACGGGCGGGTGAGCCGCACGTGGTATCTGCGATCAGAAACCGGCGGGGACGTGCAGCATGACCAATGCGGAAAGTGACGGTGAACCTCTGGCGGTGCACTGGGTTGAAAAGCTTACGGCCATGTTGGAAAAACCCTGGCTGCGGATCGCGATACCGGTTCTCGTGACTGGGATCGCGCTGACGGTTTTGCATGATTTGTCTACGCATGTGAAATGGTCGGATGTCCAGGCCGATATCGCGACGACGTCGTGGAAACTTATGTTTTTCGCCTTGCTTTGGACTGCGTTCAGTTTTCTTTCGCTATCGCTCTATGATGTGTTTGCCGTGCAGAGTGTGGCAGGCGGCAAAGTGCCTTTGCCTGTAGCCGGATTGGCAGGGGCCAGCGGCTATGCCGTATCGAATTGCCTGGGGTTTTCCTACATCACCGGGACGGCGATCCGGTACCGGATATATGCGTCTTTGGGATTGGATCTGGGGCGGGTGGCCGGGGTTATCGCAACGTCTTGGGTCGCGTTCTGGATGGGGCTTGTTCTGGTTCTGGGTGTGTTGCTGACCGTGCATCCGGACGGAATCTCCAAAGTGATGCCTGTCAGCGAAACGGTGGAAACCGTCATCGGATTGTGCCTTTTGGGGGCATTGGTCGCGATGTTCATATGGTTGTCCAGCGGGGGCAGGCGGTTGGCCTTAGCCGGTATAGGGTTTGATTTGCCAGGCGGCAAACTGGCCAGCTTGCTGACACTGGCCGCTATCGGAGATCTGGTTGGCGCGTCCATGGCGCTCTATGTCCTGATGCCGGACGATCTGGGCGTTGGCTATCCCTATTTCTTCACGATCTACATTGCAGCAATCGCCGTTGGAATCCTTAGCCACGCGCCGGGCGGGCTTGGGGTATTCGAAGCCACGCTGATCGCGGGGCTTGGGGTGTCGGGACGTTCGGATGTGATCGCAGCCTTGTTGTTGTATCGCGTCGTTTACACCTTCTTGCCGTTCGGTATCGCCAGCGTGTCCATTGCGGTCGCGTCCGCACTGACGCAGAGGCACAGGATCGGTGGGGCCGCGACATGGGTCTATCGGGTCATCCGCCCCATCGTTCCTATGGTGGCAGCCGGGATTGCGGCAGTGGCCGGAGTGATCCTGCTGGTGTCCGGAGCGTTGCCAGCGGGCACGCAGAACCTTGGCGTTCTGAGAGAGGTTTTGCCGCTATCGTTTGTCGAGGCATCGCACCTTGCCGGAAGTGCTGTCGGAGTACTGCTTTTGCTGGTGTCTCGCGGTTTGTTTCGAAAGCTCTACCGCGCATGGGTGGTGGCAATGTTGTTGATGGTGGCCGGGTTCTTTGCCTCGCTGGCAAAGGGACTGGACACTCACGAAGCGCTGTCGATGCTGGGTACGATTGGCCTTCTGGCCATGTTCCGCGGGGCGTTCTATCGGGTCAGTGGCGCGTCGATTTTCAGGCTGAATATCCCTTGGCTGATCAGCGTCGTGGTTCTGCTGGCTGTCATCTTCTGGGTCGGTCTGTTCACCTATTCCCACGTCGAGTACCAGAACGCCCTGTGGTGGGAATTTGCCTGGAACGGAGACGCCTCGCGTTTTTTGCGCTCCAGCCTTGTCGTAGCGGTGATCGTGGGGATTGTGGCCGTGAACTCCCTGTTCGGGCGAGAGATTCCGACACCTGTGCGCACGGAAATCCCCGGTGTCGTCGAACGGCTGGTGATGGAGTGCGAGGATACCGAATCCCAAATCTCGCTTACCGGTGACAAACAGTTCCTGATCTCACCGGATGAAACTGCATTCATTGCGTACGCAGACACGGGCAACGCTCTGATCTCGAAGGGAGAGCCGGTCGGCGATGAAGCAGCGGGGCAGCAATTGATCTGGCAGCTCAGGGAAATGGCGGACCGTGAGGGAAAACTGTGTGCCTTCTACAGTGTTTCAACCAAATACCTGCCGACATTTCTGGATTTGGGGCTGTCGATACTGAAGATCGGCGAGGTCGCGCGGGTGCCGCTGAAGGATTTCTCGCTGGATGGAAAGTCGCGCAAGCGGTTCCGGCAGGCCAGAAACCGGGCCGAGCGGGAGGGCTTTGTATTCGAGATCATTCCGAAAGAAGACCTGGCCTCGGTTTTGCCGGAATTGCGTGCTATTTCAGATTATTGGCTGGCACAAAAGGCGGGTGCTGAAAAGGGCTTTGCACTTGGGGGATTTGACGATCAGTACCTGTCCTATTTTGATCATGCGGTTCTGCGTGACGGTAAAACAGGCAAGATCATGGCCTTTGCCAACCTGTTTCAAGGCGGCAACAAATCCGAGCTGTCACTGGATTTGATGCGCTATGAACCTGATAGTCCAAGCTTTGTCATGGATGCACTTTTTGCGGAAATGATGAATTGGGGATCACAGCAGGGGTTCCACTGGTTCTCGCTGGGTGCGGCGCCGTTCTCGGGGATCGAAAACCGTCAACTTGCATCGCTTTGGAACCGCATCGGCGGCTTTGTCTATGAGCATGGCGAGCAGTTCTATCATTTCGAAGGGCTGCGCGCCTTCAAACAGAAATTCGACCCGGAATGGAGCCCCAACTATCTGGCCAGCCCCGGCGGGTTCGCCGCGCCCCGCATCCTTTACGAGGTCAATATCCTGATCTCGGGCGGTCTGCGCGGGTTGACCAAGTAGCCTCTAGTTCAGACTGGCTCGGGTCGGGGTTTTTTCAAGCAGATCGCCCCAGTCGGTGCGATAGGCCATTTCGGCCAGCACGGTTTCAGGCAGGAACTCTTGGTTTTGACGGATCTGCCATCCGCCGCCCAGACCTTTGTAAACCGCAACCAGATTGCTGGACACCTGCTGCCGCGCTTCGATCAAGTTGGCCTGCGACCGCAATAGCGCGGTCTGCGTGTTCAGAATGCGCGAATAGCTGGCGATGCCGTCCGTGTACTGACTTGTGGCGATATCTGCGGCCTTGCGTGAGGCATCGACGCTTTTCTGATAGAACCCAACCTGTTTTCGCGCTTGCGTATAGGCGACCATTGCGCTTTCCACTTCGGAATACGCGGTCAGAACGGTGTTCTGGTAATTGGCAATCAGCGCTTGATATGCCGCATCCTGCGCGCGGACATTGTTCTTGATGCGACCATAATTAAGCACGTTCCAGACCACGCCAGCACTCGCCAGACCGGTGGTGCTGTTGCCGCTGAACAGATCGCGCCCGCCCGATGCCTGCAAACCGATCGCGCCCGACAGCACGAACTGCGGATACAGGTCAGCCATTGCGATGCCCACTTGTGCCGATTGCGTCGCGGCGGCCAGTTCTGCCGCGCGGACATCCGGGCGGCGGCGCAGCAGTTCTGCCGGCACGCCAACGGCCACATTTGTTCGCGCAGACGGGATACGACCGGAATTCCCAAGAAGACTGGTCATCCGGGATGGCGTGGTCCCCAGCAGCACGGCCAAAGCATTCTTGGTCTGTTGCAGGTCACTTTCCAGCTCGGGCACCAAGGCCTTGGTATTGTTGAGCAGGGCTGTGGATTCCTGAACGTCCAGCTCGGTCGTGACTCCGTTGTTGAATCGCAGCTGGGTCAGGTCCGCCGATTCCTGCTGCAATTTGATGTTTTCCCGGGCTACTGCCAAAGATTCCTGCAACGCGCGAATATTGACGTAGAGCGCGGCGACGTCGCCGGTCAGTGTCACCAATGCGTCATCATAGTTTGCGACCTGCAAGGCCAGATTTGACCGAGCCGCCTGAACACCGCGCCGCTGCGCGCCCCAGACATCCAGTTCCCACTGGGCATCGAACCCAACCTGCGACGTCGAGAATTCGGTATCTAGGGGGATGATCCGGTTGATATCGGCAACAGGCCCTAGGTTATTGCTGATTTGCCGTCGCTGCAATGACCCGCCGATGGCCTGAGATTGCGGGTACAATTCGCCGAAAGCAATCCCCAACTGTGCCCGCGCTTGCAGCACCCGTGCCCCCGCGACCTGAAGCGTCAGGTTTTGGGCATAGGCCTCGGCAATCAGCCGGTTGAGGGTCGGGTCATTGAATGTCTCCCACCATTTAACCACGGGTGCGCTGCGCGATGTCAGGCCGCCTTGGCCGGCGCTGGGTGTGTTGACCTCGATCCATTGTTTCACGACCGGAGAGTTCGGCCGCACGAAATCGGGCCCCACGGGCGTGCAGGCCGCCAAAGTGGCGGCGCAAAGTGCGGTTCCCATCAACCGGCGGAGTGTCATGGCGCGCATCCTCAGATATCCAGCGGTCGGATGAAGTTGGCGAAGGAATAGAGACGGATGTTGATGCGTCTCAGGAACTCAAAGCTTTTGCCCTGTCCGGTGTAGATCGCCACTGCGGCGTGGCCGCCAGCTGGGAAAGTGTGCCCTTCAGGGACATCGACGGTGATCTGCACGGCAATTCGACCGGGCAGTTTCGGCAGTTCAAAGCCGGGCAGGCGGCCTGAAGGGATCAGTTGCCCTTGCCGCGTGGCCCACCAGATCGCCTCGACCTTACCGGTCAGGATTTCACCCGGGTAAAGATCCAGCGCCACCTCGACCTCTTGCCCCGGTTCCACGAATTTCAGGTTTTGCTGGCGGTAGGTCGCAAGAATGTAGGGGCTGTCTTCGGTCACGAAACTGGCAATCGCGCCCAGTCGAACATCGCCGACGACCAGCCCGGGGCGCGCTTGCTGCGAAACGATCATGCCGTTTTCTGGTGCGTAGATCGTTGTGTTTTCGAGGAAATATCTGGCCTCAGCCAATTGCGCCTGGGCCTGAAGAATACCCGTGTTCACACCGTCTATCTGGGATTCCACAGCCAACTGTGCTTTTTCCAGATTTGCCTCGGCCTGTTTGACGGCGGCAAGGTCTTCTGTCACCTGCTCGTTCCAGCGGTCCAGATCGTCTTGCCGCGCTCCACCGGCGGGCACGAGAGTTTCATAGCGTGCTTGCTGCGTCTGCGCGTAGGCCAATTGCGCGTTTGCACGTTCAACTGCTTCGGTCGACGCGATCACATCCTGTTCCAGAATTTTGGCATTCTGTTCGGCGGCGACCAACTGCGCCTGCGCATTGTTCACCGCCAGTGAAAACACCGTGTCATCAAAGCGGTAGAGCGGATCGCCCTTGGTGACCGGTGTATTGGGTTCCACAAGTACCTCGGTCAGGATCGTTGGCTGTGTCAGCTTTGGGATGATCTGTATGGTCGAACGCACCACATGGCTGTCGACCGAGAAGGGCTGGAAGAACCGCAATGCGACCAGAAAGATCAGCAGCAGATGCGCACCGACCCAGAAGGACACAATGCCCCAGGCAATGTTGAATTTCAGCAATTCTAGCTTGAAGAAGATAAGCCAGACAAAAATGATGTAGAAAAGCGTAATGCCGAGGGCGACGAACATGTTTGGTTGTTTCCTTCAGCCTTAGCTTCGCTGCGTGTCGTCTGTGTCCAGACGATCTTGATACTCTGGCCTGACGTCGCCACCCAAACGTTTTATTTCATCGCGAATGGCATCCTTTTCCTCGTCAGGGCCGCGACGAATATCGACTGTGACACCATCATGGAACGCCCACATGAAGGCATGGACCCACGGAACCACGGCCAGAAACCCCATCCAGCCCATGATCTTTACGGCTTCGGCATGGGGATGA
Organism: Ruegeria sp. CDSA141; assembly: GCF_059612005.1. Taxonomy (NCBI): domain Bacteria; kingdom Pseudomonadati; phylum Pseudomonadota; class Alphaproteobacteria; order Rhodobacterales; family Roseobacteraceae; genus Ruegeria; species Ruegeria sp. CDSA141. Next base: position 150,163 of record NZ_JBXWPT010000002.1, read on the forward strand.
TTGCGTTTGATGGCGATCCGACCTGGAAGACCCATGAGGAACAGAAACAAACCCATCACCGCTGCCAGAAGCAGGATCAATGCCACGAAAGTCAGGTAGTCATAGTAGCCAAGCGGCTGTCCCAGTAGTCCCATGCTCGCGCCTCCTTTTTGGGAAGGTTACGTTATCTTCAGTTTCCGGCGTCCAATTCGTCAATCACCTTGTAGCTTGTCGGCGGGTCGGCGCAGATACCCGGTCCGCATTCCAACAAGGCCGATCCGGCATTCAGCACTGCCAGCGCCAGCATGACGAAAAATGCGATTTTGGCCAGAGTATTTCCGCCGAACTTTGGTTCCTGACTTGAAGGGTCCGCGTATTGGCGATCAAACAACAGCATGATCGATGTGCCCAGCAAAACAAGGAAAAAGGCGATTCCGGCCCAAGTATAATAGTGCAGCCCCAGAATAGGAGAACCGTAGTGCCCGGTTCCGGGCACGATATGCAGAAGAATTTGCCGGATCGAGACACTGCCTCCATATAAGGCCGCAATCAGCATGATGGCGTAATGTTGCGGTCGCGCGCCGTAGAGCAGGTTCAAACCAATTCCTACGCCGACGGCGACAAGTCCGACGCGCTGCAGCAGGCAAAGCGGGCAGGGCAGTTCGTAAAGGACGACTTGATAGAAAAATGCCAACGCCAGAACCAGACAGACGGCCAGCATTCCTATCGCGTTGAGGGTGCGGGACAGTTCAGGTGTCATGGCAAGCCCCTCAGAGTTGAATTGTCAGCTGGGTGGTGGCGTGGAATTTCAGCCAATACACACACAGGGCCAACGTGGCGAAAAACAGCACGTTGCCAGCCTTTGTCAGATTGAAATAGTTAAGCGCCATCGTGGCGGTAAGTAATGCAAATAAAAGCGCAATCATGGCCCGGTTCTCCCCTCCCGTGCACAATTCCTTGTACAATGGATAGTGTCAGGCCAGGTCCCGTCTGGCAAGCCGCGCGACCCGCCTGAGCGTTGAAAAGTGCTATTGCTTAACCGCAGATAACAACGTTTGTTTGCCATTCGCGACAGCGCTGCGGCAGGGTGCCGGGCAGGGGCGCATCGGTATAGACCGCGTCAAGTTCGGCCATCGAAGCTATGCGTGCCGGGGCCGAGCGTTGGAACTTTGAGTGATCGGCCACCAGAAAAGTACGGCGGGCCTGATCGATAATGGTCTGGCTGACCTGAACTTCCTGAAAGTCGAAGTCCAAAAGATCTCCGTCTGTATCCAGTGCTGAGCACCCGATGATGGCGAGATCGAATTTGAAGTGCCGGATGGTCGACACGGTCAGGGTGCCGATCAGACCGCCATCTGTTCGACGCAGGACGCCACCGGCCATGACGATTTCACAGTCGGAGTTTTCAATCAGGATGTTTGCAACGTTCATATTGTTCGTCACCACCATCAGGTTTTTGTGGTTCAGCAATTGTCTTGCCACGGCCTCGGTCGAAGTTCCGATGTTCATGAAAACCGACGCACCGTCTGGGATTTCGGCCGCGCAGGCCTGCGCGATGCGGGTCTTGGCGTCAGCGTTCAAGGCACGGCGGTCTTCGTATCCGATATTTGAGACGCCTGATCGCAGAACCGCACCGCCATGAACCCGGTCCAGTTTGCCCGCATCTGCAAGCTCTGTCAGGTCGCGTCGGATTGTCTGGACGGTGACACCAAAGCGTTCGGCCAGGCCGTCGACCGTAACGCGTCCTTCGGCGCTGGCGATTTCCAAGATGTCGGATTGGCGAAAAGACAGGGACATGAGCGGTTCCGGCGCAGAAGATACGTTTTCGTTTTTGTTCTTTTTGTTGGTTTTGGCAAGACAACTTGCTTGCAATACATACCAGTGTTGCAAAAAGAAAGAAAACGAACATAAACATTGACGAAGCGAAGGGTGTTCTGGCTAATGCCCGTAACCGTGTTTCGCAGGGAATCAATGGATATGCAGTCGACGGACACCCAGATTACAGACCTTTTCGTCATTGGCGGCGGGATCAACGGTTGCGGCATCGCACGGGATGCTGCCGGACGGGGTCTTTCAGTAACATTGGCCGAGATGAACGATCTGGCTTCGGCGACATCGTCAGCCTCGACCAAGCTGTTTCATGGCGGGTTGCGGTATCTGGAGTATTTCGAGATCCGTCTGGTGCGCGAAGCCCTGATCGAACGCGAAACCTTGCTGCGCGCGATGCCGCATATCAGCTGGCCGATGCGCTTTGTGCTGCCGTACCACAAGGACATGCGGTTCGATTCGGAAACGCCGACCTCTCGGCTGCTCAGCACGGTCATGCCGTGGATGCGGGGGCGGCGTCCGGCCTGGCTGATCCGGTTGGGTCTGTTCATGTATGACAATCTGGGCGGGCGCAAAATCTTGCCGGGTACGACGTCGTTGAACCTGCGCTCGGCACCAGAGGGCGCCCCTCTGCAGGACAAGTTTGAAACAGCTTATGAATACTCTGACTGCTGGATCGAAGACTCGCGACTGGTGGTCCTGAATGCGCGTGACGCCGAGGCACGCGGCGCGCAGATCATGGTCCGAACCGAAGTGACCTCGGCCGAGAGGGTTGGTGATCTTTGGGAAGTGTCCATTCGGGATCGGGACAGCGGTGAAACCCAAGTGGTTCGGGCCAGAATGCTGATCAATGCAGGCGGACCCTGGGTGGGTGACATCATTCAAACCAAGATCCGTGTGAACTCTCGCGAGGGCGTGCGGCTTGTGCGGGGCAGTCATATCGTGACGCCCAGGCTTTACGATCACGACAAATGCTACTTTTTCCAGGGCGAAGATGGCCGCATCATTTTCGCCATTCCGTACGAGCAGGATTTTACCCTGATCGGAACAACGGATCAGGACCATCCGGACCCGGCCACGAAACCGGTCTGCACCGAGGCCGAGCAGGATTACCTGTGCGCCTTCGCGTCCAAATACTTCAAACGTGCCGTGACCCGCGACGATGTCGTTTGGACCTATTCCGGGGTACGGCCTCTTTATGATGACGGAGCAAGCAGTGCCACTGCTGCGACACGGGATTACACGTTGAAAGTCGATGCTCAGGGCGGGGCACCTGTTTTGAATGTGTTTGGCGGCAAGATCACAACCTATCGCAGGCTTGCAGAAAGCGCGCTCGAAAAGGTTGGTGAGTTTTTCCCGAACCTGCCCGGCCCCTGGACCGCTGGTGTCGCACTTCCGGGGGGTGATTTTCCGGTGGATGCTGTCGAAACCCTGAAAGGCGATCTTTTGACGGTCTTTCCCTTTTTGACCGAAAGCTGGGCTGCCCGCTTGATCAGAGCTTACGGGACAGAAGCACGGGACGTTTTGGGAGATGCGAAACAGGTATCCGATCTGGGAGAGGACTTTGGCGCAACCCTGACCGCGCGAGAGGTCGCGTGGCTGATGGACAAGGAATATGCCCGCACAGCCGAAGATGTGGTTTGGCGCCGCAACAAATTGGGCTTGCGGCTGACGCCCGAGCAGATTGCGCGGATCGATCAATGGATGTCCGCACGGTCTAAGGATGAAAGCTAGCTTTAAAACACCTGAAACCTATCAGCGGAATTGCAAAAAAGCCCCACCAGTTCTGGTGGGGCTTTTTTTGTGTAGTCAGGCGGCTTCTTCAGAAGGGTCGGGCTCCTTCTTGCTGCCCTTCAACCATTCTCGCAAGCCCTGCATCAGCGCGTAGAGCACGGGCACCACGATCACACCAACCAGCGTCGCGGCCAGCATCCCGCCGAACACCGCGACACCAATCGCTTTCTGGCTGGCGGCGCCGGCTCCGTTGGCGGCCAGCAGTGGTACAACACCGAGGAGGAAGGACAAGGCAGTCATCATCACGGCGCGGAAACGCTGATGCGCAGCCTCTGCGGCGGCCTCTTTAATGGACAACCCCTTGGCGCGTTGCTCCATGGCGAACTCGACGATAAGAATACCGTTCTTCGAGGCCAGCCCCACAAGCATGATCATACCGATCTGCGTATAGAGGTTGATGTCACTGCCCACGATCGCCACCGCCGCCACGGCACCAAACAGGGCCACAACAACGGAAAGCAGGATTGAAACAGGTAAGGTCCAGCTTTCGTACTGACCCACCAGGAACAAGTAACCGAACAGGATGGCAAGCCCGAGGATGATGATCACCAGACTGCCCGAGGCCAGCTGTTGCTGTGCTGTCCCTGTCCATTCGAACGAATAGCCCGGGGGCAGGGCGGTTGCGGATTCCTCCGTCATCACGTTGATTGCGTCGCCGCTGGACAAGCCGGGTGCCGGTACCGCCGTCACCGTGGCAGACCGGAACAGGTTGTGGCGCTTCAGCAGAACCGGACCCAACACGTTTTCCACGTCAATCAGTGTCCCTAACGGCACCATGTCGCCGTTTTGAGAACGGACATAGAGGTTCGCGATATCCTCGACATTGTCCCGATAGGTGCCATCAGCCTGAATCATCACGCGGTAGACGCGGCCGAACAGGTTGAAGTCATTGACATAGTACGACCCCAGTTGTGCCTGCATGGTCTGAAAAATCTCGGCGACCGAGACATTCAGCGTTTTGGCCTTTTCGCGGTCCAGATCAACGAACAGCTGCGGGACGTTGGCGCGGAAGGTTGTATAGGCCTGCCCGATCTCGGGTCTCTGATTGGCCGAATACACGAACGAACCCACGGCCGAGGCCAGATCCTGCGGTGTGCCACCACCGGTTTGCTGAACCTCCATTTCTACGCCCGCGGACATGCCAAGACCCTGAATAGGTGGTGGATTGAAGGCCAGGATCGAAGCCGCTGATTCACCATTCGCAATCGCCAGTACCTTGGCCAGAATGGCATCAGCGCTCAGATCGTCTTCTTGCCGCTCGCTCCAATTGTCGAGATTGACGAAAATCGCAGCGCCATTGGTGATCGTGCCGTTCAGCATCGAAAAGCCGTTGACAAGAACCGTGCTCGCAACGCCCGGGATTTCGCTTATCTGTTCGTCCAGACGTGCGGTGACCGCCTCTGTCCGTTCCAGAGTGGCAGCATCCGGCAACTGAACATCGACGAACAAGTACCCGTTGTCCTCAAGCGGGATAAACCCGGCAGAGGTATTCGACATGATTGTCCCCGTACCAAAACCAAGACCGACCACGATGGCCAGCGCGATGGCGGGGAAAATCAGCAGTTTGCGTACTATGGCGACATAGCCGTTGCGAACGGTGCCGATGAAACTCTCGAAGACCGCCAGCAGCCCTTTGGGAGGGCCAGATCTGGCACGTAGCACCAAGCCACACAGGGCGGGCGAAAGGGTCAGCGCGTTGATGGATGAGATAACGACAGCGGTCGAGATCGTGACCGCAAATTGGGAATACAACCGCCCCGAGATGCCGGGCATGAACGTCACCGGCACGAACACCGCCAGAAGAACCAAAGTGGTCGCGATGACCGGTCCAGTTATCTGGCCCATGGCTTTTCGGGTCGCTTCAGCCGGAGGCAACCCTTCATCCGCAATGATGCGCTCCACGTTTTCAACAACGACAATGGCGTCGTCCACCACAATACCAATGGCAAGCACCAAGGCGAACAACGAGATGGTGTTCAGGGACATCCCAAACGCCAGCAGGAAGGCAAAAGTGCCGATCAGGGACACTGGAATTGCCACCGCCGGAATGATCGTTGCGCGCCAACTTCCCAGGAAGACGAACACAACCGAAATAACGAGAATGAAGGTCAGGATCAGAGTCGAGACCACGTCGTTCAAAGAGGCCTCGACAAAGTCGGTCGTGTTGAAGGGTACATCATACTCGACATCCGTCGGGAACGCGCGGGACAGCCGTTCCAATTCGGCCTGCACACGTTCCGATACCGCCAAAGCGTTTGCACCGGGGGCCTGATAGATGCCGATAACCGTGGCAGGAACCGACTGAAAATAGCCCGAAGCCGCATAATATTCTGCGCCAAGCTCAACCCGAGCGATGTCCTTGACGCGGACGATGGCGCCGGCTTCGCCGGTCCGGATAACAATGTCACCGAATTCTTCTGCGGATGTCAGACGGCCTTTGGATTTGATCGTGTATTGAAACGTCTGCCCTTCGGGTACAGGTGGTGCACCGATGGAACCGGCAGACACTTCGATATTCTGTTCCCGGATTGCATTGATGACATCCCCCGGAGTGATGGACAGCGCCGCCATCTTGTCCGGGTCCATCCAGATCCGCATGGCGTATTCGAGGTTGGTCAGAACATCAGCCTTACCAACGCCCTGCACACGCGCCAGCGCATCGCGCAGATTGATCGAGGCATAGTTCGACAGGAACACACTGTCATAGGTCCCATCGGGTGAGGTCAGAGTGACCAGCATCAGCATGTTGGTCGAAGATTTCTGTGTCACGACGCCGGACGAAGTGACCTCGGCTGGCAATGACGACATGGCCTGCGCAACCCGGTTTTGAACGTTGACCGATGCGATGTCAGGATCGGTGCCCACCTCAAAGGTCACATCCAGCGAGTAGGACCCGTTGTCCGACGATCTGGACGTCATATAGATCATGTCGTCCACACCGTTGACCTGCGCCTCAATCGGCGCGGCAACGGTGTTTTCAACGGTTTCGGCGTTTGCACCGGTATATGTGGTTGAGACGTTGACCACCGGTGGCGTGATGTCCGGAAACTGCGCGACCGGCAGAACCAGGTACCCGATGCCGCCCATGATGGTCAGCACCAGTGAGATGACAAGCGCCAGCTTGGGGCGGCTTATGAACAGGGCTGAGAACATCTGTTACTCTCCCGGCTGTTCAGAGGCCACGACCGCATCAACAGCCACACCGGGGCGGACCCGCTGCAAGCCCTCGACAATGACGCTTTCACCTTCACGCAGTCCGTCCAGCACGATAATCGCAGTACCAAAAGTGTCACCTGTTGTGATGTAGCGTTGTTCGACCATTTGCTTGTCATTAACCACCAGGACAAAATCGCCCCGCTGATCGCGCTGCAAGGCGGCTTGTGGCACCAGAACCTGCAAGGTCGGCTCCAGCGCTTCGATCTGCACATTCACGAAAGCGCCGTCTAGGATCAGCCGGTCCGTATTGTCGAATTGGGCCCGCATTGTGATTGCGCCGGTCAATGGGTCGATACGGTTATCAACGAATACAATTCTGCCGACTTCATCCATCTCTGTGCCATTGGGCAGGGTGACGTGCACGTTTGGGCTTTGCGGACTATCCGCAAGAGAGGCTGAGTTTACGCCAACGGTCTGCAAAACCGAGGTAAAGAGCTTTTCGTTCAACGAGAAATTCACGTAGATTGGCGTCTCGCTGACGATATTGACCAGTGGAGGGTTGTTTGGACCAACAACATCGCCAACGCTTGTGGTGATCCTGCCGATACGGCCATCAAATGGTGCGTGGATCTGCGTGTAGCTCAGGTCGAGCTCGGCCTGCCGGATCGCAGCTTTGGCTGCTTTCACCTCTGCCTCTGCGACCAGTTCATTGGCGCGCGCGATGTCGCGTTCCGATTCCGGCGTCGCGTCACGTTTGTAAAGCTCTTCTTTACGCGCCAGATCAACCTTTGCCAGCTCAAGATTAGCTTCCGCCCGGTTCAGATCGGCTTTTCGGGCCTCAAGCGTGGCCTCGTAAAGGTCGGGTTCGATGGTGAACAGCAGATCGCCTTCATTTACCGTCGCTCCATCTTCGACCTCTCGGCTGTTGAGAAACCCGTTCACGCGCGCCACGATATCGACTTTGTTGATTGCCTCGGCGCGCCCGATGAACGTGGCCTCGTCAGTGATTTCCTCGGTATAGGCTGCGGCTATGGAAACCTTCGGTGGTGCCCCTTCTTCCTGCGCGGTCGCAGGATGCGCCAAACCCAAGGACAACAGCATGAATACGGCGGCCAAATGCCTGCTGGTCTTGTTGGGCGAAATGAATGCTGGGGACATGGCGAAAGCCTCGTTCGATGCAGAAACAAAAGATACCGACCCGGTCGTCAGGGCGACCCGAGTCGGAGGAACTTGATCTCAGGATGACTTTTTTGTGCCGATATCTCAAGCGTGATGAATCTTGAGTCGATCGGGGCCGATGTCAAAAATTTCAGCACTTATGCTGGCTTAGGTCCCGGCGTGGTCATCGGGCCCGAGCGAGAAGGGGGTCGGAATGGCCCCCCTGGTTCTAGGTATCGGATGGTTCAGTCGCGGGTCCCAGCGAATTTCTCCTGCCATTCTTCACGCTGTTCATCCGCTATCTTGGCGAACAGAACGTCGGGCACGGTGAAGTCGTGTCCGGAGGGCAGGGCGTTCAAGGCGACGGCGACATCATCCGGCCAGCTGGTATCCAACGTGTTCATCGCGCTCAGCATACGGGCCGAGGTGTCGGGGATGAACGGCGCGCTGAGAACGGCGTAAAGGCGGATCAGGTTCAGGCCAAGACGTACCTGCGCAGCAGCCCGCTCGGGGTCTTCCTTGAACGTGGACCACGGAGCTGCAGCCTGCAGATATTCATTTCCGGCAACCCAGATTGCCCGTAGCTCCTGCGCGGATTTGCGAACCTCCATCGCCCCCATGTGGCCCTCATAGGCGCGGACGCGTTTGGTGAGTTCTTCGATCAGAGCTTGCTCGCGGGCGTCAAACTCACCGCCTTCGGGCACGGTCTCACCAAATTTCGAACGGCAGAATTTGGTAATCCGGCTGACAAAGTTGCCCAGAACGTCGGCGAGGTCCTTGTTCACCGATTGCTGGAAGTTCTCCCACGTGAACTCACTGTCGCTGCTTTCCGGCGCATGGCTCAGCAGCCACCAGCGCCAATAATCGGCAGGCAGAATGTCCAGTGCCTGATCCATGAACACGCCACGGCCCTGGCTGGTCGAAAACTGGCCGCCGTCATAATTCAGGTAGTTGAACGACTTGATAAAATCCACCAGCTTCCAGCGTTCGGGTGATCCGGTCTCTTCATTATGCGTGTTGGTGCCGAGGATGGTGGCCGGGAACGACAACGTATGGAACGGCACGTTGTCCTTTCCCATGAACTGGACATAGCGCACGTCGTCCGCGCCCTTGTCGGTGCGCCACCAGCGTTCCCAATCCGCGTCTGTCCTGCCGTTGGCGTCAGCCCATTCCTTGGCACAGGCGATGTATTCAATGGGGGCGTCGAACCAGACGTAAAAGACCTTGCCCTCCATCCCCGGCCAATCCTGATCGCCTTTTTTGACCGGCACACCCCAGTCCAGATCGCGGGTGATGCCACGGTCTTGCAAGCCGTCGCCGTCATGCAGCCACTTTTTGGCAATTGACGTGGTCAGGACCGGCCAGTCTGTCTTGCTGTCGATCCACGCATCCAGCTTATCCTTCATCGCGGATTGGCGCAGATACAGGTGCTTGGTTTCACGTATTTCCAGGTCGGTCGACCCGGAAATGGCCGAGCGCGGCTCGATCAGGTCCGTCGGATCCAACTGCTTGGTGCAGTTCTCGCACTGGTCGCCGCGCGCGCGGTCATAGCCGCAATTGGGGCAGGTGCCTTCAATATACCGATCGGGCAAAAAGCGGCCATCAGCGTTGGAATAAACCTGTTTTTCGCTGACTTCGCGGATGAGGCCCGCGTCATCCAACTTACCCGCAAAATGCTGGGTCAGCCGCTTGTTCTGTTCGCTGGACGAGCGTCCAAAGTGATCGAAGCTGAGCCCAAACCGATTGGCGATATCGGCCTGAATCGCATACATGTCGGCGCAGTACTCGGCCACCGGTTTACCCGCCTTGGCCGCTGCCAGCTCGGCTGGTGTGCCGTGTTCATCCGTGGCGCACAGGAACATGACCTCGTTCCCCCGGCCACGCTGGTAACGTGCATACAAGTCGGCAGGCAATTGCGAGCCGATCAGATTGCCGAGGTGTTTGATCCCGTTGATATAGGGGATCGCCGAGGTGATGAGAATCCGAGCCATGATCCGTTTCCGCGTAACTGTCTGCGCGCCCGTCTACATGATGTGATCGTCCAGCAAAAGCCCGACATTGACCTGCAAGTCAATTTGGACGCCGAATGGTCCGAAAACCGCGCTGCCCCGGCGATCTGGTTCGCGTTCCCGGAACTGTATAATCGCAACGCGTTGCATCTGAGCTGTTCGGACCCGTCCTTGTTTCATGCAAGGTCGACCGAAAAAACCGGGGCAATCACGAAAGGCATACAAAAACCAGCGGGTGTCTAGTTTTTCAAGTTTTCCCGCGACCGTTTGAGAAGGCGACCAATCGTGAATGAGGTACGCGGGGCATAAACATAGTTCGTACGCTCCTCGGGGGTGGGGCGGGACCGCATCCGCGCCAGACCAAATACGATCAGGAAGACATGCCCGAACGCGACGAAGGCAAAAAGGGCCCCAGGACCAAATTTCTGGATCAAAGTCGAGGTAATATAGGGCGATGCAATTGCCCCCAAGGCAAACCAGAACATCAGGGCCGCAGACAGCTCCACCCGTTCCTCGGATGTGGCGAAGTCATTTGCGTGGGCAGAAGAAACCGAGAAGATCGGGAAGGTTGTCAGGCCAAAGAATACCGCTGCCGACATGACCCCGATCGTTCCGGTGCCGCTTGCCGCCATAGTGACGCCACAACTTAGCACCGCTGCAGCTGACAACCAGATCAGCACCCAGCGCCTGTCATATTTGTCAGCCAGCCAGCCGACGGGGTATTGTGCAAGCGCACCACCCATTACGAACGAGGCCAGGAAGAATGCGATCTGATCGACGGCAAGGCCGACTTCTTGCCCGTAAACCGGACCTACCATACGGAACGAGGCCGAGCTGACCGCGGCCACGATCACACCCGCCACGGCCAGCGGTGAGCTGCGCCATGCCAGCCCGGGTTTAAGGCGAGGCGCATCAGGTGTTTTGGGCTGGCTTGCTTTGGTCAGAGTCAACGGCAGCAGCGACGCACAGCACAAGATCGCAAGCAGGTTGTATGAGACATATGACGCCGGGGGCAGAACGGCGATAATTAACTGGGCGCACAGGGATGCGCCCATATCCGCGATCCGGTACGTACCCATCGCACGCCCTCGGGTTTCATTGGTGACCTTTGCGTTCAGCCAGGCCTCGATCACCGTGTACGCGCCTGCCACGCAGGTGCCAGAGGCCACACGCAGGGCCGCCCAGATGTATGGGTTTTCAGTCAGCGTATGCCCGATCAAGCCCATTGCACCCAGCGCAGTGCAAACGGCAAATGCACGCGAATGACCAACATTTCCCATCAGACGTGGTGCCCACCAGCAGCCGATGAAAAACCCCAGAAAGTGCGAAGATCCCAATAGGCCGATCTGTTCTGTCGTGAAATTCAGCGTGATGCCTGATATGGCATCGAGAGGTCCGACGCCTCCTGTCGAAAGCTGTAGCAGAATGACCGAAAGAAACAGGGCGGCAAATGAAATGATCGTGCGCATGGTGGTCTCAGATTGGCAGTGTCGCCGCACAATGCGCGCATCAATTCGACTTTAGCGAGTCGTTTTTTGCCAATTGATGATCAGGTCGCGCGGATAATCTCTGCGTGGATGTCCAGGCCGACAGTGTCATGAACCAGGTCAGGATAGCCCGAAGCTCCGAAGTCGTGCCGGTTCAGAGCGCCCTTCAGGCCAATGGTCAGACGGTTCAGATTGTTCTCTGCACTTCCCGCCTGCCGGTACAGATTGGCCTCCAGCGTGATCGGGCGGATCACGCCGCGGACCGTCAGATCACCCGTGATCCGAGCGCCATCTGATATTCGTCCTTCCGTGCCCAACCGTATGTCCGTTGAAACAAACCGGATCGTTGGGTGCTGTTTCGCGTCCAATACGCTGGGGCTGAGCATGGGCATTCGGGCAAAGGGCAGCCGCGTTCTGGCCTTGCTGACGTCCAGTGTCACTGTGACCTGACTGTTCTGCAGGCGACGTGAGTCAATCTGAACTTCGGCGGTCCGGATCGGCATTGTCCCTGACTGAGTCACCCCCGCAAGATCAAAAGTGAACCCGACCCTGGTGCCTTCATCCGACAAGATGTAAGGCCGCAAAGCAGCGTGTGCCGCCTGGGTCAGGGGCAGGGTTGCCAGGCCGGCAAGCAGGCTGCGACGGGTCAGAAGGGTCATGCCATGACCCGTTCTCGTCCGGGGCGGGATCTCCTGAGCAGCATCAGAACGATTGCAATGTTCAGGCCATTCCAAAGAATGCCATTCACGAACGCCAGTTGGTAGTTTCCGGTGAGGTCGTATATCCACCCTGACATCCAGCCGCCGAGTGCCATGCCAAGAATGGTCATCATCATGACGAACCCGACCCGCGCGCCAGCTTCTTGCGGCGGCATGTATTCGCGGACAATCAACGCATAGCTGGGCACGATGCCACCCTGTGCCAGGCCAAAGAGCAGGCTGATGGCGTAAAGTGACACCATTCCGTCGTACGGCAGGAACAGGAACAGGGCGATGCATTGCAGGAGAGAACCGATCAAAAGCGTCATGACGCCGCCCAACCGGTCAGCCAACAGACCCGAGATGATGCGGCTGACAACGCCACCCAATAACATCAGCGACAGCATTTCGGCCCCGACTGCGGGCCCATATCCCAGTCCGACGCAATACGAGACGATATGAACCTGCGGCATCGACATGGCGACGCAACAACCGATCCCGGCCAGGCCCAGAATATATTGCAGCGCGCGTGGTGATACGCCGACACTTCGTGCATTGATTTGGGCGGATGCTGCGGCGGTGCTGTGTGCCTCGACCGGCACCCTGCGGCGTAGCAGCAGCGACAGGGGAATGACGACGACAAGCGTCAGAACGGCGAGCGTCAGATAGACCTGTTGCCATCCGTCCCGAGCCAGAATTCCGGACAGCATGGTGGGCCAGATGGCGCCGGACAGGTAATTCCCGCTGGCCACCAGTGCGACGGCAATACCGCGCCGCTTCACGAACCAATGCGAGATATCGGCGATCAGCGGACCAAACCCAATTGACGTGCCCAGCCCAAGCAGAAGATGCGCCGCGGATAGCAACATTATATTCGGCGCCAGCGTTGCCAGCACATAGCTCAGAGCACTCAAGACGGCTGCTCCGATCAGGGCGCTGGTGACACCCAGCCGGTCCACCAACTGCCCCAACCACATATTACCCAAGGCAAAACCGATCATCGCCAGCGTATACGGCATCGAGGCTTCGGCGCGACCGGCCCCGAATTCGGCTTCAACCGCGGGCATGACCACGATCACCGCCCACATGCCCACATTCGCCACTGTTGCAATGGCGAGCGTGATCAGAAGGCGAAGCCAGGAATAGCGACTGTCATGGATCGGATGGCTCATGCGGTGACGCTAGGGCGCGGCCCGGGGTTTGACCAGTCACTTCTTGCGTGATCCGCGTGGCTTTACGCCGGTGCATCTTCGGTTTCGATCCGTTTCAGATGCAAACCGGCACGGGCGGCGGTCATGGTGGCCTGCCATGTGACCGGGGGCAGGGCACGGGCGCGGCGGCGGGTCAGGGTCCAGAGCCTCGCATCGTCCCGATGGGTGGCAGCCATGTGCCAGCGCGTCTCAACCCCTTGCGCGCCACCATCTCCGGGTGTCAGCAGCAAACCAAGCGGAGCCCGCCCCATCGTACCCCCTTGTTCGGCGGCCAGATGCATCCGGCGTATCGGTGTCAGCCCCGGCGCGCCGGGCAGGTCGCCGACGATCAGCGGAATGGCCCCGCTGCGCAGCGCCTCCTCCAGACACCACAGCAGATCCTCGGCACGGGTGGGCTGAACAAAGATGAACCGGGCCGGATCGGTAAAGGCCATCATCCCATCGGGGTTTAGCTGGCCAGGTTCCCACGCGGGGGAAATCCACAAGACCGGCCCCTGTGTCTGACTGGCCAGCCACATGGCAAAGCTGCGCCGGGCGGGGCCGCACGCCTCGTGCACACGGCCCAGTTGCAGGGTGATCTGCGGATGGAGGTTTACCCTCGGTGCCTGACGCGCAGGTTTGTGGCCAAGAAGCTGAGTAGACATGCCGGAACATTAGCATGTTCCTTTTTTGTTCTCAAGCGATCAGAGCCGCTAACGAGACAAGATCAGCTTGCCATCTACGAACTGAATGCTTGAGAAACGATGCAGGTATTCCATCCCCAAAAGCGATTTATCCAGCTCGCCCTCATTGACCCAGGCCGATACGTTCTGATCGGTAATTGGCCCTACGGTCAGGGTCTCAAGCCGCACCGGCGCGGTGCGCACCTCTCCGTTGGCGGTCAAGGCACGTCCGAAATAGTTCAACTGATCAGGATCGATACCAACGCGCGCAGCGTCCTGAGCGCTGAGCACGATCTGGCTGGCGCCGGTGTCGACAAGAAAGCTGATCGGCTCATCATTCACCAAAACCGGCAAATAGTAGTGACCGTCATAGGCACGGGGCACCTCGATCGTTTGACCGGTAACGGTCATCTGCGGGGCAGGCCCAACCGAAGACCGGATGTCTTCCCACAATCCAACAACGGCAATGACACCAACAAAAATGAACACCCAAGCCATCACCTGCTGCAATGTTTTGTTCAGGGACTGGCGGTTTTGCGAAACGAACCAGAACGCGATCGCCAGCCCGAGCACGACCAGATAGACCAGTTGTCCGATATCGATGCTGTCCACAGGGTTCACCCCACTCAAGTTACGCGCATTGTATATGGGGATTTAAGACGCAAATCCAAAGGCCTTGAGGCCATCAAGAATGAATTGAACAGACAGGGCCGCAAGCAACATACCCAGTAGTCGCGTCAATACGTTCAACCCGGTTTTGCCCAAAACCCGTGCGACAGCGCCGGATGTCAGATACATCACGAAGACCATCGCCAGAACAACGAGCATGACGCCGATGACAACGGCAAGGCCCTGAATGCCGGGTTGCTGGCCCGCAAGCAGAATCATCGTTGCAATCGAGCCGGGGCCTGCAATCAGTGGAATGCCCAGGGGAAAAACGGACGGGTCTGGATGTTCCTCTTCCTCGGCGCTGCTTTCGCGTCGCTTGGTGCGGCGTTCAAACAGCATATCCAGCGCGGTTAGGAACAGCAGGACGCCTCCTGCGACGCGGAACGCCTCCATCGAAATGCCAACAAACCCCAGAAGGGCTTCGCCAAAGGCAGCAAACAGGGCCAGGATAAAGCCTGCTGTCAGGCAGGCCCGAACCGCGATGGAGCGGCGCGTATGCCAGTCCATGCCCTGTGTCAGAGCCACGAAGATCGGAGTTTGCGCGGGCGGGTCAAGGACCACGAAAAGCGTTGTGAACGCGGTAATCAGGAATGCGCTGTCCATTGCTATTTGCTGCTCCGTTGCAGGTCTTGCAGGTCTTGCAGGATATTCAGGGCATCTTGCGAACAACCTGACGGGACATAGACATGATCGTGGTGATACCCAGCGACCATGTTCGCTGGGATGCCCGCCTGAGCCAGCGCGCTGGAAACGGCCGCGGTCAGACCAACACCTTCCAGCGAGGAATGGACCTGCAAGGTAATGCAACGCATCGCGACGGCATCTTGCGGTGCCGCAGCGATCGGGACGACAAGAGACAGCCCTTCGGCCTCGACACAGCTGGCCCGCGTGCCCTCAGGCCAGGGTTTGTTCTCAGGCCACACGACAAAGGCAAATTCACCGGGCTGCAAGTCGGGATGCATACCGGAAATCATAGCTCCGGTGTCTTTGACGGGTGTTTTCATGCTGTTTCTGCCTGTTCAAGTCGTTCGGCGGCGGCGACCCATAGAGCCTCGGCTTTTTGCATGGCCTCGGTGACTTCGGTGAACTTGCGGTTCCAGGTTTCCAGATCGTTGATCTTATCGTCCTCGTACAACGCCGGGTCGGACAGTTTGGCGGAAAGCCTGTCATGCATATCGGTCAGCTTTTCGATCCGGTCTTCGCATTTGCGCAGATCGGCGCGCAGAGCCAACAACGCCTCGCGTGTGGGGCGTTTTGATTTGACAGTCTGGGACTTTTCCCTGACGGGTCTGTCGCGCGCCAGCAGCAGGGACCGATAGGCTTCAAGATCGCCGTCAAAGGGTTTGACCGTACCATCCGAAACCAGCCAGAGGCGATCCGCGACAAGGCTCAGCAGATGCATGTCGTGGCTGACCAGAACCACCGCGCCGGAATAAGCAGTCAGCGCCTCGACCAGCGCCTCGCGGCTTTCGATATCAAGGTGGTTGGTCGGCTCATCAAGGATCAGCATATGGGGCGCGTCGATCGTGGCGAGCAGCAGTGAAAGGCGCGCTTTCTGTCCACCCGACAGACGCCCGACCTTGGTTTCCGCCTGATCCGCGTTCAACCCGAAACCGGCCAGTCGCGAACGCCACTTGCCGGGCGCCTCGTCAGGGCGCAGGCGGCGCAGGTGGTCCAGCGGTGTTTCGTCCACATAGAGCTCATCCACCTGATGCTGCGCAAAATAGCCGATGCGCAGCTTGTTGCTGCGGGTCATCCTGCCTGCCATCAGGGGCAGCCGGTCCGAGAGCAGCTTGGACAGGGTCGATTTCCCCTGACCGTTCTTGCCCAACAGCGCAATGCGGTCGTCTTGGTCGATGCGCAGGTTCAGACGCCGCAGCACCTCTGTCTCGCCATAACCTGTGACGCCGCCCTCAATCTGGATAATCGGTGGCGACAGTTCCTCGGGTTCCGGAAAGCTGAACGCACGGAGTGCTGCTTCTTGTGGGGTCGAGACCAGTTGGATGCGTTCGATCATCTTCAGGCGCGACTGGGCCTGAACAGCTTTCGATGCCTTATAGCGGAACCGATCCACAAAGCTTTGCAAATGTGCGATGCGGGCTTTGGCCTTGACGTTTTCCGATTCCGCCTGTGCCAGACGTTCCGCACGGCGTTCCGCAAACTTGTCGTATGGCACCGCGTAATAGGTCAGCTTGCGGTCTTCCAGATGCAGGATCGACCCCACGGCGCGGTTCAGAAGACCTCGGTCGTGGCTGATGATGATCACCGTGTGAGGATACTTGGCCAGATAGCTCTCGAGCCACAGCGCGCCTTCGAGGTCCAGATAGTTTGTCGGTTCGTCCAGCAGCAGCAGATCTGGTTGAGAAAACAGCACCGCCGCCAGCGCAACGCGCATCCGCCACCCGCCCGAGAAATCCGAGCACGGGCGTAGTTGGTCTTCGTCATCAAACCCCAGCCCCTTGAGGATCGAAGCCGCGCGGGCCTCGGCGGACCAGGCGTCGATATCGGCCAGACGGGTCTGAATTTCGGCGATACGTGTCGGGTCTTCGGCGCTTTCGGCCTCGGCCATCAATGCACCGCGTTCGGTATCGGCGGCCAGAACCGTGTTGATCAGCGAGACATCAGAGGAGGGCACCTCTTGCGCCACACCGCCAATCCGAGCGCGTTTCGGGACTGAGATATTACCGGATTCCAGAGCCAACTCCCCCCGGATCAGGCGGAACAGCGTGGTCTTTCCGGTTCCGTTCCGACCGACAAGGCCAACCTTGTGACCATCGGGAATCGTTGCGGTTGCGCCATCAAACAATGGACGACCTTCAACGGCATAGGTGATGTCTTCGATCCGTAACATGGAGCGCTCTTAGCAGAGCTGTGATGCCGCCGCCAGCGGCTTGGCATGTTCAATCTGCAAGCAATGTGTTAGCGCTGTGTCGTTTGCTTTTCTGAACGGTTTTCACATGCGCGCGGCCCGGACGCCTCCACACTTGGTCACTCTGATCTTTGCCACAGCATTGTCGGTTTTGTCGCTGAATATGTTCCTGCCTTCTCTGGCCCATATGAGCGAAGACTTCGGGGTGGATTATGGCCTCATGAATCTGTCGGTCGCGGGGTATTTAGCGGTCTCGGCCGTGCTGCAACTGATCATGGGGCCTTTGTCGGATCGTTTCGGTCGCAGGCCGATCCTCTTGATCTGTATGTCCATCTTCGTCATCGCCTCAATCGGATGCTCTCTGGCCGGGTCCATCTGGACCTTTCTCGGCTTCCGTCTTTTGCAGGCCGCGGTGGTGGCTGGGTCGGTTCTGTCCAGCGCATCGATCAGAGATCGGTATCCGCCGAACGAGGCTGCAAGCAAACTCGGTTATGTCGCGATGGCCATGGCTTTGGCGCCAATGCTTGGCCCGATGCTGGGTGGGACGCTGGATATGCTGTTCGGCTGGCGTTCGGGATTTGTGCTCTACACAGTGCTAGGGGCAGGGCTGTTGGGGCTGCTGTGGTTCGATATGGGCGAGACGAACATGAACCGCTCTTCGACTTTCGCGGCCCAGTTGCGGGAATACCCGCATCTTTTCCGCGCCCGCCGGTTCTGGGGGTATGCCCTGTGCGCGGCGTTTTCCATCGGCGGGTTCTACAGCTTTATCACCGGTGCTCCGCTGGTTGCGGCCGCGTGGTTCGACCTGAGCCCCGCATTGCTGGGTCTTGGAATTGGCATTATCACGGGTGGGTTCATGGTCGGGAACTTCGTAACCGGCCGGATCGCGGCGCACACACGTCTGACCACGATGATCTTGATCGGCCGGGTTGTGGCTTCGACCGGGCCTTTCTGCGGACTGCTGCTGTTTCTGGCTGATCTGGGGTCGGTCTGGGTGTTCTTCGGCTCGGCCATCTGTGTCGGGTTCGGCAACGGGCTGACCAATGCAAACGCCTCGGCGGGCGTCATGTCCGTTCGCCCCAAGCTGGCAGGAAGTGCGGCGGGGTTGTCGGGGGCGATGGTTGTAGCGCTGGGTGCGATCCTGACTTCGATGACCGGCGCATTTGTCAGCCCCAAAAACGGGCCGTTTCTGGTTCTGGGCATGATGTGGGCAAGCAGCTTTGCAGGCCTGCTTGCAGTGCTTTACGTTCGGCGTCTGGACAGGAAGGACCCTTTACCGGACACATTCTGAACCTCAAAGCGGCAGGCAGACCATCATAACACTTTTCATGAGCGATAGACCGTGATACGCGGCGCGCGATGGATTTCGGCGCGGACCCGCGCCAGATTGTAAGGAGAGGCCGACATGGCACTGGAACGCACATTTTCGATCATCAAACCCGACGCAACCCGCCGCAACCTGACTGGCAAGATCAACGCCAAGTTCGAAGACGCCGGTCTGCGCATCGTTGCGCAAAAGCGCATCCACATGACCAAGGAACAAGCCGGCAAGTTCTACGAAGTTCACGCCGAGCGTCCGTTCTATGATGAATTGTGCGAGTTCATGTCGTCGGCTCCGGTTGTTGTTCAGGTTCTGGAAGGCGAAGGTGCCATTGCAAAGAACCGCGAAGTCATGGGCGCAACTAACCCGGCAGACGCAGCACCCGGCACCATCCGTGCCGAGTTCGCTGAATCGGTTGGTGAAAACTCGGTTCATGGTTCGGATGCACCGGAAACTGCGGCTGTTGAGATCGCGTATTTCTTCTCGGGTATCGAACTGGTCGGTTAAGCCGGTTTTCTGCCGAAAGATCGGGCCGCTCTGCAAGGGGGCGGCCTTTTTTGTTCAGACTTGCTTTAAGTCTTTGGGAGCGACGCGAACGCCGATTGCGTCCAGGTCCGCAACCATCTGGTTCTCCGGCGCCGCGCTGTTACCGGCCTTGATCGCGTCGAAACGCTGTCGCAGCTCTTTCTTCTCTTCACCCTTGCAATCATTCCAGGGGCGTCCCTGAAGCCCCATCACCAAAACATAGTAGCCGATGAAATGTGCTTTGGTACCAGCCCGCAGAAGCCGGGCATAGGCTTCATCCGGCCCCAGTTCCCGCAACTCGTCAGCCGAGTGGATGCCGGCGCGCGCGCAGGCCTGCTCAAAGGCCGGACCAAGGTTGCGGATCGAGGAGACGGGATCACTCATAAGTCTCTCTTACTTATGCCTTCGGGGGCTGTCACCCATGTTTGTAAATTGCCAAAACATAATGGCTTGCTGTCGTCTCGAGTTTCAGCTCTCATGAAGTCATGCTGTCTCGGAGGGCCGAGTTTCAGAAGCAGGAAATACCGAAAGTGGCCCGGTCAGGGGCAAGACAAGCTCCTTGCAAAAATTGGAGGTGAAAACCCTGTACTTATTGAAGGATCAGAACCATCGAAGAGGAACCAGCGTGCAGAAGATCGTTGAGACAAATGTCAATGAATACCTGAAAGCGCCCCGGATCGGCGGATCATGACCGAACCTTCAGATGTTCAAGGCTTTCTGTCCAAACCGATTGACGAGGCGCTTCTTGAAAGGCTCATTCCCGGGTTTACGATCAGGATCGACCCAACAGGAGTTGCGAAACCTTTCGTGCAGCTGGATTGCCACGATCAATCGTTGCGGAAATCAGGTCGTGTTCTGGTTGAGGTCGGGGAAATACTGTGGCTTTTCCAGAATGGCCGTGCGCCACTGTCTCAACGCTGCAAGGGGCAGGGGCGGTTTGTTCAAGACCTGCCGCATGGCCACGTTAAAGCAGCTTTGAAAGGGTTTCCGAAACTGCGCGCGCTGATGCAGATCGGAGCCGGGGAGATTCAGACGAATTCCCTCGCCATGTTGGATGAGTTGGACAAAACGCTAATCAAGGGAAAGGTTTGGTGCCTGTCCTCGACAACCGGTCAGGCGACGATTGTTCAGCTTCAGCGACTGCGTGGGTATGAGAGAGCGTATCAAAAGGTAAACACCGCGATGTCTGCCATGTCAGGGGTCGGGTCGGGTGTCGAAGCGTTTTACGCCGGGCTTTTCCCGGACATGGTTCCCTATCGGGCCAAGCCCGAGATCGAGTTGGGAAAAGCTGAACCATCCATTCAGGTCGCTGCGGATATTATTCAAAACTATCTGAAAGTTGCCCGGCAAAACGAAGAAGGAATTATCGCCGATATCGACACGGAATTTCTACATGATTACCGAGTGTCTCTGCGGAAGGTCCGATCTGTGATCAGCCTGTTCAAAGGCGTTTTTTCCGACGCGCAGACCGTGCATTTGAAGCAGGTCTTTTCCGACCTCATGACCCCAACCGGCCGTATGCGTGATCTGGATGTCTACCTTCTGGAAAAAGATAAATACTTCAGTTTCTTACCGTCCATACTTCATGATGGCTTGCAAGAAATGTTCGACCTTTTCGAGACGGAACGCGCGCGGGAACTGTCACGCTTGTCCCGCCGGTTGCGCAGCGAAGAATACAACGCCTGTCTGACCAATCTGACAGCATTGTTCAACGGAATAGATCGTTTAGAACCCGGATCAAACGCAAAGCGCGGGGCACACGAATATGCATGCGCATTGATTTGGAAACGGTATCGCAAGGTATGCAAGGTCGCTCGTGGCATCACCGACGACACTCCGGATGACACGGTGCATGACCTTCGCATTGATTGTAAAAAACTGCGCTACCTGATGGAATTCTTTGGCCCTCTCTTTGATGCAAAGAACTTCAAGGAGATCATCAAACCATTGAAAAAGCTGCAGGACAATCTGGGTCTGTTTAACGATTACTCCGTTCAGCAAGAGTCTTTGCTGGCCTTTGTCGCGCAGCACAGCAACGCGCAGGGCCGCGTGGATGCGCGGATTGGTCTGGCTGTGGGTGGATTGATCGCGGTTCTGGATCAACGCCAGAAGGCCGAGCGGAGCCGCGTGCTTTCCAGCTTTGAGAAATTCGACGGGCCGGAAACCCGGCACTTGTTCCGGACCTTGTTTCACCGGAAAGAGGAGTGAGGAATGAAGATCATTGCCTGTTACAGCAACAAGGGCGGTGTCGGTAAAACAGCAACCTCGGTGAACCTGGCTTATGCATATGCGCAGGCGGGGCAACAGGTGCTGCTGTGTGACCTTGACCCCCAGGGCGCATCGGGGTTCTACTTTCGGGTGAAGCCTTCGAAAAAGCTGACGGATGCGCGGTTTTTCGAAGATGTGGAACGGTTTACCAAGGCAATCCGGGCCAGCGATTTCGAAGGTTTGGACGTGCTGCCAGCGAATCTGACCTTTCGTGATTTTGATGTGTTCCTGTCGCGGATGCGAAACAAACGTTCGCGGTTGAAAAGAGCTTTGAAAGCCGCAGGTAGCGATTATGACGTGATCATTCTGGATTGCCCGCCCAATTTTTCGACCCTGTCCGAGAATATCTTCAAGGCAGCCGATGAAATCGTCGTGCCGGTCATTCCCACAACCCTGTCCGAACGGACGTTCGATCAGCTGGTTGAGTTTTTTGACAAACACAAGTTGCGCAAGAAAAAACTGCGGGCCTTTTTTTCGATGGTGCAACACCGAAAGGTTTTGCATCAGGAAACTATGGAGGCGATGCGCAAGCTGTATCCAAAACGCTTTTTGCAGACGACGGTTCCTTTCGCTGCGGATATCGAAAAAATGGGTCAGCATCGTGCCCCGATCAGTACCTTTGCCGGGCGCAGTGTATCCTGTGCTGCCTACCGGGCACTGTTTGGGGAATTGGAGAGCGGAGTGATTTCAAACCGATGAGCAAAGAAATCGAACGCAAGTTTCTGGTGGCAAACCTGCCGGACCTGAGCAAAGCGAAAAAAGCCGTTGTACGACAGGGTTATCTGACCGCGCCCGACGACTCCGCCGAGTTGCGGTTGAGGCAAAAAAACGATGCGTATTTCCTGACTTTGAAAGGTGTCGGCGGCCTGGTGCGGATGGAGCGCGAGGCCGAGATCACTGCGGAACAGTTCGATACTTTCTGGCCGGAAACAGAAGGGCGGCGGGTTGAGAAGATACGCTACACCGCTCAATTGCAGGATGGTCTGGTATTTGAGCTGGACGTCTTCGCGGGAGATCTGGCACCGTTGTGCCTGGTGGAAGTGGAATTCACCTCACAGGACCAGGCCGCAAGATACGTCCCACCGGATTGGTTCGGTACGGATGTCACCGACGATACGCGCTATAAAAACAAGACCATGGCGATAAATGGTGTTCCGGATTAACGCAGTTGAGCCAGATTGATCGTGGTTTCCAGCCCGGGGTCACAGTTCCGGGCGGCAAATTTCCCACCGTGCATATGTGAAATTGCTGCGACCAGAGCCAGGCCCAAACCCGCATTGCGTTCCGTCCGAGCGGGGTCAAGTGTCACGAATGGAAGCTGAAGGCGATCCAGTTCTTCGGGGGGAACGCCGGGTCCACGATCCCTGACGCTTAGCTGGGCAAGACCGTCGCGCGCATCGATAGAAATCGTGATCGCGGTATCTGCTGGTGCGTAACGCAAGGCGTTTTCCAACAGATTGGAAAGAGCTTGCGACAGAAGAGACCGGTGCCCCTGAATGGCAGGGGCAGAGCCCCTGACTTCAAGTTGCACACCTTGATCGGCGGCGACCGGGTCATAAAGCTCTACAACATCGCCGACCAGTTGCTGCAAATCGATGGTTTCGAATTGCTCTCGTCCCAGACCGGCCTCGGCCCGTGAGATTTCGGTGAGTTGCCCCAGTACGCGCAAAACGTGATCAATTTCACCCGTTGCCCGTGCGATATCGATCTCGCGATCCAGATCGCTTTTGCCGGGTTCAGAGAGGGTCTCAACTCGTTGTCGCAGGCGAGACAAAGGCGAGCGAAGATCATGCGCAATCGAATTCGAGGTGGTGCGAAGGTTGCTGATCAATTCCTCGATCCGGTCGAGCATGTTGTTCAATGTGCCTGAAACCTGATCGAATTCGTCCCCGGTTCCGCGCAGCGGCATCCGCTTTGACAGATCGCCCGAAACGATATTCTCAGCCGTGCTGGCAATATCCGAGAGGCGCGAGAATACCAACCGCGTGAACAACCAACCGGTGATGACGCTCAGAACCAAAGCAATCCCCAGCGCCAGGGCAACTGAGCGAAACAGAACCCTGTCGAATTGCTGGCGCGACGCAGCATCCCGCCCAACCAGAAGGCGCTCGCCGCCCGGCAGGCGGATCGATGCGGCTGAGACGGACACGAGCTGATCATTGTCTGCTCGGCGTAATTCCAAGTCTACCCAACCACTTCCGGCGGCAATGTTTCCCGGCCAAGACTTGAGATTGCCTACAAGTTTGAGGCCCAACCGATCTGTCAAAAGATAGAGTGCGTCCCGCTCTGCGGCACTTGGCAAACGGCGCTCAATTGCAGTGATCAACCCAATCAGCCCGCGCCTTTCGTATTCATCTGCAAGCCCCGTCAACTCTGCTGATACGACCGAGCGGGTCTCGGCTTCGATGCTTCGGTTGGCGGTCACATAGACGAACGCGAGCACAGACGCTGTCAGAATCGTGCTCAGAATCATGCTGGTTGCTACCAGCCTTGTTCTTGAATTGTTTAACGAAAGCGGAAGGTTATCCATCGGACATCATGTAACCCGCTCCGCGGACGGTTTCAATCAGCGGCGCGTCACCGCCTTCGTCCAGCTGGCGCCGTAATTTCGAGATATGAACGTCCACAACGTTGGTGTTCGGGTCAAAATGGTAATCCCAAACCCCTTCAAGCAACATGGTGCGCGACACCACACGGTTTTTGCGACGCAGGAAAAACTCGAGAATCTGAAACTCACGTGGTGTCAGTGTGATCTCGTGCCCGTCGCGCGTGACTTTGCGGGTCAACAAATCCATCTGCAGGTCTTTGCAGGTCAATGTCGGCGTCTCTTCGGATTCCTGAGGGCGACGCAGCAGGGCCTCGATCCTGGCGTGCAGCTCCTGGAACGAGAATGGCTTGACCAGATAATCGTCGGCGCCCGAGCGCAGGCCTTTGACCCGTTCGTCCACCGCGCTCATCGCCGTCAGCATCAATACCGGGGTTTTCAATCCGGCCGCCCGCATGGATTTGATCAGTGACAGTCCGTCCAGACCGGGTAACATCCTGTCCAGAACAATGGCGTCAAACCCACCGTCAGTGGCATGGTACAGCCCCTCTCGACCGTCAGCCGCGGTTTCAACCACGTATCCCTCTTCGCCAAAACCCTTGGCGATGAAGTCCTTTGTGTCAGCATCATCTTCGACGATCAACAGACGGCGGCTCATGGTCGGGCTCCTTTCTTTTTATATTTAATCACAAATTTCAGGTAAAGCATATGGTTAGGAGAAGTTCTTGCCGGGTGCTGGGCCTGCACCCGGCAAGCCCGGCGGACAGTGGACAACTCTGATCCGCCGGGTGAGGCGCGCGCCGGAAATCCCCATCAAGCAGCGCACGCATGTTCAGGTTCAGGCCAGTTCGACCGCGACGAAGATCTGGCTGCCGCCACGATTGATCAGCACCAGGGCAGGATCGGTTTTTTCGCTGTCCAGCGCCGCCTTCAGAGCGTCCGGTGTGGAGGTGTCCTGATTGCCCAACTTGACGATCACGTCACCACGCTGCAGGCCGGCTTTTGCCGCGGGGCTGTCGGGCTTCAGGTCTGTGACGACGACGCCCTCGACGTTTTCGGCAACACCTGTCTCGGCCCGAACCGTTTCGGTCAGCGGTGCCACGGTAACACCGAGCGTTGTGCCTGCAACTTCTGCTTCGACCGGTTTGTCGGCCTCGGCCGATGCGGTCTGATGCTGGCCAACAGTAAGGGACACTGTTTTCTGCTTGCCGTCACGCAACACGGTCAGAGTGCTGTCGGTGCCGACTTTGGTCGTGCCCACAAGGACGGGAAGATCACCACTGGAGTCTACGGCATCGTCGTTGAATGACAGGATCACGTCGCCTTGCTTCAGGACGCCGTCTGCCGGGCTGCCTGAAACTACGTCGGACACCAACGCGCCCGTGGAAGCCTCAATCCCCAACGCCGCCGCAAGTTGTGGGCTAACGTTCTGGATCGACACGCCCAGCCAACCCCGGCTGACCTGCCCATCATCACGCAGATCGGCTGCGATGTGTTCAACGATGTTCGAAGTTACGGCAAATCCAAGACCGACCGATCCACCGCTGGGCGAATAGATGGCCGAGTTCACGCCAACAACTTCGCCTTCCATGTTGAACAGAGGGCCGCCCGAGTTGCCCTTGTTGATCGCTGCATCCGTCTGGATGAACTCTGCATATGGACCTTCCGAGATGTTGCGGCCTTTTGCCGAAACGATACCTGTGGTCACGGTCGAGCTCAGGCCGAAGGGGTTGCCGATGGCGACCACGTCTTCACCTACGCGGATTGTGTCACTGTCGCCAAGTTCCACGGCTTGCAGGTCAGTCCCCGCGTCGATTTTCAGAACCGCGATATCCGTTAGCGGGTCTGTTCCGACCACTTCGGCGTCGAAGGTGCGATCATCGCTGAGGCGCACGGTCACGGTCGAGGCATTGTCGACGACATGGTGATTGGTGATGATGTATCCGGCGTCATCCAGAACAAAACCCGAGCCCAGGCCCTGGGACGGGCCACGTTGCGGCATGTTGAACCCTTCCGGGCCGCCGAAGCGTTTGAAGAATTCACCAAAGGGATGCCCTTCAAAGTCAAAGTTCTGACCCTGGGCTGGGGTCGGCACTGCGTCGTGTTCGGCGATGATGGTTACGACCGACGGTGAAACGGTCTCAACCAGATCAGCCAATGCCTCGTCCGCCATGGACGGCATGGCCGTCGCTGCAAGAAGGGCCGCGCCGAGCGCGCTGGCACCTGCCGAGTTGGAAGTGCGGGGAAGTAGAAGCGAGGATTTGCGGATGCTCATTTGTGTCTCCTGTTATGTTCACGCAGTTGCGGCTGCGCGTTGAGACAACAGATGCCTTCTCAGAATTGGCGTTTCCTGACTGATCAATTAATAAATCTTAATTTTGCCACAAAGCCGGTGTTGTGTGACGGCTGACGTCGATCGGGATTCGCGGACTTTTACCGATCCGGACCAAAGCGAATCGGAGGATTGTTGCTAAAAATGGCGTCAAACTTTCAAAAACATTGAATTTGTTTTGTTTTGTTGACAATCATCCTTCCGAAAGATCGAGAAAAAGGCTGCTCTTCCAATGGTTGTGGGTGAGTCTGTGTGAGGCATGGCTTGACACAATAAACATGTTTTTGACTGCGGATATTGGTGAATAAGTTTGCGCTTAATCCCGAATCGCTACCGTTTCCCAATGGGAATAATCGCCTTAAGGTTGAACTTGACGCAACGCGATGTTGCGCAAAAACCATTCGAGGAAGACCCAAATTATCCCTTCCATCCAATTTTACATTGTTTCGCGCGATCGGATAAGTGAGGATGAAGGTGCCCAAGTGAGGGGAGCCAAAAGCGCTAGGGGGCGCTTGCGGCTAACTCGATCACCAAAAGTGATAGCGGCATGTTAACGAGGGGGTCTTGTTTAGGTTTAGCTGCTTGGGAGTCGGGGTGTTTCTGAAAGCACACTGGCCACACTTTGGAGATTGAGCAAAGTGGTAGTCCTGTTTTGGGCACCGGCCCGGTCGATTAGACCGGGCCGTGTTTGTTCAGAGGGCATGTTTTCCGCGCCAGTCCTTCCAGTCTTCCGGGGTATCCAGATCCAACCGTGCATTTTGGGCGGGCAGGGGATGCAGATGAACGCTGTCCCGATGTTTCCGCACAATCTCCTGCGCGCCGTCGTCCCCTTTCAGCCGTGACAGTTGATCGAAAAGAGATCTGTCAAACACGACCGGATGACCGGGCGCTCCATCCTCGGTTGTTCCACGCCAGATCAGGTTGTCGGGGTGGGCACGTCGCGCATTCAGAATTGTGGTCAGATCTGTTTCGGTCAGATCGGGTAGATCGGCCAACAAAACCATAGTGGCTGGTGCATCCGACGGCAGCTTTTGGATCGCGGCGCGCAGACTGGCATTCATTCCTTCTGCCGCATCCCAGACCGGAACGATCTGAACATCAAAGCCATCAAGCGCGTCATATCTTGGATGCGGTTCAGGAGGCAGGGCGACGATCACAGGCCCAACGGCGCAGGCCATGCTTGCGGAACGGGCGAGCAACGGAATGCCGTTGATCGGTTGCATCAGCTTGTCGATGTCGCCCATGCGGCTGGATTGACCCGCAGCCAGAATGATAATGGGAATCTTAATCATCCCGCTACAATGCCGTTGACCCAGGCGCGAGTCATCCCCTCATTCGGGCGCCGTCAGCGTCAAACAAGGGTGTCGAGATAACCTTTGCCTTGCACATCTGGCCCAGTATTTCGATCTCAACTTCAAGCCCATCTGCTACGCGTTCAGACGGCAGGAAACCCATGGCGACAGACTTTCGTGCGTAGTGTGAATAGCCACCTGAGGTGCAGAAACCAACAACTGCGCCATCCAACCAGATCGGTTCATAGGCGTTGACGTCTGTGTCATCGGCTTCGACTTCGAAAGCGACCAAGGTGCGTGTCGCGCCTTTGGCATGGTCCGCCTCAGCAGCTTCGCGACCAATGAAGTCTGCATTCTTGCGGAACGAGATGAACCTGTCCAACCCGGTTTCCGCAGCGGTGTAGTCGGGTGAAAACTCTCGCATCCACGACCCGAAGAACTTGTCCAGACGCAGGCTCATCATTGCGCGCATTCCAAAGGGAACCATGCCATGGGGCTGCCCCGCTTCCCACAATGTCCACCAAAGTTGCCGCTGCGCCATCGGATCGCAGTAGATCTCGAATCCAAGATCGCCGGTATAACTGACCCTCTGTGCGATGCATTCCGTCATGCCCACGGTCATGCGGCGCACATCGAGGAAGCGGAAATCACTCAGGTCATCGCGGGAACACGCAGCCAGAACCTGCATTGCCTTGGGTCCCGCGATCTGAAAGCCGTTCAAGCGGTCGCTGATATTCTCAATCGTCACGCCGTCCTGTGTGTGCTGCTGGAACCAACGCATGTGGAAGGCCTGACTGCCGTAGGAAGCCGTGAGTTGAAACTCAGTCTCACTGAGGCAGGAAACAGTGAAGTCCCCGATCAGTTTGGCCTTGGGCGACAGCATCGGGGTCAACGACAGCCGTCCGGGTTTCGGAATCCGACCTGCCATGATCCGATCCAGCCAACCGCGTGCGTTGGGTCCTGAGATGCGATACTTGCCGAAATTGTGGACTTCGTTGATACCCACACCCTCGCGCACGGCACGCACTTCGCGACCTGTCGCGGCAAACGCATTCGAACGCCGGAACGAAGGCGTCTCATATCCCGGCTCGTCTCCTTGCGCGAAGTAGTTGGCGACCTCCAGACCGTATTGCTGTCCCCAAACCGCCCCCAGATCGGTGAAGATGTCGTACATCGGGGTCGTGCGGTTGGGGCGCGCTGCGGGCAGTTCTTCGTTCGGATAGGCGACGCTGAAGCGTTTCTGATAGTTCTCGATGACTTTTGGGCGGGTATAGCCCGGGCTGATCCAGTCGCCGAAACGCGCAACATCCATGGCAAAGACATCGCGTTCGGGTTCGCCTTCGATCATCCATTGCGCCAGTGTCAGGCCAACGCCGCCACCCTGGCTGAAGCCTGCCATGACTCCGCAAGCCGACCAGTAGTTGCGTATGCCCGGTACCGGCCCGACCAGAGGGTTGCCGTCGGGTGCAAAGGTGAACGGACCGTGGATCACCGATTTCACCCCCGCTTCTGCCAGAACCGGAAAACGGCGATAGGCGAATTCGATACTGTCCGTGATCTTGTCATAATCGTCGGGCAGCAATTCATGGCCAAACTCCCATGGCGTACCATCAACAGCCCAAGGTTTGCAGGGTTGTTCATAGAACCCAATGCACAAACCGCGCCCTTCCTGCCGCAGATAGCTTTCGCCGGCCGGGTCCATGACGTGTGGATGTTCGCCACCCGCGTCGATGATCGCCCCGATCTGAGGGATCGAGTCGGTCACCAGATACTGATGTTCCATAGGGTGCAGCGGGAAATAGACACCGGCCATCGCGCCAACCTCACGCGCCCAGAGCCCGCCTGCGTTTACGACATGTTCGGCGTGAATCGTAACTTTGTCGGTCACGACATCCCAGGTCCCATCGGGGCGTTGGTTGGTTTCACGTACCATGCAATGAGTTTCTATGGTTGCACCACCCATGCGGGCTGCCTTGGCATAAGCATGCGTGGTACCCGATGGGTCAAGATGCCCATCCAGAGGATCATAGAGCGCACCGATAATGCCGTCTGTGTTGGTGATGGGCGCGATCTGCTTGATCTCGTCCGGGCCAACGATTTCGGTTTCCAGCCCCATGAACCTGTGCTTGGCGCGTTCGGCCAGCAGCATGTCGAACCGGTCCTGGTTGTCGGCCAGTGTCACGCCGCCCACATGGTGCAGGCCACAGGACATTCCGGTGATCTCTTCCAGTTCTTTGTACAGCCGGATCGTATACCCCTGCAGCGCCGCCATATTGGTGTCGCCGTTCAACGTGTGAAATCCGCCTGCGGCGTGCCATGTCGATCCGCTGGTCAACTCGGACCGCTCCAGCAGCATAACGTCGGACCAGCCCAGTTTTGTCAGGTGATACAGAACCGAGCATCCGACAACGCCGCCTCCGATAACTGCGACACGGGTGGTGGTTTTCACGATGTATCTCCCTATGGTTTTGGGAAAAACTGTCGAGCCGATACGGATTTTACTGTTCCGTTAGCGACAGCAGATGTCGTATGTTACGTTTTGCACCAGCTTTGGATTTGCAGAGCCTTCTCGCGCAGCCAAAGTGCGTCAAAACCTCCGACCAGACGATAGCCGCGAGAAAACAAATCGGTTGCCTGCGCTTCGTTCAGCGCCACATTGCCCAGCGGTATTTCGGCATTGAAGGCGGCATTTTCCACTTTCCGGACAGCTGAAACAAAGTCCGGGTGATCAAACTGGCCCATCACGCCCAACTCAGTGCTCAGGTCGAACTGTGCGATGATCAGCATATCCACGCCTGGAACAGCGCAAATGGATTCGATACTTTCAAGGGCTTCAACCGTTTCGACCAGTATGCAACAGATTAGTTCCGGGCCCACAACGCTTGGGTAGGTGGTGAGAGTTTCGCCCCAACGCGACTGCGCGAGAAACGGTCCGAAACCACGGGTTCCATCGGGGGGATAGCGCAGGCTTTCGACGGCGCTCCGGGTGTCTTCCACGGTTCGGACAAGGGGAAACACGATACCTTCTGCGCCCAAATCCAAAGCGCGCTTTACGTCCGCTGGCTGGTTTTGCGCCACGCGTACCAACGGCGCACAGCTTGTTCCCGCAGTTGCGGCAATCATCGCGTGAGCCGAGGCATAGTCGATTGCTCCATGCTCAAGATCGATAATCACGGAGTCGACCCCGCATGCCGCCAGCGCCTGCGTAACGGTCGCCGAAGGTATCGTACACACCACCGAGCTGAGTCGATCTTTTGTGTCCTGCAGTTTCGTCTTGAGGCTGGGCATAATGAGTTTGTCCTGCAATCGATTGGCAAAATTGATGACAGTCAGTCTAGCAGCGCCCGGAACATTTCAGAAAAAAAATCGCAGCCGTTATAGCGGGCGCACCTTCAGTCCGGTGATACGGTTGCCTTCACGTGCCGTGACCTCGAACCGGAAACCGTGGAACGAAAACACCTGACCGACGACCGGGATCATCTGCGCCTCGTGAATCACAAGGCCGGCCAGCGTGTTGGCCTCGTCATCCGGCAGTGACCAGTCCAGCGCACGGTTAATGTCTCTGATGGTCATGGCACCTTCGACCAGGTATTGGCCATCTTCGGTGCGGGTGACCGGGACCTCTTCGTCTATGTCGAACTCATCGGCAATCTCGCCCACGATCTCTTCGAGAATATCTTCAAGTGTAATCAGACCTCGAAGAGACCCGTATTCATCCACCACTAATGCAAAATGGCTGTGCATTCGCAGAAATTCCCGCATCTGGTCGTCCAGCGTGGTGGTTTCAGGCACAAAATACGGGGCGTTTGCCACTTTTCCGATGTCAAAGCTGGCTAAACGGTCGGTGCCGCCGTCGCTGCCGCCTGCCTGCGCGTACATGGCGCGAAAGAGGTCCTTGGCATGTACGACGCCTACAATGTTTTCCGGCTCGTCCCGGAAAACAGGCAGGCGGGTGTGGCGGCTTTGCAGACATTGTTTCAGGATTTCCTCGGGGGCCGCATTGGCGTCGATCATCTCGATGTTCGAACGGTGCAACATGATTTCTTCCACCGTCCGGTCGCCCAGATCCAGCGCGCCCAAGATGCGGTCGCGGTCTTCTTTTTCGACCACACCTTCGGAATGACCGAGTTGCAGAGCGCCGGCGATTTCTTCGCGTACGGCCAGAATGTTGCTGTCAGGATCGATCTGCACGCCGAACAGGCGCAAGACACCGCGCACCAGCAGTCGCACCGCGGCTACAATGGGTGAAAACACCGTCACGACGACGCTGATGATCGGCGCAACAGCCGCCGCGGCCTTTTCAGAATTGGTGATGGCATAGGTCTTGGGCAGCACTTCGGCAAAGATCAGCACCAGCAGAGTCATGACCAGTGTCGCCAATGCCACGCCGCTTTCGCCGAACAAACGAGTGAACATGGCCGTCGCCAGCGAGGCTGCCAGAATGTTGACAAGGTTGTTGCCCAGAAGAACCGAGCCGATCAGGCGTTCATTGTCATCGGTGATTTCGAGTGCCTTTTTCGCCCCGCGTGATCCTTTGTCGGCTTGTGCCCTCAGCTTTCCGCGTGAGGAGGCTGTAAGCGCTGTTTCTGAACCCGAGAAAAAGGCGGACAAAACGAGCAATAAAAGGATTGCGCCTGACGTAAACCAGAATGTGCTGTCGATCTGAGAAGGTGAAGGTTCCATTGGTCCTTGGTGGGTTAGGATGGTGCATCCGTTATGGGGATGCCGACCCGCTGGATCAAGGGCTTAGCCCCTGTCTTCGTCAGGGTCTTTGCTCAGCGGGTGGTGTTGCAACACCAGTTCAGTCAGCCGTTCATCCAGAACATGAGTATAAATCTCGGTCGTTGCAACGTCGGCGTGGCCCAATAAAGTCTGGATCGAACGCAGGTCAGCGCCGTTGGCCAGCAGATGCGTGGCAAAGGCGTGACGCAGGGTATGTGGGGTGACTTTTTCGGGCGAAACGCCGCCCTGAACGGCCAGTTCCTTGACCAGCAGAAAGAACCTGTGCCGCGTCAGGTGGCCGGACTTACCGTGCGACGGGAACAGAAAGCGAGATCTTTGACCGCCTTTCTCAACAGTCTGATCTTCGGCTTCGTCTCGTACGGTCAACCAAGCAGCCAATGCATCCCGCGCCGGAGGGGACAGGGGCACCATGCGTTCCTTGCCACCTTTACCCAGCACCAACAGCATGCGCGGATCGCCACGGGCCGAGGAAACGGGCAGGGACACAAGTTCGGTGACGCGCATTCCGGTGGCGTAAAGGACTTCCATCAGACACGTGTTACGTACGCGATCAGCCTTGCTGCGCCCGGTTTGTCGGGCAGCCTGAAGCAGGCGGTCGACTTCTGGCACGTCCAGCGTTTTGGGCAGCCGCTTCTGCCGTCCCGGACCTTTGATCTGGATGGCGGGGTTCGTCTCGATCCAGCCTTCCTCGAACGCAAATCGGTAGAGCTGCTTGATGGCTGACAATCGCCGCGCGCGGGTGGAACGCGACAAGCCCTGTGCCTCGCAGTCGATCAGGTAGGCTTCGATCTGATCACGATCTGCCTTATCGAATCCGGATCCCCTGTGCTGCAACCAGGTTGCAAAGTCTTTCAGATCGCGTCCATAGGCCAGCAACGTGTTTGTCGCCGCCCCAAGTTCCGCCGCCTGAGCCTGTAGGAAGGTCGAAATCCAAAGTTCGTTTGTTGCGGGGGAGCCCATCATCAACGCTCTTGCAGGATCAACAGGCTCAACGCTGCGCGCCGCGCTGTGTCTTCCAGGCCCACGCGTCGGAAGGTTGCGATTGCTGCGGTCAGATCCACCAGATTGCCCCGTGCACCATGCGCAAACAGTTGCATGGCTTCCAGTATGGCTTCACCAAGTTGACCGTTGTCGAGCAAGGCGTCGATATCGTTGGGTACGGGCGCCGCCCATTCAAATCCCTGAGCAACCGCGTCCGCCCAAGGAGAAGGAGAAACCGCCCGCCCCGGATCACCCTGTGCCAAAGCTGCAAGGAATAGGGTGTCGATTGAGTCGTCCGGCGCGGATTGTGCTGCCTGTTCGTAAAGGTCAGACAACATCAGAATGCGCCAGCGCAGGTTTTCAGTCGCCGGCACCGCCAGGGTAGTGTTCGACAAACGCTTGGCAAACAATTCGGCGAAGGGCACTTCAAGCCCGACGCCACGCATCTGCTGCCAGACCGGTGGCAGTGTTTTTCCAATGGCTTCAGCGTTTCGGGTATCCAGCGCGCTTTCAAAACGTTGGATGGCTGCAACCCTGTCCCAAACAGCGCCGGACGCCGCCGGGGACCGCTCGGTATAAAGGCCCAGCAAATGATTGGGCGTCAAAGCGCCAATGCGTGTAAGCCGTTCGGCGGCTTCGATCTGTGCTTTCCATCCGGCCACATCCCGAAGATCTGCATTTGCAAAAGCTCTTGGCAACGAGGCGGTCGGAAGCCGTTCACCAATCGCCTCATACAGTCGGAAACTCAGTGGATCCGGGTTTTCAGGTTGAGGCAGATAAGCCGCGCCTTCATAGAGTTCCGGGCTTAGAAAACGATCCAGAACCGCCAGGTCTTCTGGTGGCAGGATGTCCAAGGCATGCGCCGCCTCCAGCGTCAGCGCGGCCGACGCCCAATCCCCGCGCCGGGCTTTGCAGAACACTTGCGCGGCGTAGTTCCTTGACAGGTGCGGTTCAGCGATAAGGGCGGTGCAACTGCGATCCTCATCACCGGTCAGCAGCGTCGCGTCAAACCAGCGTTGAAACCGTTCCTGTGTATCGGTCGGCCCGGCCAACTGAACCAGCGATTGAACGGGATCTGCTGCGCCCAGTTGCATCAGACGGTCCAGTCGCGCCAGCAGCATGACCTCTTGGGCATCAGGGCCAGCCGGTGCGCGGGTTTCTGAAAGAAGCAACGTAAACAACAAGCGTTGCATCGCCGGGTTGTCGCGAACGGGCGTCCTTGCGATCAGGGCCGCCAGCCGGCTTGCATCGCTGCCTTGCCACAATTCTACTGGCAACCCTGTGATGGACGACGCAACCAAGCCCAACGGTTGTGACAGCGCTTCAAGCGGCGTCACCTCAATCTCTGGCAATCCTCCATTCTGCGCCACCGGCGGTTCTAGCAAAACCGTTCCGGGCAGGTTTTCCGGCGGATTCGCCAGCCAATCAATCGCAGACAACGGGGTTTGCGCATGTGCCGGTCCCGCCAGAAGGATCGCCAACAGCGCTTGTTTAGTCGACATCCAATACGACCGGTTCGCGGATTTCACTTTGAGGCGCAGAAAAATCCGCGCCAAAGAACGGTCCGACATAGGCATAGACAACCAGCCCAATGAACCCCAGGCAAAGAACGTATATCAGGAATTTGATCAGTCGGCCCATGGCGCCACGCTGCCTCAATTTTTGCTTTTGGCCAAGTTATAACTGGCATTTTTCCCAAGATCACGTCATTCACGGTTAAATGAGCGAAATTAAGCATAACACACACTCGGCAGACACACAGGGTGGCTTTGAACTGCACAAAACGGTGGTTCTTGTGGGTATGATGGGGGCTGGCAAGACTGCGGTGGGGCGCGCATTGGCCGCCCGTCTGGGCGTTCCGTTTCTGGACAGCGATGCCGAGATCGAATCAGCCGCCAACATGACCATTCCGGAAATCTTTGAACGTGACGGTGAACCTTTCTTTCGCGCCAAGGAATCGCAGGTCATCGGGAGATTGCTGAACGAGAAAAAGGGCATTCTTTCAACGGGTGGCGGGGCGTATCTGCAGCCGGAAAACCGTCGCATCATTGCCGAAAAGGGTGCTGCAGTCTGGCTGCGGGCGGATCTGAATGTTCTGTGGAATCGTGTTCGCCACAAAGACACACGTCCACTGCTGCGCACAGCCGATCCGTATGCGACGTTGAAAGCGCTCTATGAGGCCCGCGTGCCGGTTTATGCTCAGGCAGATCTGGCTGTGGATTCGGATGGCGAGACCTCGATCGAAAATATGGCAGGCCGCGTTGTCGACGCGCTGATGACACGCCCTGATGTTTTGGAACTCAAATAAATGCATCAAACAGTACATGTAGACCTTGATGACCGCTCGTATGATGTTGAAATCGGTCCAGATCTTCTGACGCGGGCAGGGGGCTGGATATCACCACTTCTGGCCCGGCCAAAAGTGGCGGTTTTGACGGATGAAATCGTGGCCGGTCTGCATCTTGAGACCCTGCGCGCCGGGCTGATGGCTGCGGGGATCGAGATGACCGAGCTGGCATTGCCCTCCGGAGAGGCGACCAAAAGCTGGCCGCATTTCGAGCGCGCTGTCGAGTGGTTGCTTGCTGAAAAAGTCGAACGTCGGGATGTCGTCGTGGCCTTGGGCGGCGGGGTCATCGGAGACCTTGCAGGCTTTGCAGCGGCGGTTTTGCGGCGTGGTGTTCGTTTTGTGCAGATTCCAACGTCCTTGCTGGCGCAAGTGGACAGTTCGGTTGGGGGAAAGACCGGGATCAACGCACCTCAGGGGAAAAACCTGATCGGCGCGTTTCATCAACCGTCTCTGGTTCTGGCCGACACCTCTGTTCTGGGGACCATGACCCAGCGAGATTTTTTGTCAGGGTATGGCGAAGTCGTGAAATACGGTTTGCTTGGCGACGCGAAATTCTTTGATTGGCTAGAGGCGAACGGGCCAAGCGTTTCCTCGGGTGACATGGCGGCCCGCGTACGCGCGGTAACGCGTTCAGTGCAAATGAAAGCCGATATCGTCGCGCGGGATGAAACCGAACAAGGCGACCGGGCTCTTCTCAATCTGGGGCACACGTTCTGCCACGCTCTGGAAGCTGCAACAGGCTATTCTGACCGCCTTCTGCACGGTGAAGGTGTGGCAATAGGTTGCGCGCTGGCGTTTGAGCTGTCGTCTCGGCTGGGTTTGTGTTCGCAAGAGGATCCAAGCAGGGTGCGCGCGCACTTGCGTGCGATGGGGATGAAGACGGATCTGGCTGATATTCCGGGCGAATTGCCAAGTGCCGACGCGCTGGTGGATCTGATGGGGCAAGACAAAAAAGTCGTGGACGGTCAGCTTCGGTTTATTCTCGCGCGCGGGATCGGAGAGGCGTTTGTGACGCCAGATGTGCCGAAAGATGCGGTTCTTTCGGTTCTGTCGGATGCGCTTGCGACGGCTTGAACTGAAAGCCTAACGACCCTGAATAACCATCAACTCACCGATGTTTTCGCGGGTGATGTAACCCATCATCCGACCAGCCCGAGTGACCACGGCAATTGCCGGAGCCCCCTTATGCAGATGTTCCAACACGGTCTCGAGGCCGGTGGTAAGCGAAACTGCGGGGACATCGGCATTCATGATTGAGGTGGCAGGTGCCGATCTGGGTTGATCGCCTGCGAGCGCGGCAAACAGCCGATCTCGGGTCACAAAACCAAGCAGAGATTGATCCGTATCCAGTACAGGGAACTCATGCTGCGTGGTGTGAATTACGGCTTGTGCTGCTGTGCTCAGCGTATCGTTGGGGGAGAGCGCGTGAAACTCGGTGATCATCGCGTCCCGGGCCAGAACGCGACGTGCCGCAGATCGCAAGGCGACGTCCTGGCTTTCTGCGTTGGCGGCGATGAACACGAACACTGCGATCAGCACAAGAAACGGGTTGCCCGAACTCAGCCCCACAAAACCCAGGCCAACGGCGACGATCTGGCCACCGAGCGCAGCCACGCGTGTTGCTTTGACACGATCCATGCGCAGGCAAAGAAGGGCGCGGAACACGCGTCCTCCGTCCATGGGGAAGGCCGGGATCATGTTGAATACTGCCAGCAGAAGGTTGATATAGGCCAGCCTGTTCAGAAACCCGATGCCCGGTGAATCGATCTGGGAAAGCGTCTCGATCGGCAGTCCAGCACCAAACGCGACCAGAATGACCCAGATCACGATGTTCACCGCCGGACCTGCAAGTGCCACCAAGACTTCTTGCAACGGCTTTTCCGGCATCCTTTCAAGCCGGGCCAACCCACCGATCGGCAACAGTGTTATGTCTGGGGTCTTGATTCCATACCGCCGGGCCATGAGGGCATGACCGAACTCATGGGCGACCACACAGGCAAACAAGGCCAAAACAAACAAGAGGTTGTCAATGGCTGCCGGCAGGCCGCCTGCTGAATAGGCCGCAAAGCCCACCCAGGCCAGCAGTAGGAAGAATGTGACATGGACCCTCAGTTCGGACCCGAGCAATCGGCCGAGAGAGAATGACCATGTCATGTCGTGTCTCCGATTTGCTTAGAACGGAATCTCGTCGTCGTCGATTCCGCCCGATGCCGGTGCCGGTGCCGGGGAACTGGACGGACCGCCATAGGGGTCTACGTACCCGCTGCCTCCGGCTTGGCCACCGCCATAACCACCGCCACTGCCGCCACCGCCTTCGCCGCGCCCATCCAGCATCACGAGGGTAGAGCCAAAGCCCTGCAGGACAACTTCGGTAGAATAGCGGTCCTGGCCTGACTGGTCCTGCCACTTGCGGGTCTGCAATTGCCCTTCAAGATAGACCTTTGAACCCTTGCGCAGGTATTGCTCTGCCACACGGACCAAGCCTTCGTTGAAGATGGCGACCGAGTGCCATTCTGTGCGTTCGCGGCGTTCACCCGTGTTACGGTCTTTCCAGTTCTCTGACGTGGCAATACGCAGATTGCAGACTTTGCCGCCATTCTGGAATGTCCGCACTTCGGGATCACGCCCCAGATTTCCGACCAGAATGACCTTGTTGACTGAACCCGCCATGTAATTCCTCGTTCCGTTCTGACGTAAATGCGCCGAATCTGGCGCGACTTGTTTTGTGAGACCCTATACGGCCTGCATCATGGTTGAAAACAGTAGATACAACAGTGTGGAACAAGAGTCTTACTTTGGTCTTTACCAAGCTTTCATTTTTTGCGGGAATACCTATACTCCGACTGGTTTCTTATCGAGCAGGATAGGCATTGATGCGTTCTTGGGTTGCCGGGTTTTCTGTTGTCTGCCTTGTGCTGGCTGTCGCGCCTGTGCAGGCGCAAACGCTGTCCACCAAAAGCCGTAAGGATATCTTCCTCAAACAGTCCAAGATTTTGGATTCCCGCGCGGCGACGCAATATCGTGATTCCGCGCGGTTGAAACCAAAGACATCCCGTGCGCAGACCAGCAAGCGATATACCGGAAAGTACCGCGGTCAGTATCTGGATCTGGCGAAACAAGCTGCCCGCCTTCATGACATTCCCGAAGACTTGTTTCTGCGCCTTGTGCAGCAGGAAAGCGGATGGAACCCACAGGCGAAGTCTCACAAAGGTGCTCTGGGATTGGCGCAGCTGATGCCCCAGACCGCCGAGCTTTTGGGGGTCAACCCCCATGACCCCCAGCAGAATCTTGAGGGTGGAGCCAGATACCTGTCCTGGCAGTATCGCAAGTTCAAATCCTGGCCATTGGCTTTGGCCGCTTACAATGCGGGCCCAAAAGCGGTGGAAAAGCATGGCGGCATTCCGCCATACAAGGAAACCCAGAACTACGTGAAGGTCATCTGGGGCGGTTAAACCCGATGCCGCGGCGCAGAGCGTCCAGTTCTTGATTATGTGCAACCTGACCCGCTAACCTGAAAGGGTATCGCCCAGTAACTGGTGAGGCCCTAAATGCCTGTTGACCACCCAGAGATTCCCAGAGAAACGCTGGCCAACTGGCAGCAACTGGTTGATCTGGTCGCAGAGTTGGCGGATGTGCCTGCAAGCCTGATCATGAAAACCGACGCGCCGGATCATGCGGTGCTGATCACCTCGGATCATCCCGAAAACCCATATCCGGTCGGCTTGAGCTTCCAGTTGAACCCCAAGCTTTATTGTCAGGGCGTCTTGCAGCGGGACGAGGAATTGGTGGTCAAAGATGCTGCGTGCGATCCGGTTTGGGCGGACAATGACGATCTGGAACATGGGATGACATTTTACATCGGCCTTCCACTGAAATGGCCTGATGGATCGGTATTTGGAACTATTTGTGTTCTGGATCGCAAGCAGAACCGACGTGCCTTGTTGTTCCGCGAAGGGCTGGCGCAGTTCGCACGCATGGTCGAGTCGGATTTGGCTTTGTTGCAAGAGGTTTACCTGCGTCGCGCGCTGGAAGGAAAACTCAACGAAACACTGGCACAGCTGGAAACACGTGTCGCGAAACGCACGCGTGAGCTGCAGGAAACCAACACGGCGCTGCGCGTCCTGCTGTCCAGTCTGGATGACGATCGCAAAAGCCGCGATCACGAAATAGTCGAACAGGTGCGCAGCAGAGTGCTGCCATATCTGGAAAAAATTCGAACGCAGCTTTCCGGGGATGAGGCGCAGTATGTCTATCTTGAACTGGCCGAGAAGAACCTGAACGAGATCACGTCTGCTTTGTCGGACAAACTGACAGATGCATTTGCAGTGATGACCCCGACAGAGATCGAGATTGCGCAGATGGTCATGTTTGGAAAAACGACCAAAGACATTGCCAAGGCCCTGTCGCGAGAAACATCGACAATTGATTTTCACCGCAACAACATCCGCCGCAAGCTGGGGCTCGAAGGACGCGACCAGAACTTGCGCAGTCATTTGCTCTCGATTTCGTGAACGTGAAATGTGGGGTTTCTCCCCATATTTCGCCCCCATTTTTTCGGTCTGAGCCGATATGCTTTGACTTGTTACCTTTAGCTGGGACGCGCGGAAAAACTGCGAGGGTCCAACAGAGAGGTACACAAAAATGGATCGCAAAGATCTGAAACCAACCATCCTGATCGGGGACAAAGATCATCTGGCGCCGGGGCTGTCGCGCCGGTCGTTCTTCATGGCGGCAGGCGCTGCCGGGGTCGGCGCGACCGCTTCTGTGCTGGGCGCACAACCGGCCCAGGCGCAATCTCAGGCGTGGCTACAGCCGGGCAACAACAACCATGTGATCGATCTGCAAGGCGCAACGGGTGAGGCCAGCACCGGGACGGTTGGCATCGACTATTATGGGCATTGTGCGATCAAGATCACCTCGCCCAACGGGGCAACAGCGCTGTTTGATCCCTGGCGGGATGATCCGTCGGGCGCGTGGGGTCTTTGGTTCCGCAACGAGTTCCCGCAAATCCCGGTAGACATCACCCTGTCGACCCATGCACATTTCGATCACGATGCGATTGAACGCCCAAACTCGACCATGGTGCTGGATCGTATGGTAGGCAAATTCGAGTTTTCTGACATCAAGATCACGGGTTTTGCCGACAAACACGCTTGTGTCGCGCCGGGATGGTATGACTGGACCAATGCGCTGGCCGAATTTGGGGTGGAAGCCTGCCCGCCGAACAATGTAGGTCACATGGATATGGTCGTCTATCTGGTCGAGACCGGCGGCATTCGCACGCTGATCTGGGGCGACAATCGCCATAACCCGCCGCAGGAGTTCTGGGACGCAATCGGTCAGGTGGATGTTCTGACTCTGCCGGTGGATGGCTCGGAACACATTCTCAGCTTCGATCAGGGCAACGACATTGTGTCCAAGCTCAAGCCCAAGGTGATCATCCCCACACATTACCTGAATGAGGTCACGTCCTACACGTTGACCACGCTACAATCTGCGGACGATTGGGTGAAGGGACAGCAGAGTTACAAGATGCTCGACAGCGCCAGCCTTCAGCTTGAAGCCGGTGGAATTGCAGGAATGAACCAGGAATTCATGCATTTTGGAAACAACGTCATGACCGGTTGACGAATTACCAAAGGTCGCCACTCACACACACTTCCACACGCCGTCTGTCTCCCCACAAACCACGGCGTCAAGAGAAAGGGCCGGTCTCCGACCGGCCCTTTCTAAATGCTAGCAACAGGTTTATTCCGCCGCGACTTTTATCACCGGCTCCATCCGGGCCAGAATATCTTCGGCCAGGTGACATTTTACCTGATGCCCATTTGCCAGCGTCTGCACCGGCGGCACATGCGATTCACACCGTCCATCAGGCACTTCGGATTTCCAGCGGCAACGTGTCTGGAACGGACAACCCGGCGGTGGGTTCATCGCCGAAGGAATATCACCTTCCAGAACGATGTGCTGTTTCTCGACCGAGGTATCCGCAATCGGAACCGCGCTCAGCAACGCTTCGGTGTAAGGGTGATAGGGCGGGGCAAAAACCTGATCCGTGGTGCCCAATTCCACAACATGGCCCAGATACATCACCATGACCCGGTCGCTCAGGTAACGCACGATGGACAGGTCGTGGCTGATGAACAGCAGCGTGGTTTTGTGTTCTCGCTGAATCTCCATCAACAGATCCGTCACGGCAGCCTGAACCGACACATCCAGCGCCGAAACGGGTTCGTCCGCCACAACGATTCGCGCATCCCCGGCAAAGGCGCGTGCGATACCCACGCGCTGTTTCTGACCACCCGACAGTTGTCGCGGCATTCTGTCCGCAAACGCGCGCGGCAGCTTCACCAGATCAAGCAGTTCCAGCATCCGCTTCTTGCGCTCGGCCTCAGAGTTTCCGACGCCGAAGATTTCCAGCGCACGGATGATCTGACGTCCGACGGTCATCGACGGATTCAGCGTGTCGAACGGGTTCTGGAAAACCATCTGAACTTCGCCGACCGTCTTGGCATCACGCTCTTCGATGGGCACCTGCTCGATGTTACGGTTGTCCAGCAGAATCTGTCCGTCCGTGGCCGTCTCCAACCCCATAAGAACCTTGGCGAAGGTGGACTTGCCGCAGCCGGATTCCCCCACGATAGCCAGTGTCTCAGATTCGTGCGCCTCGAAGCTGAGCGTCTCGTTGGCCTTCACAACCTTCTTCTCACCGCCACCAAACAAGGCATTTGCAGCGACCTCGTAGTATTTCTTGAGATTGTCTATTTTCAGTACCGTCCGGCCGATTTCACCTTTTTCCTTCTGATCCGCCAGAGTGAGAGGGGCATTCCAGTCGATCTCCTGGAATTTCAAACAGCGCGTATGGTGCCGGTCATTGCCCGGCACAGCCTCCATCAGGATGTCTTTCGCGTCACAGCGACCCTCTTCGAAATAGTCGCAGCGTGGTCCGAAGTTGCAGCCCGGAGGCCGCTCGTGGGGCAATGGGAAGTTCCCCGGAATGGCCACCAACGGACGCGAATTCTTGTCTGCGCCCGGCAGCGGGATCGAACGGAACAGCGCCTGTGTATAAGGGTGCTGCATCTCGTCGAACACATCCTTGATCGAGCCGCGCTCGACCGCTTCACCCGAATACATCACGCATAGTCGGTCGCAGGTTTCCAGAACCAGCCCGAGGTTGTGCGAGATAAATAACATCGAGGTGCCGTATTTCTTGCCCAGATCCTTAACCAGTTCGACCACAGCGGCCTCAACCGTCACGTCCAAAGCAGTTGTCGGCTCATCCAGGATCAACAGCGCCGGTTTCGACATCAGCGCCATAGCAATCACGATGCGCTGCTGCTGACCGCCCGACAGCTGGTGCGGAAACGAATTCAACATCCGCTCGGGGTCCGGCAGGCGAACGTCCGTCACCACTTCCAGTGCACGAGAGTAAGCCTCTTCCTGACTTACACCCTCGTGGATCATCGGCACTTCCATCAGCTGTTTGCCGATCTTCATCGCCGGGTTCAGCGAGGCCATCGGCTCCTGGTAGATCATCGCGATTTCATTTCCGCGAATGTCGCGCAACTCCTCGCTCGACATCTCTGCCAGATCGCGGCCCTTGAACTTGATCGTGCCTCCGACGACGCGGCCGTTTTTGCCAAGGTCCTGCATCACGCCCAGCGCCACGGTCGATTTACCACAACCGGATTCGCCAACCAGCCCCACGGCTTCGCCGGGCTGTACGCTGACCGAGAAATCCATCACGGCGGGAATTTCCCGCAGGCGGGTAAAGAATGAGATGGACAGCTTGTCGATCTCCAGGATCGGGCCGTCATAATCCGCCATTTTGCTCATCTTGCTTACTCCTCACCAAATGCGGGGATCCCCTTCATCTGGCCGAAAATATCCCGGGGGGGTCCGGGGGGGCTGGCCCCCCGGCCTCGATCACATCAGTCCTTCAAGCTTTCTTCGCGCAGGCCGTCGGCCAACAGGTTCAGACCAAGAACCAGCGACAGCAGCGCAAAAGCAGGCGGAAGGGCAGGGTGCAGGTAGATCGACAGAAGCTTCCGCCCCTCATTGATCGTCGACCCCCAATCCGGGCTTTCAGGCGGCAGGCCGAGTCCGAAGAAACCCAAGGTACCCAAAAGGATGGTGGTGTAACCGATACGCAGACAGAAATCGACGATCAGCGGACCACGGGCGTTGGGCAGAATTTCCCACAACATGATGTACCACGGACCCTCGCCACGCGTCTGGGCCGCGGCCACGTAGTCACGTGTCTTGATGTCCAATGCCAGCCCGCGCACAATACGGAAAACCGTGGGTGAGTTTACAAAAACCACCGAGACGAAGACCACCAGAATACCGCCGGGGATATCGAAAAGGTCCAAATAGGTTGGCAGGCCCCAGATCCGATAAGCCTCGGTGTTGATGACGTAGCCTCCAGTTGAAATCAGTGACAGATACAGCCAGATCGCAACGCCCAGAACACCGATCAGCAGAGGGGTGCGGAAATTCGGGCGTGTGTAATAGCGCGAGTTCAGCAACACACAGATGAACAGGATCGGGAACACGAACAGAACTGCCGCCATGTAGTTTGGCACTCCGGTCGCCACGATTTCCGGTGTCACCAGAAGATAGAACAGCAAGATGACCGGGAAGGCGAGGATCAGGTTGGCCAG
Source organism: Ruegeria sp. CDSA141 (assembly GCF_059612005.1). Lineage (NCBI taxonomy): Bacteria > Pseudomonadati > Pseudomonadota > Alphaproteobacteria > Rhodobacterales > Roseobacteraceae > Ruegeria > Ruegeria sp. CDSA141. Next base: position 194,699 of record NZ_JBXWPT010000002.1, read on the forward strand.
GAAAGACAGGAACGTGTCCAGACGACCGCCGTAATACCCGGCGGGAAGTCCCAGCGTAATACCGACCATGAAGGCGAACATCGTTGCAAGCGGTGCTATCTGCACCACGACCCAGGCCCCTTTGACCATCCGGCTGAATACGTCACGTGCCAGGTTGTCACCGCCCAGAAGATACCAGGCGTACTCGCCGTCCTCCAGGTTCGGTAAAGGTGTTCCCGGCACTTTGTTCTTCATGCCAGAGATCTGTGTCAGCGGGTCATGGGTAACGATCAGGTCAAGCGCGCCGAAGATGCCGGTAAAGACCCAGAACATCACAAGGCCAAAGCCGATCATACCGATGGGACTGTCATACAGTTTGCCGTATAACCCCAACCGCCTTTTAAAGGCGATCGACATGGCGAACATGATGATCAGCGCGACCCATACTGGCAGGAATTGCTGGGAAATGGCGCCGATGATCCCGGCGCCTGTGCCCATCAGGATACCCAGCACCAGATAGGCCACGGCCAATCCTACGCTGGCCAGAAAACTGTAGTGCAGCGCAAGTTGGATCAGTCCGCGGACACCGCCGCCTGAACTGACGGATCCATCCGGGTTCACGACAATCTGCTGTTCAGGCTGGAATATACTGACGATGATCCAGACCAAGATCGACAGGATCAGTGCTGCCAGTGCGATCATCAGCAGCGGGTTCAGGAAGGCAATAGAGCCGGTCCAGGATAGTGGTTCCATAATCTCTCCCTCCTTATGAAATGCGGATGCGCGGGTTGAGGTAGACGTAGCCGATATCCGAGATCAGCTGCGTTATCAGAACAACAAAGACCGACACGACCGAAATCGCCAGCAGAAGCTGGATGTCGTTGTTGCCTGCTGCCTGAACAAGCGCCCAGCCGAAACCCTTGTAGTTAAACAGGGTTTCAACAATTACGACGCCGTTGAGCAGCCATGGGAACTGCAGCATGATAACCGTGAACGGCGCGATCAACGCGTTGCGCAACGCGTGTTTCATGACGATGTTCGGGAACGAGACGCCTTTCAGCCGCGCGGTTCGGATGTATTGCGCCGTCATCACCTCGGTCATCGAAGCGCGGGTCATCCGGGCGATATAGCCCATACCGTACAGCGCGATGGTCAGAACCGGCAGGAAGAAGTTCTCGAATGTCGGGTTCTCCATCGCTTGCGTCGCAGTTCCCTTGAACCACTTCAATCCAACCGTGGACGAGGTGAAGATCGCGATGAAGATAACGCCGGACACATATTCCGGAGTCGCAGTCGTTATGATCGAGAAAGTTGAAAGGGATCGATCCAGGGCTGATCCCTCTCGCATCCCGGCCAGAACACCAACAATCAATGCGGAAGGCACCATCAGGACCAGAACCCAGAACATGAGGTAACCTGTGTTGCCCAGACGCTTACCAACAATGGTTCCGACTTCGTCCTTGAAAACGGTCGAGTATCCCCAATCGCCCTGAAGAACACCGCAATATCTTGCCGTGTCCTCTGCCGTCGAACCGGGTCTCGTGCAGGTTCCCACAAACTGGCCATCTTCCAGGGTGTTCTGAAATCCGGGCATCACGCCCAGCCATTGGCCGTATTTCACGAGTGTTGGCTGTAGGTAACCGCGGTTATCCAACCAGGCTTCGACCTGCTCATCCGACATGCGCTGGTTACCCTGCGTTTTCGCCAGCTTTTCAAGGTTCGGGTAAAGGTTGGTCAGGAAAAAGACGACGAATGTCAGACATAATGCCGTAAGCAGCATCACTCCGAACCGTCGTAGGATGAATAGTCCCATGGTGGCCCCTGTTGTTCAGGTATTCCGCAGATCATTGGACCATTTTCTGGCCTCGGACGTCCGACCCCGCGTCGGCAAGTCTGCGGCTGGAAAGGGGCGCCCGTGTCAGGCGCCCCTTGTGTGTCATTGGCAGTGCTTAAGAAGCCCAGCCCCACTTGTAGTGGTGGTGTTCGAAGGTCACGTGCATATCCGTATCCACAAGGCCTTCTTTCATGTGACGATAGAGCGAACGCCAATAGGGCTGGATCGTGACTCCATCTTCCTGCAGCAGGGCTTCGCCACGCGCCATGACTTCGCGACGTTGATCTGCGTCAGCAATGGCAAGCGCTTCTTCCAGAATGGCGTCAAATTCCGGGTTCGCATAGCCAAACTCGTTCCAGGCTTCGCCCGAACGATAGGCAAGTGCCCAGACCTGCACACCCAGCGGACGCGGGTTCCAGTTGGTCGAGCTGAACGGGTACTTTGCCCAGTCGTTCCAGAAGGTATTGCCCGGCAGAACGGTCCGCTTGACCTTGATTCCGGCGTCGCGCAGCTGCGCGGCAACGGCATCAGTGGTGTTGCGGCGCCAGTCATCGTCGATCGAGATGATCTCGTGCTCGAAGTCACCGAAACCAGCTTCGTCCATCAGCGCCTTGGCTGCCGCAGGATCAACCTTTTGCGGTGGAAGTTCTGCGTATTCCGGATGTAGCGGTGCCACGTGATGGTTCTCCGCCGGGGCTCCGCGGCCGCCATAGCCCAGTTCCAGACAAACAGAATTGTCTACAGCCATCTGAATCGCCTGCCGAACACGTTTGTCCGCATAAGGTTTCTGACCGTCGATCTCGGCCAGCTGGTTGGGACGAACAACGATAGTCGCAGCGGTCACAACTTCGGATTTCACATAACCTAGGCCATCCATCACGTCGATGAATTCGCCCACGGATTCATAAAGCATGTCAACTTCGTCGGATTCCAGTGCTGCCAGCCAGGCAGACGGGTCAGTTCCGTAGTCGATGTACTCGATACGATCCAGGGCAGGGCGGCCAAATACTTCTTCGCCCCACCAGGTGTGATCCGGGTTGCGAACTAGAACGGCTTTTACACCGACTTCAAGCTCATCTATCAGGTAGGGGCCGGTTCCCACGTTGTTCAGCAGGTCTGTCTCGCTGAACGAGCTGTGAACAATCGCGCCGGGATAATCGGCCATGCCAGGAATAAGGGTGATATCCGGTTTGGGCAGGTTCAGCTTGACCGTGGTTGCGTCGACAACTTCGATGACTCCTTCACCGGCCTGACCAGTCTCGGTGTCGATCAAGGTCGCGAAGCGACCGGCCATCGAGTTGGTTTCCGAGCTCTTGTCGCACCAGCGCGCGATGTTGCGGGCGACGTCGTCAGCCGTGAAATCATCGCCGTTGTTCCACTTGACGCCGGGGCGGACATTCAGAGTGTATTCGGTTGCGTCATCGTTGACTTCCCAACCTTCGAGCAGCATGCCGCGGAACGAACCGTCCGAGTTGTATTCGACCAGATATTCCAGTGTGCCGCGAGTCACGTTTGCGATTTGCGACCAGTCATAGGTACGGGGGTCTTTAAGTGCGCGTACTTCCATCTGCACGCGCAGTGTGCCGCCGTCTTGCTTTGCGGTTTGGGCCAAAGCAGGTGTCGGCAATCCGATCATGCTGTAGGCCACGGCGGCTGAAACTCCAAGACCGGTGGCGCGCGTCATGAATTCCCGTCGGCTTAGCTTGCCGTCGCGGTATTCCTGAGCGTGCATCTCGGCTGCCCAGTGCACCTTGTCTTTGGTGGATTCGGTATTCGTCATGGATGTCTCCCTGTGACACTGATTTTATTGATTGATTGTGGCTCTACGCGACCCGGATTTTCACGGTCGCCAGAGCGAAGGATTTTGTTTTTTGGACTCTGTACATCCCCATGTCGTTATTCGGCACCAGAATTCTGGTAAGGTCAATGTTCGAAATCGTCATAAGTAGTACAAAAACGACATTCGCGATCAGTTGCAGTCGTAGAGGTGTTTTCTTCAAACGGCCCAAAGCGATGCCGGCATTCCCATTGTTTTCTTAGTTTGTTAAGGGAAACCGCAGCAAATCATTAAGTTCTGTTAAGCTTTGAGACTTGGTGGTCGTCTTGCCTAAGCAAAGTCGAAAGCTCTGGGTATCACTATGAAAAATCGACGTGATTCCATGCCTTCATACGGGCGCGAAACCAGGTGCGCTGACGCTTGGCGAATTGCCTTGTTGCAATGGTTGCGCGCTCGCGCGCCTGATCCAAAGTCATCGCGCCGTCCAGATACGCCCTGAGTTCCGGAACACCTATGGCCTTGCAGGCCGGAAGGGTTGGGTCGAACCGGTCCTGCATGGCGCGCACTTCCTCGATTGCACCCTGTTTGAGCATCTGATCAAAGCGGCGTTCTATCCTGTCCAGCAGCCATGTCTTGTCGACATCGAATACGATGGGAACCGTATCGTGAAGCTGCAGTATCGGCGGAGGCGTTTCGGCCTGCCAGGACAACAGGCTACGACCTGTGGCGCGCTGCACCTCCCAGGCGCGTTGCACGCGGGCACGGTTCTGCGCGTCCAGCCCTGCAAGCGTGTCTGCATCGACCCCCTCCAGAAGGTCTGCCATGGGCATCTGATCAGCCTCAGCCCGAACCGCAGGTGGAGTCGCTGGGATTTGCGCCATGCCTTCGGTCAGCGCCGAGAAATAAAGGCTCGTCCCACCGACAATGATCGGGCGTTGATCCCCTGTGAGTAGGGGCACGACCTCGCGCAGCCAATGGCCGGTAGAATAATCCTGATCATAGGCGACATGTCCGTACAGCAGATGTGGCGCGCGGGTTTCTTCTTCTGTGGATGGCCTGGCCGAGATGACGCGCCAGCAGTCATAAACCTGACTTGCATCCGCGTTGACGATAACTCCGCCATGCCGTTCGGCAATCTCCAGCGCCAACGCTGATTTCCCCGATGCCGTCGGCCCTGCAATCAGAACCGGCTTGTCTTCGGGAATTGGAGACAGTCGCTGAAAAAGCAGGTCTGTTGATCGCCGGGTCATGCGCGGTTGCCTCTATCCTCACCAACCGCATTGAACCTGCGGAGCTTTTGCTTCATTTTGCGCCGGAAATTAACCCCGTGCCAGCCCGGAGCGCAACATGAGCCTTTCCCCTACTACTGAAACTGCTGAGTCCCCGAAAACAAAGTACAAACGGGTCATGTTGAAAATTTCAGGGGAGGCGTTGATGGGGGATCAGGGATTCGGTCTGCACCCGCCAACCGTTCAACGCATCGCACAGGAAGTGAAATCGGTCCACGATCTGGGCGTTGAGATTTGCATGGTCATTGGCGGCGGCAACATTTTTCGGGGCCTGAGCGGTTCAGCCCAGGGCATGGAGCGGACCACAGCGGATTATATGGGCATGTTGGCTACGGTAATGAACGCGCTGGGGATGCAATCCGCACTGGAAGAGAACGGAGTGTTCACCCGCGTGATCTCGGCCATTCGCATGGACGAGGTATGCGAGCCTTATATCCGCCGCCGCGCCGTACGGCACCTCGAGAAAAAGCGGGTCTGTATCTTCGCCGCCGGTACTGGCAATCCATATTTCACGACAGACACCGCAGCCACCCTGCGCGCCAACGAAATGGCGTGCGAGGCGATCTTCATGGGCAAGAACGGAGTGGATGGCGTATACGACAAGGACCCGGCGGAACATGCTGACGCAGTGCGTTATGATACCGTGACTTATGATGACGTGCTGGCCAAGCGACTGCGGGTCATGGATGCCTCGGCCATCGCGTTGGCACGCGACAACAATCTGCCCCTGATCGTCTTCGGGCTTGATGAGCCCGGTGGCTTCCGCGGAATTCTCGCAGGCGAGGGGACCTATACCAAGGTTCAGGGTTGAGGCCTGTGCAGGCGCCGGGCAACTCTGCAAGCTTTCAAAGCCCCCGCCTTATGTCGGGGCTTCTGCGTTTTGCTTTTGCTTGACGGTTGAGGACGGCGCTGTCTAAGTATCGGTGTCCTTCCAAGGCGAAGGGCTGCCCCGTGCTTTGTTGGCCCAAGGCCCGAGCACAGGCTGGGCTGGAAGACCTGCCATGATTTCTGAGATGTCCGGAAACATGCGTGGGCATCTCATTGATCTGAATGCATAAATAAGGAGCAATGAGGCATGAGCTCTCTGGATATCGATTTCGTTCGGGCGCAATTCCCGGCCTTTTCCGAACCCAGCCTGCAAGGCCAGGCGTTTTTCGAAAACGCGGGTGGATCTTACACCTGCAAGCCGGTGATTGACCGGCTGACACGGTTCTACACGCAGCGCAAGGTTCAGCCCTACGCCCCATATGAGGCCAGCCGCTTGGCGGGCGTCGAAATGGACGAAGCGCGTGCGCGCATGGCCGCCATTCTGGGCGTTGACACGGATGAGTTGAGTTTTGGCCCCTCAACCACCCAGAATACTTATGTCTTGGCGCAGGCGTTCCGACAATGGATGCAGCCCGGCGAGGCAATCGTCGTGACCAATCAGGATCACGAAGCCAACTCTGGCCCATGGCGCCGTCTGGCTGAGGACGGGATTGAGGTGAGGGAATGGCAGATCGATCCGGAAACCGGATCGCTGAACCCTCAGGATCTGGAAAACATGTTGGACGAAAAAGTGCGTCTGGTCTGTTTTCCTCATTGCTCAAATGTTGTTGGTGAGATCAATCCGGTCACAGAGATCACTGCTATTGCGCATGCGGCGGGTGCGTTTGTCTGCGTTGATGGCGTATCCTACGCCCCGCACGGATTTCCGAATGTTGGCGATCTGGGGCCGGATATCTATTTGTTTTCTGCGTACAAGACCTATGGCCCGCATCAGGGGTGCATGGTCATCCGCCGCACACTGGGAGAGCTGCTGCCCAACCAGGCGCATTATTTCAACGGTGACGTCTTGTACAAGCGATTCACCCCGGCTGGCCCCGATCACGCGCAGATCGCAGCCAGTGCTGGTATGGCGGATTATGTTGAGCTGCTGTGTACCCACCATGGCGGGCCCGAGACGGGCGCGGCAGAGCAGGGTGCGTTTGCCCATGATCTGATGCGGTCGCACGAAGTGTCGCTGCTGCAACCGGTTCTGGATGCGGTAAAGGACCGTAACGCGGTACGTCTGATCGGTACGTCTGACGCCAACCGGCGCGCGCCCACCGTTGCGCTTTCGTTGAACCGTCCGGCTGAACCAGTTGCAGCAGAACTGGCGCAATATGGTGTCATGGCAGGTGGCGGAGACTTCTATGCGGTGCGTCCCTTGCGGGCGATGGGTGTTGATCCGGTACAAGGTGTTTTGCGCGTCAGCTTCACACATTACACTACACAGCACGAAATTGATCAGCTTTTAGAGGCTCTTGAGCGGGTTTTGTGATCCACTACCCTTGAGAGTGCGTATAGATAAAAACCTCAAGGGCGGATTGTAGTGCAAGAGCAGGCTCCGATCGTTTTGTGGTTTCGACGGGATTTACGTCTGTCGGACCACCCCGCGTTGACTGCGGCGGCCGAAAGTGGCCGTCCGGTTATACCACTTTTTATTCATGACGATATTGTCGACCAGATGGGAGCCGCGCCAAAGTGGCGTTTAGGCTTGGGGTTGGAGGCATTCAAAGCGTCACTGGCCAATATGGGCAGCCGACTGATCTTTCGACGCGGTGATGCGCTTGAACAGGTGCAGCGGGTTATGGCCGAGACCAGCGCAACCTATGTCTTCTGGTCCCGCGCTTACGATCCTGCCTCGATTGAACGCGACAAGAAGATTAAGTCTGTACTTGCAACAGAAGGTGTGACTGCAAAGTCTTTTTCCGGGCATCTGCTTTTTGAACCCTGGACTGTCGCCACCAAATCGGGTCATCCGTTTCGGGTTTTCACACCGATGTGGCGTGCGGTTCAGGGGCGGGAAGTACAACTTCCTGACGCGCCAGTTACTGCGCTTAAGGCACCTGTGTCGTGGCCTGCTTCTGACGGCTTGAGCGATTGTCGGTTGGGGGGTGCAATGAACAGGGGAGCGAGGGTCGTGCGCCCTCATGTGCAACCTGGCGAGCGAGCCGCTCTGGATCACCTCGAAGAGTTTCTCGACCGGATTGTTCAATACTCCGATCTTCGGGACAGGCTTGATCAGGATGGGACATCCAACCTGTCAGAGTACCTCTCTTTAGGTGAGATCGGGCCACGCACCGTCTGGCACATGGTCCAGCGGGCCGCGTTGACCGGAACACGGGGAACCGACGCTTTTTTGCGCCAACTTGTCTGGCGTGAGTTTGCTTATCAACTTATGTACCATACGCCTCAACTGGTGACATCCAACTGGAAGCCGGAATGGGACAGTTTTCCCTGGAACACCGATCCGGACCATCCCGAGGTCACTGCCTGGCGGCAGGCCAGAACCGGAATCTCTGTTGTCGATGCCGGCCTGCGGCAAATGTATGTGACAGGTCGGATGCACAACCGGGCCCGTATGATCGTCGCAAGCTATCTGACCAAGCATCTGATGACCCATTGGAAAATAGGGATGGAGTGGTTTGAGGATTGTCTGGTTGACTGGGATCCGGCCTGTAATGCCATGGGCTGGCAGTGGGTTGCCGGCTCGGGGCCCGATGCATCCCCGTTCTTCCGGATTTTCAATCCCCAGACACAAGCAGAGAAATTCGATCCTGACGGGGTGTTTGTGCGCCACTGGATCGCTGAATGCCATGCCGAACCCGGCAACACGGCCCTTTCATATTTTGATGCCGCGCCGCGATCGTGGGGTCTGCGCCCGGATGCGAATTACCCCAAGCCGATCGTTGAATTGTCCGAAGGGCGGACCCGCGCCTTACGCGCATATGAAAGCCGAAAACCCCACTAAGGAACTGAAAACTTGCCAGAAACAATTTCGCCGCCTAGCTTTGTACAAGTACCGCAGAGGGGAGAGCGGATGATCCTGACGACGACCGAAGGGCAGAAAAACCTGCCCAGATATTTCGCCCAAGTCTTCAAAATGTTGAACCGGATGGAATCCGGGCGACTGGATATCAAACTGCCCGATGGTCGCACGTTTCGCGCAGAAGGCGCAAAGGCCGGACCGGTTGCTCAGGTCGAAATTCACGACGACGACGTCTTTGCACGCCTGATCCGCGAAGGCGAACTGGGCTTCTCCGATGCGTATCTGGACGGACATTGGAGTACACCTGATCTGCGGTCTTTCATGGATCTTGTGCATCTAGGAACCGAAACCGTTTATGACGGGTTTACGGGCCAGTTTCTTATTCAGGCCTATGAACGGCTGCGGTTTTGGCTGCACCGAAACAACAGGGCGCAAGCTAAGAAGAATATCTCGTATCACTACGATCTGGGAAATGATTTTTACAGCTCATGGCTGGACGAGACGATGACTTATTCCAGTGCGATATTTGAAACCGGGCAGGAAAGCCTCGAGAATGCGCAGACAGCCAAGTACGCCAGTCTTGTGGATGAGATGGGAGCAAAACCGGGGGACCATGTTCTGGAGATCGGATGTGGCTGGGGCGGCTTCGCGGAATATGCCGCAAAAGAACGGGGTTTGCGTGTCACTGGCCTGACTATCAGTCAGGAACAATTTAAATACGCCAAGGAACGTATTGAAAAGGCAGGATTATCAGATCAAGTCGAATTCAAGCTGCAAGACTATCGGGATGAACGCGGGGTCTATGACGGCATAGCATCCATCGAGATGTTTGAGGCGGTGGGCCAAAAATACTGGCCGGTTTATTTCGAAACCGTTCGTGAGCGGTTGAAACCTGGCGCTCAAGCGACTTTTCAAATCATAACGGTGGGTGATCACCGCTGGGATTTTTACAAGAATGGCGTTGATTTCATTCAGAAATATATCTTCCCGGGTGGAATGCTTCCGTCACCGACAATCCTGCGTCAGCAGATAGATCAGGCCGGGTTGCAGGTTGTACGCTCGAAAGAATTCGGGAAAAGCTATGACCTGACTCTGCGCCGCTGGTATGAAACATTCAACGACAAATGGGATCAGATCTCGGACTTGGGGTTTGATGAGCGTTTCCGCCGCATGTGGAATTATTATTTGACCGCGTGCGGTGCGGCCTTTGACACGGGCAATTGCGATGTGACACAGATTACAATATCGAAACCAAGTTAACTCCCGGACCGTCACATGCCCACTGCCTCGCGTCTCGTAGCCGCTGTTTGTCTCATCGTGCTGGCTTTTCTTGTTTCAAGCATGGTTATCGAAAATGGTGAAGAGGGTAAGGACTATGGTTACTTTACCTATGTGAACATGGCTCTTGGCGCGATCTGTGGCTGGAAAATCATGGGCAAGCGCGCCGGGCGCGGGTGGACTGCCGGTATTAACAACGGCTTGACCGGAGTTGCCTCACTGGTTTTTTGGGCGCTGTTTGTGCAGGGGTGCTATCGTATGTTCGATCTTGCAATGCGCAATCGCTATGGTGGCCCGTTCGAAGCCGTGATGGCCATTTTTTCGATTGGAATCGATTACGGCAAGCAACTGATCTATCCCGAGATTCTCATCACATTCGCCGTTGGTGCCGTTGTCGCCGGGCTGGCCACGGAACAGGCCAGCCGCAAATGGCGCTGAACCATTTCGTCACAAGAGAGATTGAATTTGTCTGATCTGTTCTTCTATGGAACGCTGCGGTATCTGCCGCTGTTGCAGCGCGTTCTGGGCCGTCCGCTGGGCGAAATAACGTTTCATACTGCCAAGCTGTGCGATCACGCGGTTCACGCGGTTCAGGGGCAGGATTTCCCGATGATCCTGCCCGCCAAGGGCGCCGCTGCCGAAGGCTTGCTGGTGCAGGGTTTGTCATCCGATGATCTGGCCAGGCTGGCCTATTACGAAGGATCTTTTGACTATGACCTGAAATCGTTGAAGGTTATTCTGGAGGACGGGGGCCAAGCCCCGGCGCAGGTCTTTTTCCCGACCCCGGGCGCATGGCAGCCTGGTGAGTTGTGGCCGTTACAGGACTGGGTGGACAAATTGGGCGAGGTTACAGCTCTCGCTGCCGAAGAGGAAATGGCCTATTTCGGCAAAGTCGATCCCAAAGTCATGGCACGCAGCGTACGCGCCATTCAAACCCGTGCCTGGGCAAAGATCATGGCCAGCCAGCGGCGAACCGGCGACCCGCGGAACATAGACGAAGACGTAATTGTGCACCGCCACGACCGGGTCTATGTGGACTATTTCGGGATGGAGGAAATCGACCTTCAGTTCCGGCAGCATGACGGCAGCATGGGCCCCGTGCTGCACCGGAGCGGTTTGATGCAGGGCAGTGCCGTGTCGGTTCTGCCGTATGACCCGATCCGGGACACCGTGCTTTTGGTTGAGCAGTTCAGGCCGCCGGTGTTTTTGATCAACGATCCGGAGCCCTGGCTTTGGGAAGCAGTTGCCGGGATGATCGACCCCGGCGAAACGCCTGAACAGACGGCGCATCGCGAGGCCATGGAGGAAGCAGGAGTTAGATTTGACAGGCTGGAATATGCGGGCGGCGCGTATTCCTCCAGCGGTTCCTCTACGGGTTTCATGTATCTTTATGTCGGACTTGGCAATTTAACTGAGACAACAATCACCGGTGGCTTGGACACAGAGGGTGAAGATATCCGCAGCCGGATTCTGCCATTCGACGAATTTATCGATATGACGGACCGCCAGCTTTTCAAGGATTTGCAACTGGTGTCCCTGGCGTACTGGCTGGCCCGCCATCGGGATCGTTTGCGCGCGTGACTATCTCGCTTGTGGTCGCGGCAGTGCGGCTGTAAATCTTCGAAGATACCAAATGACAAGGGGCGACCATGCGCATTGCACGAGATCTTGCTGACGCAGTAGGAAAAACACCGCTGATCCGGCTGCGCCGCATCAGCGAAGAGACTGGATGCGAGATTCTTGGCAAAGCCGAGTTCATGAACCCGGGTCAGTCGGTAAAGGATCGTGCTGCTCTTTTTATCATTAAAGATGCAATCGCTCGGGGGGATCTGAAACCGGGCGGTACCATAGTGGAAGGCACTGCCGGCAATACCGGAATTGGTCTGGCTCTGGTCGGTGCATCGATGGGATTCAAAACGGTTATCGTTATCCCCGAGACCCAGTCGGAAGAAAAGAAGGATATGCTGCGTTTGGCAGGCGCTCAGTTGGTTCAGGTGCCCGCAGCCCCGTATCGCAACCCCAATAATTTCGTGCATTATTCCCGCCGTCTGGCTGAGGAACTGGCGCAGACAGAACCCAATGGCGCAATCTGGGCCAACCAGTTCGACAATGTGGCGAATCGTCAGGCACATGTGGAAACCACGGGACCCGAGATCTGGGAACAGACAGGCGGCAAGGTTGACGGGTTCGTCAGCGCCGTCGGGTCGGGTGGAACGTTGGCAGGCGTCGCCGAAGTTTTGCAGCCCAAGGGCGTTAAAATCGGTCTTGCCGATCCCATGGGGGCTGGCCTGTATTCGTATTACACGACGGGTGAGATCGCGATGGAGGGTGGTTCGATCGCCGAAGGCATCGGGCAGGTGCGTATCACCAAGAACCTGGAAGGGTTTACACCGGATTTTTCTTATCAGATCACCGACAACGAAGCGCTGCCGTACATCTTTGACCTGCTGCGTGAGGAAGGTCTGGTCATGGGCGGCTCAACCGCAATCAACATGGCAGGGGCGGTGCGCCTGGCTAAGGAAATGGGGCCAGGTCATACCATCGTGACCATCCTGTGCGATTACGGCACTCGGTATCAATCAAAGCTGTTCAACCCCGAGTTCCTGCGAGAAAAAGAGCTTCCGGTTCCGGATTGGATGACCGAAGCGCCACGCAGCATTCCCGGCGTATTCGAGGACGTGTGATGCTTGGACAGGTCCGCCTGTTTTTTACCCTGTTATTCCTGTGCTTTGTCTGGTTTTCAACTAGCGCTGTCGCGCAACTGACGGATCGTCAAAGCGAGTATTATCAAGGTTGGATCAAAACGGCGAACCGGGCCGAATCCGTGATTGAGGCGAACCGGGCTTCGGATGCCGCACTAGAGAAATTGCGTTCAGAAATAAATAGGTACAGGGAAGACTTCAATCGGGCCCGAGGTGCTAACACCGACCGCATCACGACGCTTGAAAGTCAGATAAAAGCGTTGGGCCCCAAACCCGAAGGGGACGCGACCGAACCCGAAGATATAGCCAAACTTCGCGCGCATCTGGAAGAACAGCTCAACAGTCTGCGCGTGCCGCGCATCATATCCGAAGAAGCGTATAGCCGTGCGAATGGGCTGATCAGCGAAATCGATCGGATCCTTCGCGCTCGGCAGAAAAAAGAGTTTTTTGAACAGGGCCCGTCGCCGATCAACCCGGCGTATTGGGGGCCGGCATGGGTGGATGTCAAAGAGGCCATTCAAAGCCTTGTAAACGAAACGATCACGAATTTGCGTTCAGATGTCGTGCGCGAGCAAGTTCGTGCTCGTGGGCTCGCAATCTTCATACTTCTGATCATTTCAGCCGTGCTGCTGATCTTTGGTAAACGGTGGTCCGAACTTGGAGGCGACTACCTCAGGTTACTCGGCGGCGCCGGGACTGGGGTATGGTCGTTCGTAATCTCACTACTGCGAATTCTATTGCCATGGATCGGAGTGGTTGCCGTGGTCACGGCGATCAGTCTCACCGGTGTTCCGGGGCTGAGGGGCAGCCTTTTGCTTCAGAATGTTCCGTATTGGGCAGCGATCCTGTTTTTCTATGACTGGATTGGCCGCCAGGTGTACGTGATCGGCGCCTCGCAGGGGTTCAAACGTCTGTCCGCTGCGCGTATCACCGAACTGCGCGTGTACATAGACCTGCTTGCCTTGATACTGGTTTTGCACGAATTGGCGCTGCTGTTTGAGCGGATCGAAAACATTTCCGACGCGACCCGCGCCGTCGTCAGCTTCCCGATCATTGTCGCTACGGCTTTGTTGTTGTTGCGAATACGCCAGATTCGAACAACCGACGGCCCGCCGGATCAATCTGCCTCGACCCGTTCCGCAGGTTTCAGCCAGTTGGTCGAGTTCCTGCGCCGGGCTTTGTTCCTGTTGGGCATCGTGTCTCCTTTGTTGGCGATTTTCGGATACACCAATGCGGCCGAAGCAATCGTGTTTCCTGCGGTCAAGACATTGGTGCTGATCGGGGCCTTGGTCATCCTGCAGCGGTTCATCAGTCAAATTTACGGTTGGATCACGGGGCAGGGAGAAGCCGCGCGAGATTCGCTTTTTTCCGTACTGGTCGGGTTTGCATTGGCCATCACGGCACTGCCAATTCTGGCAATTTATTGGGGCGCACGCGAGACTGATCTGCTAGAAGTATGGTCGCGCTTGCTGCTTGGGTTTGATCTCGGCGGAGTTACGATCTCGCCAAGCAACTTTCTGACCTTTGTTGCCGTTTTCGCAATCGGTTATACGCTGACGCGCCTGTTGCAAAGCGGGCTGCGGAATTCGCTTCTGCCGAAAACCAGCATAGACCCGGGTGGCCAAAACGCGATTGTCGCCGGGTCCGGATACGTTGGGATATTTCTTGCCGCGTTGGTGGCAATCATGGTGGCCGGATTTGATTTGTCGTCGCTGGCGATTGTCGCCGGAGCGCTGTCTGTTGGGATCGGCTTTGGTTTGCAGACAATCGTGTCAAACTTCGTCTCAGGCATCATCCTTCTGGTCGAGCGCCCGATTTCCAAGGGGGATTGGATCGATGTGAATGGCATGATGGGATATGTGCGGGACATTTCCGTTCGCTCGACCCGGATCGAGACGTTTGACAGGACGGATGTAATTGTTCCGAATTCTGACCTGATCAGCGGTGTTGTTACAAACTATACCCGTGGCAATACGATTGGGCGGGTGATTGTTCCGGTGGGTGTTGCCTACGGAACTGACACGCGTCTGGTCGAAACCATTCTGGGTGAAGTCGCCAACAACCATCCGATGGTTTTGGCCAACCCGGCGCCAAGCGTTGTATTCCAGGGGTTCGGAGCGGACTCTTTGGACTTTGAAATACGGGCGATCCTGCGGGACGTGAATTGGGTTCTGTCGGTGAAATCCGACATGAACCATGAAATCAACCGCAGATTCTCGGAGGCGGGGATCGAGATTCCATTCGCACAGCGTGATATCTGGTTGCGAAATCCTGAAACCCTGCAAGCCTCGGGAAAAGGTAAGCAGGATGCTTCCGTATCTGAGCAGGATCAACCACGTAAAGTCGCACAAGCTCCCGCGGATTTGACCGAGGCGGATATGGACTCGGATTCGGGTGATGAGGTTTGAGCGACCAGATCCCAGCACGTGCTGGCCTTTTGTCACCCCACAGAAGGTGAACAGAATAATTTAAGCATTCACCTGAATTCACCGAATTGGGGCCTTGCAAATCCGATTGCATTCGTCCAAACATCGCCGGCACGGAGAGGTGGCCGAGTGGTCGAAGGCGCACGCCTGGAAAGTGTGTAGGCGGGAAACCGTCTCCAGGGTTCGAATCCCTGTCTCTCCGCCATTAATTTTTCTATCAGTTTGATTTTATTAAATTATTATTGGCAGAGTTTATGTTATCCCTCATCTTCCCCCCTTCGAATCTACGGTTCGTCAAGTTTTGACGCCCAAACAGATGGGTTGTTGAAAACTAAACCTGTGCGAAAATCTCCGCAGTGTTAAGTCAGCCCTGACCTCGCTCCTATTGCTATTGCAATAGTGTGACCAGAAAACTGGTAGCCACACTAAGCGAGAAGAAAACAAAAACCGGGAATTAGATGAACTTAGACCGGCATCGTCAGAGGAAACCGGCTTGAGGCGGGTAGGGTGGTTCCGTAGCTTCGTGGGATGACAAAACCCAATCCATTTCGCTACTTCACAACCAGCCCTGAGATCATCCGCCTGGCGGTGATGCTGTATGTCCGGTTCCCGCTATCGCTGCGGAACGTGGTAGATCTTCTGCATGAGCGCGGCATCGACGTAAGCCACGAAACGGTGCGGTTTTGGTGGAACAGATTTGGTCCAGTGTTCGTAGCTGAGATCCGCAAAAACAGGGTGAGCTGGATTCGTTCTTACTCGAACTGGCAGTGGCACCTGGACGAGGTTTTCGTGAAGATCAATGGCAAGACACACCACCTTTGGCGGGCCGTTGATCTCGAAGGTGAAGTGATGGAAAGCTTTGCCACTAAGCGCCGGGATCGTAATGCAGCGTTGAAATTCTTAAGAAAATCAATGAAGAGGTATGGCCGGCCGGAAGTGATTGTGACGGACAAACTTCGGTCCTATGGCACCGCTTTGAGAGTTATTGGCAACGCGTGAAGGCAGGATACGGGAAGCTGGGTGAACAACCGAGCGGAAAATTCACACCTTCCATTTAGACGGAGGGAACGAGTGATGCTGCGTTTCCGACAGATGCGATGATTGCAAAAGTTCGCCGCTGTCAATTCTTCGGCACACAACCACTTCAATCAGGAACGCCATCTTTATTCACGACACAATATTAAAGTTAACCGAACCGCCGCCCTCGCCGGGTGGCGCCAGCTTTGTTCCGTATAAGTTCACGCATTTGCCGGCAAACTGAGATTGGTTCGAATTTGCCTGACAGCATCCTCACACCTGTTGCGGAATTAGATGTCCGGCTGCAATGAGGGGCTTAGAGTGACGGCTGGTAGGTATCTGTAATTACTTGTTAAATAACGGCAATCTTAGATCGAGCGTGCCTTTCAAGCACCCAATGATATCGCGTTCTTGGTTTCAATCATTGCCTTAACATGACATGAACTAAGCTAATGTTATCAGCGCAAAGCCATTGATTATAGAACAAAGGAACGACTCATGACCTCAGCCAAACCAAATGTAGGCGCGCAAATCGAGCAAATGAGTTTTTTGAGACTGGGGTCTGAGGACAAGGTTACGATAGGTCAACAAAAAGACCGCTGGACCATGCTGTTTGTCTATCGAGGCAAGCATTGTCCACGCTGTAAGCGCTTCTTGAACAAGTTGAATGCGGCGCTGCCGGCATGGGCTGACGTTATGGACGTTGTTGTTGTCTCTGCTGACACCAAGGAAAAAGCTGCGGCAGACAAAGCAGAATTTGGCTGGGATTTTGATCTTTGTTATGGAATGACCGAAGCGCAAATGCGCTCGCTTGGTCTTTATGTGTCATCACCTTTATCTGAAGCAGAAACAACGGGTCTATTTTCCGAACCTGGTGCGTTTGGTATCCGTCCGAACGGGACGCTGATGCTGGTCGATATCTCTAACGGCCCTGCGGCACGTCCCGATTTGGACGAGCTTTTGGACGGAATGAAATTCAATATTGATAATGACCGTCCGGAACGAGGAACGGCCTGAGACCACCAGATCGCTTGGCCTCGGTTACTCAAAGTAGTCTGGGTGCGTCTTGTGAATGAAGTCGATGGTTTCGTCGAGGCGGGACAGGTGTTTTCTGACAGAGGCTTGCGCTTGGTCATGGTCTCCTGCCGCCATAGCCTCTGCAATCTCACGGTGGTCGGCGAGGATGGCTTCTGCGGCACTACCCTTTTCAAGGCTGAGCATACAAAGCCGGTCAACCTTTTGCTTTGATTCTAGCATCACATCAAAGGCCATCGGATTGCCGCTGAGCACATAGATCAGTTTGTGAAAATCATAGTCCAGCGTGTGAAACGCCGATAGATCACCTTCACTGATCGCCTGCTCTTGTAAGGCGAGATTTTCTGCAAGTTTTGCTTCACGTGTTGCGTCCCAAACTTCCATTGCTCGATGGACGATCTCCAACTCTACCGCCATTCTAACCAATCGAGCGAGAGCCACACGCTCCATCGAAAATCCCCGAACTACGGTCGCCTTTTGTGGTCGTATTAAGAGCAGATCTTCGTTGCCGAGCCTTGTGAACGCGTTGCGAACAGGTTGGCGTGATACACCGAATCGGCTCGCTACCTCAGATTCGGAAAGCTTCGTACCGGGAAGAATTTCAAGCGAAACGATTTCGTCGTGTAGCGCTTCATAGACCGCATCGGTTGTGGTTCGTCTGACTATATCTTCCACGGTATGTTGCTTGCGCCCTCTGTCTTGATCACGTTTTAGTATTCCCGATTCACCGTTAGGGCATTGAAATCAATATTGTTTTCTATTGACTTCCGCTTGAGCGAACCAATTTGGACCTTTCACCTATCAAATGCCCTGCGCCTTCGACTGTCAAGCAATCTGACATACTAGATGCTCACAGTTGACAGAACTTGGATACTAGTGTCCCTTTAGTGACAGCAGCGATTCTGGTTCTTGGGGAAATCGAAAGCTATGTGGCTTACGGTCTCTGAAATTCCATGAAAGCCAAATCCTGTCCAAAATTAATCGGGGAGGAGAACCCATGACTTTCACGAAATCGTTCTTTGCGACTGCGACCGCCGTGGCACTGATTGCAACATCAGCTTCAGCCGAAAACTGGCGGGCCTGGAACATCCACAACGACGGCCATCCCAACACGGCTGCAATGGACAAGTTTGCCGAACTGGTTGACGCTGCTACAGACGGCGAAGTTACCGTCGATGTGTTCCACGGTGGTGTTCTGGGTTCCCAACCGGATGCCCTTGAACAGGTTCGTATCGGCGCAATCGAGGTCGGTAACTTCAACCTCGGTCCCATTGGCCCAATGGTAAAAGAAGCTAACCTAGTATCGCTTCCTTTCATCTTTAAGGATGTGCCGCACATGTTCCGCGTGCTGGACGGCGAAGCCGGTGAGGTTGTTTCAGCTGCAATGGGTGAAGCAGGCGTTCTGCCACTGGCATGGTTTGATGCCGGTGCGCGTTCTTTCTACAGCCAAAAGCCGATCAACACGCCCGCAGATGTCGAAGGGCTGAAAATCCGTGTGATGAACAACGATCTTTATACATCGATGATTTCGGCTATGGGCGGAAACCCGTCTCCAATGGCTTTTTCCGAAGTTCAGCAAGCTCTGAAAACCGGCGTTGTTGATGGTGCGGAGAACAATTTCCCGTCGTTCAAGAATGTCGGTCACTATGAAGTGACCACAAATTATTCTTTGTCCGAGCACCTGATTATCCCCGAGTGCATCTGCGTGAACACGGCCAAATTCAACGCGCTGTCGCCTGAGTTGCAAGCCGCTGTGCGTGGTGCAGCAGAAGAAGCCGCACTGGTCCAGCGTGAGCTTTGGGCAATTGGCTCTGAGCAAGCGCGTAAAGATGTTGAAGCGGCTGGTATCACGGTCAACGAAATCGCCGACAAAGGCCCATTCCAGTCCGCAATGGATTCGGTTTATGCAGACTACTTGGCTGCAAATCCTGACATGAAAGCGTTGGTGGAAATGGCGCAAGCTACTGAATAAGTTTCTTTAAAAGTCCAACTTTGAGCGCCCGGCTCCACCAATTGGATGCCGGGCGTTTTGTCTCAAAGGAAATCCAATGCAAGAGCCAGATACCCCACCTGCCGCCATGCGCAACATGGACAGGATCCTTGATCTGCTCGCACGAGTTTGCATGTTGCTGTCCGGCGTCGCCATTGTTGTTATGACAGCGATCTTTGCCTGGCTGGTATTCGGCCGCTACGTTCTGAACAACACGCCCACGTGGGTCGAGCAGGTTTCACTGCTTTTGGTCATGGTCATCGCGTTCCTCGGTGCGGCTGCAGGCGTGCACAATCACACGCACCTCTCTGTTGTTGTGTTCCGCAATATAGTTCCGCCCTCTGTGCGAACGGTTTTCGTCGTGGTCTCTGATGTCCTGATGGCAGGTTTCGGTGGCATGATGTTTTGGTACGGAGTCGAGTTGACCAAATTCAAATGGAACACCCTGATCCCGCTCATCCAATGGTCAGAGGGCTTGCGCTCCTTGCCACTGACAATCAGCGGCGCGTTGGTGTTCCTTTTTTCCACTGGCCATCTGATCCGCCTGTTTCTGGGCCGAGACGAACGCCAAGACAACATAGATCAGGGATAGTCATGGGACTCATGATTCTGTTGGGGGTTTTTGCCCTATGTGTCATCATAGGCGCGCCAGTGGCATACGCCCTTGGTATCGCTGCATTGGCTTCCTTTTGGTTTGAAGGATTGCCGCTGTTTGTTGGATTCCAGCGTATCGTGTCGGGGATCAACGTCTTTTCGCTAATGGCGATCCCGTTCTTCATCTTTGCAGGCGAGCTTATGTTTCACGGTGGTATCGCGATCCGGTTGGTTCGGTTCGCGCAGGCTGCCGTAGGCGCTGTGCGCGGTGGGCTTGGTATCGTCAATGTCTTCTCGTCCATGTTGTTTGGTGGCATTTCCGGGTCGGCAATTGCCGATATTTCGGCGCTTGGGTCGATCCTGATACCGGTGATGAAAGACAAAGGTTATGATGCCGACTATGCGGTGAACGTCACAGTGACATCATCAATTGCCGGGATCATCATCCCGCCCAGCCACAACATGATCATCTTTGCCCTTGCAACGGGCGGTGCTGTTTCAATCTCAAAACTGTTTCTGGCTGGCGTTGTACCCGGCGTCCTTATGTGTTGCTGCCTTGCAATTGCAGCGTATGTCGTAGCGGTCAAACGTGGTTATCAGGCCGAGCAGTTTCCAGGTTGGACCGCACTTGCCATTGCTTTTGTGGGTTCGATTCCGGGTCTATTGACGGCCGTGATCATTGTCGGAGGCGTCTTGTCAGGCGTCTTTACGGTGACTGAATCCGGCGCGTTCGGGGCAATGTATGCCTTTGTGGTGACGCTTGTTGTCTATCGCAGCCTGTCCTGGGAAAACTTCAAAACCGCCGTTATCTCTTCGGTGCGCACAACGTCTATGGTGATGATCCTGATCGCCTGCGCTGGTGCCTTTGCCTATATGCTGACGTTCAACCGGGTGCCGACAAAAACAGTCGAATTCCTGTTGGGTATCACAGAAAACCCGATCCTGATCTTGTTGATGATCAACGCTGTGCTGTTGCTCTTGGGGATGATCATGGACATGGCCGCGCTCATCCTTATCTGCACGCCGATTTTCCTGCCGGTGATGAACATGCTGGGTATCGACCCGCTGCAGTTCGGTATGATCCTTTTGGTGAACCTCGGTCTTGGTCTTTGCACGCCACCTGTCGGGACCTGTCTCTTTGTGGGGTGTGCTGTTGGAAAACTACCGATGGAGAAAGCGGTCAAAACGATTTGGCCTTTCTACCTCGCCATCTTTGCCGCGCTCATGCTGATCACTTTTGTACCGGCAATATCGCTGACGCTGCCGAATCTGATCATTGGACCCTAAATCAAAGGAGAATGAGGCGATGCTGACAATAAGACGCCTGGACATCGATGACGCGGGCAAGTTAATCGCAGGAGCGCGAGCCAAAGCGCAGGAAATCGGCGTGCCAATGTGTATTGCCGTCACCGACGAAAGCGGCAACCTCATCGCTTTTGAGCGGATGGACGGCGGCAAGATCACCAGCATCAACCTAGCCATCGACAAGAGCTTCACCGCGGCCGGCATCCAAAAAGGTACGGACGCTCTTGGTGAAGCTAATCAGCCGGGTATGGCCGCACATGGAATATCTTCATCGTTGGGGGGGCGCATGGTGACTGTTTCAGGTGGCCTCCCTGTGACGGTTGACGGACATGTTGTCGGCGGGATCGGAGTGAGCTCGGGCTCACCAGCGCAAGATCTCGAAGTTGCGCATGCAGCGGTCACAGCGCTCTGCGAAGTCTAATTAGAAAGAGATTAAGGAGTCAGATATGACAAAACCCGTCATCGGTTTCATAGGCCTCGGTCTCATGGGCGGCAACATGGCAGAATGCCTGCAAAACAACGGTTTCGATTTGGTTGTCATGGGCCGCAACAGGGAAGCGGTGGCAGCCACAGTCAACCGCGGCGCTGTGGAGGTTGCGACCCCACGAGAGCTTGCTGCGAACAGCGACATCGTGATGCTTTGTGTAACGACATCGGAAGTCGTCGAAAGCCTGATCTATGGCGATGACGGCATCCTGGCAGGCATAAAAAAAGGTGCTGTGGTCATTGACTTTGGGACTTCCATCCCAGCGTCCACACGAAAAATTGGCGCTGATTTGGCTGCCAAAGGTGCCGGTATGGTTGACGCACCGCTCGGACGCACGCCCATGCACGCCAAGGATGGTTTGCTGAATATCATGGCAGCGGGGGATATGGCCAACTTTGAGAAGGTGAAGCCTGTCCTGGATGTACTGGGGGAAAATGTCTTTCACCTCGGCGAACTGGGTGCGGGCCACGTGACCAAGCTCATCAACAACTTTATGGGTATGACGACGGCTTGCACCATGAGCCAAGCCTTTGCTGTAGCTGAACGCTCAGGGGTTAACAAACAGCAGCTTTTTGACATCATGTCAGCTGGACCGTCCAATTCCCCCTTTATGCAGTTTTGTAAGAACTACGCGGTGGATGGTGTCAGCGATTTGGGGTTTTCGATTAACAACGCCAACAAGGATCTTGGTTACTTCCTGAAGCTGGCCGAGGACGTGGGCACTCGTGCCGAGATCGCTGAAGGAACCGCGAACAACCTTCAGGCAGCCGCGGACGCAGGCATGGGCGACGGCAACGTGCCGGAAATCTTCGACTATTTTGCCAAGCTTTAGCGTCAGATCAATCAGTCACGCATAGCAGCACCAATTGAACGGGGAAGAACAACCATGAGACTTCAGGGAAAGACCGCAATTGTCACGGGTGGCGGCCGCGATATCGGGCGCGCCTGCGCTGTCAAACTTGCCTCCGAAGGGGCAAATGTCGCGGTGAACTACTTCGCCAGTAATGCCGGCGCCGAGGAAACCGTAACCGAGATCAAAAAGATCGGTGGACAGGCGTTTGCAATGCAAGGCGACCTGAACAAACCCGAAGAGGTCGATGCGTTGATCGCCAAGACGGTCGATACCTATGGCAGCCTGAACATTCTGGTGAATAATGCCGGAGGTTTGATCGCGCGCAAGAAAATCACCGAGATGTCGCTTGAACATTGGCAGGCTGTCATGGATCTCAACCTGACCAGCACGTTTCTTATGGTCAAAGCGGCGCTGCTGCATATGAAATCCGGGGCGATTGTAAACATCGCCAGTCAGGCGGGTCGCGACGGTGGTGGCCCGGGTGCGTCGGCTTATGCAACATCAAAAGGTGCTGTGATGACATTTACCCGCAGTCTCGCAAAAGAACTGGGCCCGGACATTCGTGTCAATGCAATCTGCCCAGGTATGATCGACACGGATTTCCATAACATCCATACTCCCGATGCAGGCCGTCGCGGGCTAGAAGCAGCCGCGCCGCTCAAGCGGCAAGGCCGGTCTCAGGATGTTGCGAACCTAGTGGCGTTTCTAGCAAGCAAGGACGCGGCTTATCTGACCGGAACCAATGTCGATATCAATGGAGGGATGCTGTTCTCGTGACCACGGCAGAACAGGTTACACAATTGCCGAACGCTACCGTTTCTCAAACTTCGAAGTACTGGAAACCGAAAAATGCGTATTCTTGCGGTAGGTGAATGTATGGTCGAAATGGCCCTTTCCGTCGTCAGAATTTTTGGAACCAATTGCGTGTTAAGCTATGAGAGAGTTTGGCTCATCCGTCGTAGTGATTATGCGGCGCATTGCCTGTGATGCAAGCGTGTCTGAACTTTGAAAACGGTCGGGGCACCATCAGTTTCAGTGCCTATTGGCAGATAGTCATACGTGGAGTCTTTCTTTTTGCGGTCATCCTTTTACAGTCTCGAGTTATTGTTTGGCAGCAGAAGGTCTTAGGTTCGTGAATCGCATAGAAAGTGTTTCAGCGCGGCTGTTCAACGTCCCGCTCGCCGAAGTCCTGGTCGATGCCAAGCATGGGGATCACACGTTCTTTCAATTGATCACCGTCACCATTCAAACGACGGATGGGATCGAGGGGGTCGGGTATACCTATACGGGGGGCAAGGGAGGTCATGCCATCCGGGCGATGATCCAGCATGACCTGGCGCCGTTCCTTGTAGGAAAAGACGCCGAACAGATCGAAAGCCTGTACGATGCCATGCAGTGGCACGTGCACTACGTCGCACGGGGCGGGATCGCCTCGTTTGCCATCTCAGCCGTGGATATTGCCCTGTGGGATATTCGCGGCAGAACGCAGAATGCGCCATTGTGGCAGATGGCCGGCGGAGCGTCCAAACGATGCAAGGCCTACGCTGGCGGGATCGACCTGAATTTCTCGTTGAAGAAACTGCTGCGCCAGACCGAAGGTTACCTTGCGCGTGGGTTCAACGCAGTCAAGATCAAGGTCGGGCAACCGGATCTGGCCGACGATCTTGCGCGTGCCCGGGCGGTGCGCGAGATGTTGGGACCGGACCGGTTCTTCATGGTTGACGCGAATTATTCGATGACCGTCGAACAGGCAATCGTGGCGGCCCGAGGGTTCGCCGACTGCGATATCTTGTGGTTTGAGGAACCGACTATTCCAGATGACTACAAAGGCTATGGCCGAATTGCCGAAGCGACAAGCGTACCCCTTGCCATGGGTGAAAACCTGCACACCATACACGAGTTCGAATACGCTTTCGATGACGCGAAGCTGAGTTTCATCCAGCCCGATGCCTCAAACTGCGGCGGGATCACCGGCTGGTTGCGCGTGGCCGCGCTAAGCGCACAGCACGGTATTCCGGTTTGCAGTCATGGGATGCAGGAGCTGCACGTCAGCCTTGTTTCTGCGCAACCCAAAGCAGGGTGGCTAGAAGTACACTCATTCCCAATAGACCAGTACACGACCCGTCCGCTGGTTGTGGAAGACTGTCTGGCAGTAGCCCCGGATACTCCGGGAACCGGAGTAGAATTCGACTGGGACAAATTGAACGCGGAACACAGGGAGATGCATACATGACGACCCAGACGATCTCTGCGGCATACTACAGGGGCAACAAGAGCTTTGCTGTAGAGCAAGCCCAAGCGACGGCTCCGGGCCCCGGCGAGGCTGCGGTTCGCGTTGCCTATTGTGGGATTTGCGGGACGGATATGCACGTCTACCACGGCAACATGGATGCCCGTGTCGGCCTGAACCGGGTGATCGGGCACGAGATGTCTGGTGTCGTCGAAGCAGTGGGCGAGGGGGTGCATACGGTACAACCCGGCCAGAAGGTCGTTGTCCGGCCGCTTGATCATTGTGGCGAATGCCCGGCCTGCAAGCGGGGGCATCAGCATATCTGCCAAAATCTCAAGTTTCTCGGCCTGGATACCGATGGCGCCATGCAAGAGATATGGACCGTTCCGGCCCACACATTGCACGTTCTGCCGGACGACTTGCGCATGGATCACGCAGCATTGATCGAGCCAATCGCCGTTGCTTGCCACGATGTGCGCCTGTCTGGCCTGCAACCTGCTGAGGACGTTGTCGTTATCGGCGGCGGCCCGATCGGTATCCTGGTTGCCATGGTCGCGCGGGATGCAGGTGGAAATGTTGTGATTTCCGAGGTGAATCCGAACCGTCTGGCGATAGCCGAAAAACTTGGCTTTGACACGATTAACCCGACCGAATTCGATCTGGTGGCCACGATCAACGCACGCACGGGCGACAAGGGTGCAGATGTGGTTTTCGAGGTGTCGGGAACGCAGCCCGGTGTTGATGCGATGACCGCGGTTGCCGCGACGCGGGCCCGGATCGTAATGGTCGCGATCCATGCTCAAAAGCCCCAGATCGACCTGTTCCAGTTCTTCTGGCGAGAGCTGCAGTTGATCGGTGCTCGGGTCTATGAGCCAGAGGATTATGAAAAAGCCATCGCAGTTGTTGCCTCGGGCGGAGTGGACGCGGATGTTGTGATTACCGACGTCAACCCTCTGTCAGACATTCAGGCCGCGTTCGAAGCACTGGATAGCAGCCCAACCGCAATGAAAAGCCTGATCGAAGTAGGACCGCGTTCATGAGTGTTTTACAAAGTTTCGACCTGACGGGAAAGACCGCCCTTGTGACCGGGTGCAAACGCGGCATCGGGCGCGGCATGGCCGAGGCACTGGCATCGGCCGGAGCCGATATCATCGGCGTGTCTGCCTCGCTCGAGCTGTCCGAGTCGGATGTCGAAAAAGCAGTCACGGCGAAGGGGCGCAATTTCCGGGCTTACCAATGCGACTTCTCGGATCGGGCCGCGCTGCATGGGTTCATTGATCAGTTGAGGGCCGACGGACAAGCCCCTGATGTCCTTGTCAACAACGCCGGTACAATCAAACGCAAACCCGCCGCCGAGCACCCGGACGACTGGTGGGACGAAGTGATCGAGGTGAACCTGTCCTCGCAGTTCGTTCTGTCTCGCGAGATCGGCAAGGACATGCTGGTTCGGGGTTCGGGAAAGATCATCTTCACTGCCTCGTTGCTGACATTTCAGGGAGGGATCACTGTGCCAGGCTATTCGGCCTCGAAAGGTGGGATTGGACAGCTGACCAAGGCATTGGCCAACGAATGGGCCGGGCAGGGCGTGAACGTGAATGCGATCGCCCCCGGCTACGTCGCGACCGACAATACCCAGGCCCTGCAGGACGATCCGGTCCGGTCGAAGTCGATCCTGGAACGAACACCACAGGGTCGTTGGGGTACGCCTGATGATTTTGCCGGACCGGTGGTCTTTCTTGCCTCTGCCGCGTCGGACTTCGTCAACGGAGAAATCCTTGTCGTCGACGGGGGGTGGATGGGTCGGTAGCACCGGCAACGCACCATGTGACCCAAAGCGTTAAGTCCCGATGTAGTGCACCTTCAATCGGCGCGTTTTGGGCGTCTCGCGATGTTCGAACAGGTACAGGCTTTGCACGCGACCCAACGGAAGCTGCCCCTGTTCGACCGGGATCGATACTTGAGTTTGCGTCAACAGCGCCCGCAGATGCGACGGAGCGTTGTCGTCCTCGGTCGGGCGGTGGTGATACTTGCCTGGTGACTTGGGTATGAGTTCCTCGAAGAACGTCTCGATATCCTTGAGTACCTCGGGATCGGCATTGGCCTGCACCAACAGCGCAGCACCCGTGTGGACGCACCAAAGGGTCAGCAGGCCCGAGCCAAATCCATGTTCAGACACCGCACGCTGAACGATCCCGCTGATGTCGGTGAGCGATTTGCCGGGCGTTTCAATTGACAGGTCAAAAAACTCTTGTTTCATCCAGCAGGCCCTTTTCCTGATCCCGCGCGAACGCGCCCAGTCTCCTACAGACCATTTGGCGTTCAGCTTTACGGTGCATCCATCGAATTTGTAACGCTGATTGCTTCGCTGTTCATGCAAACAGGCTTTTAAACCTGTCCACACACAGACGAAAACCATCTTCGAAGTTTCCGTTGCCGGGGTGATAAACACTCTCGAAGGAAATGACGCCATCATAGCCGTCGGATCTGAGCGCGTCGGCGATGGGTTGGAACAGAGGCGCAAGCTGGCCTTCACCCATGCGGCACACTTCCAGCGTTGCCCGCGGCGTGTCGACCTTCACGTCCTTGATGTGAATGTGACCCACGTAGCCGCCGCGCAGTTCTTCATAGCCATCCGGGTATGCCAGTTCATGACACCAGCAGTTGTTTCCAGGGTCCCACAGCACTTTCAACGCGTCTTTTGCGTCCAACTCGTCAATCAGCTTGCGGGCCGTATAGTTGGAATTGACCAGTGTGCCGTTTCCGGTTTCCACGACAAGCTTCACCCCCTCTGTTCTTGCCAGTTCAACCGCAGGCGCGATCAGCGGGGGCATCGAGTTCCATACCCCATGCGCTACGTTCCACTTCTCGGCGCCGTTCTTTCCCCAGAGTATCTGCTCTTTTCGTTGGGTCATGATCCGAACCAGCGAAGACCCCACGATATGCGCCATGTCGATCACGCGTTTCAAGGCGTCCATGTGCCGAGTGTGCAGATCGTCGCCTGGCCTGTTGGCAGCTGTCATCCCTGCAAAGATATGGCGCGACAAACATGACACAGGCTTGCCCCGGTCGCGCAAGAGCGCATCGATCTCGGCAATTTCCTGCGGGGAATGGTCCCCGACCTCCGTATCACCAACGAACTGAAGCTCTGCATAGTCCAAGCCGAACTCGTCCATCACGTCCACGGCATGCCGCAGATCGCGGGAAATGCCGTCGCAAATCACACCTAGTTTCATGTTCGCTCCCCCTCAGCGATGCAATTCTGCGCCAACGATCTCTTCGATGACGCGAGTACACACCCAGTTGTCGCCTTTCGGGTATTTGGTTTTTCCTGCGTGAAAGATCTGCATTGCGGATGACGCTGTGTGCATGGGAACGCCCAACGCACCGGCTAATGCCAGAGAGATCGTCAGGTCCTTATGCATGGTTGCGATATGACTACCGGTGGCCTCGAACTTGCGGTCAATGATGTTTTCAAGGGCGGTATTCACGACGCCGCACCCCGCGCTGGATGAGGAGAAAACATCAAGTAATGCCTGACCGCTGACACCGGCTTTGGCCGCCAGGGCCGCAGCCTCGAATGTGGCGGAAAAGATCGATCCGATAAGGGATTGCAGGCAGGCTTTCACGGTTTGCCCGTCGCCGGCGTTTTCTCCGACCCGATGAATGGTTGCCGACACTGCCTGCATGACTTCGGCATTTCGGTCCAGCACATCCTCAGGACCGGCCGCCATCATCGTCAGTGTGCCGTTCTGCGCGCCGGGAAACCCACCCGAGAC
Source organism: Ruegeria sp. CDSA141 (assembly GCF_059612005.1). Classification (NCBI taxonomy): domain Bacteria; kingdom Pseudomonadati; phylum Pseudomonadota; class Alphaproteobacteria; order Rhodobacterales; family Roseobacteraceae; genus Ruegeria; species Ruegeria sp. CDSA141. Next base: position 223,064 of record NZ_JBXWPT010000002.1, read on the forward strand.
CGGCGTGTCGATCAGGTGGATGCCCGAGCCCTCCATGTTTTGCCCGATAGCGCCTGCTTCGGCCGGGGTAATGGTCGCCGACAGGATGACCGTTCCGCCTTTGGCCATGTTCGCAACCAGGCCGTTTTCACCCAGAATGACATCGCGGGCCTGATCTCCGTTCATAACCATGACAAACACACTGGCGGCGTGACGGCCGACCTGTCCCACGCTGTCCTTGGGCAGGCCGCCCATGTCGGCAAATGCCGTCAAGCGTGTCTCATTCAGGTCGAAACCGGATGTTTCAAAGCCGTTCTTGATTAGGTTTTTAGCCAGGCCGCTGCCCATGTCGCCAAGACCGATTACGCCTGCGGTTTTCATTTGAACCTCTCCCGTTCTTCCGCCATTGCCATGTGGCAGACGTTTCGAAAAATGATGCCCAATCGCATCGGTTTTCGCGGGAGTTTCACGCGTCTTGAACAGACGTCGGGCGAGTCCGGAAGACACCCCGCTGCCCGTTTACGTGCCGTAAGTAAACGAAGAATGCGGCGGTCAGGCAAGCAAAGAAGTGTTGCGGCGGAAAGAAACTGCATGACCCGACGCGTTACGAGAACGCCGCCATGATGCCGCGCAGTTCCGCCAACCCGCGCATTCGTCCGATCAGCGGATAGCCGGGGGTGCTGTGTCCGCCCAGATCGCTCAGCAGTTCTTGTCCGTGGTCGGGCCGCATCGGAATTTTCCAGTCGCCACGCCCTTGGGATTTGCGGCGGCGCTGTTCGTTCATCAATTCGCGAATGGTGTTGACCATGTCGGTGTCGCCCTCCAGATGCGGGGCCTCAAAGAAGTCCGGCTTCTGGCTGTCTGACCCCGCGATGCGTCGGGTGTTTCGCAAATGGACAAAGTGAATCCGGTCGCCATGCCTGCACACGAAGTCCGGTCCATCGAATTCGGGGGACACTCCCAACGACCCCGTACACAGCGTTGCGCCGTTCGCCGACAAATCAACGGCATCCAGAACGGCGCCGTAGTCATCGGTGCTGGACATGATCCGAGGAAGACCGAGCAACGAAAACGGCGGATCATCCGGATGGCAGCACAAGCGCAGGCCCTGCTTTTGAGCCACCGGGGCGACCTCGGACAGGAAATCGATCAGGTTTGCGCGAAGCCGGTCACGGTCTATGTGAGCATAGGTCTGCAATAAAGCGCGCACGTCCTGCACGCTCCACTGATCGTTTGCGCCCGGCAGCCCCGCAGTGACATTGTGCTTCAATTGGGCCCTGGAATGATCAGACATGCCCAAAAAACGGTCCGTGGCCACTTGTTGGACGGTGCTGGAATAGTCTTCGGACGCGCCCGGCCGCTTGAGAATATGTATGTCGAAAACTGCAAAATCCGTCAGGTCGAACAGCATGGCCGTTCCCCCGTGCAGCTGCTGGGCGCGAAGGGCGGTACGCGTCCAATCCAGGATTGGCATGAAGTTGTAGCAAACGACTTTGATGCCACGGGCGGACAGGGCCCTGAGGCTGGACTTATACGCCTGCAGATGTTCTGCCATGTCAGCAGACTGCGTCTTGATCGCCTCGGAGACGGGCAGGCTTTCGACAACGTCCCAACTGTACCCGGCAGCGGCCAGCAACGCCTGCCGATCGGCGATGCTCGGTTCGTCCCAGGGTTCTCCCGGCGGGATGTGATGCAGTGCAGTTACAATGCCCTGAACACCGATTTGATGGAGATCGGCCAGGACGATCGGATCATCGGGGCCGAACCAACGCCAGCATTGTTTCATGGCAGCCATCCTTCATACAGCGGGTGATCGGGCCTGATAGGAAGGGTAACGCGCTGCCCGGTACGAGCCGCGTGGTAAACCGCCGTCACGAGCCCGATGGACGCAGCACCGTCCTGTAGCGTAACGGCCGAGTTTGCCTCGAACCGCAGAGCCTTGCCTACTTCGGTAAAGAACCCTTCGAACCCCGTTGGCTCGACCGCGGCGACTGCAAGAGCGTTGTCGACGGCGACCTGATCCACCGAGTCCCGCGCGACGAATGTCCACGGCGATTGACCCGGAGCATAGGGTTCCGTGCCAGAAGTCGCGGTCAGTTTTTCAAAGACGAACCGCAGGCGGGTTTCGTCGGTGGCGGCGCCCAGGCAGATGCTGCTTGTGCACAATGCTCCGGAAGTCATGCCAAAGCAGATTGCGGCGCAGTCTTCGGTCTCGATCGGGTTGACCCGCGTTGTGACCATCGCAGACACCCAGGCGATATCACCCGCGATATGAGTCAGCAGATCATGATTGTGGATCGCATGACCCAGCACTGCGCCGCCGCGTTCACCGGCCCATGTTCCCCTCCAGGGCACCGCATAGTAGTCTGCGCCTCGGGACCAATGGGTTTCCAGCGCGGCGGTTTGGACGGCTCCGGTCAGGCCTGCGCGCTGCAGATGGCGCAATTGTGCCAGTGACGAGCCCCACCGGTATTGAAAGACCGGAAACACCTGCCTGCCCGCGCTGCGTGCGGTTGCCGTGATCCGATCCACATCCTGCATCGAGGTCGCAAGAGGTTTCTCGCAGACGACGTGTTTTCCTGCGGCCAGTGCTGCAAGGGTGGTCGGTACATGCAGATGGGGCGGCAGACAGATGTCGATGACATCTATCGTCGGATCATCCAGCGCGTCCTGAATGCTGCTCAGTGCTCGAAAATCCGAGTTCTGTCGGATCTGTTCGATCCGATCCGTATTCTGGTCGACAACGGCGGCTACCTGGAAGGTGCGACCAAGCCGTTCCAGCGCGTTCAGATGCTGCTCACCGATACCTGCGCCAAGGATCGCAACGTTGATCATCTGCGTTCCGCCAATTCCTGCGCGCGCAGCGCCAGTTCCATGACCGTAAAGCAGTGGGTCTGCGTCATTGCGGTTTCGGTCCGGTTGCGGATGTCGTCGACGAGGCGCGCGAAGTAGGGAAGGCCGGCGTCGGTTGCGTCGATCTTTTGGCAGGTTTCGCCGTTGACGAGGATCAGATGGTCTGTACCAGAGGCCCCGCCTACATCGACGTATTTCCGCAACTCGATATATCCTTCGGTGCCCAGGATCGTCAGACGACCATCCCCCCAGTTTGGCAGGGCATCCGGCGTGAGCCAGTCAACCCGGATGTACCCGGTACCATTCTCGCTGCACAGATTGACTTCGCCAAAATCCTGCAATCCGGGATCGTTCGGGTTTGCGTAGTTCGCCACATAGGCGTTCGTGATCTCCGCGGTTTCTGAACCTGTGTAGTGCAGGAACTGATCAATCTGATGCGAGGCGATGTCGGTCAGAATCCCGCCGTAGCGGTCACGCTGAAAAAACCATTCCGGCCGGGTTGCCCGGTTTAATCGGTGCGGGCCAAGACCGACCGTCTGGATCACGCTTCCGATCGAACCGGCCTTGACCAACTCGGTCGCCCGGGTGCTGACGGGCGTTTCAAACCGTTCGGAAAAATTCACCGACCAGATTCGACTGGTGTCCGCGACCGTTCGCTTGATATCGTCGAGTTGCTCGAACGTCGTACAGCCCGGCTTGTCGCTCATGACATCCATGCCGTGCTGCATGGCGCGGACTGTCAACGCGGCCCTATCCGCCGGTATTGCCGAAATCAGCGCCAGATCCGCCCCGCAGTTCAGGGCGTCTTCCAGTCGGGCCAGCCGCGGAATATCGGGAAACCTTTTGACATAGCCCGCCAGCGTTTCCGGATCGCCTTGTGTCCAATAGCCAACGCAGTCCATGCCGATTTTGCGCATGTTTTCCGTCATGCCATAGATATGGCGGTGGTCCAGGCCAAGGGCGACGCAGGTCAGACTCATGAGGCGACTCGTGTTTTCTGGCCGGTTCGATTGGCGATCTGCATCGCGTCGATGACGGCGTGGGTCAAAAGGGCACTGCGTCCGGTGGCCATGGGCTGCCCTCCACCGGCAACGGCCTTGGCAAAATCCTCGATGACCGCTTGATGCCACGCATGGGTGAACGCCATGGGATCCGCCCCTCCGCCTGTGGCGGCGGTTTCGCCAACCGTTGATTTCCGGCCATTGAATGTGGTCAAGGTCAGGACACCTGACTCCAGATAGGCCTTGGCGCGCGTGCCCTGTATGGTGATGGACTCAGCGGCCCCCGGAAACTCGGCGGTGGTCGCCATCAACGTGCCCACTGCGCCGTTTTTCATTTCAAAGACAGCACCTGCCCAATCCTCGGCTTCGAGATCGTGCAACGGAGTTTTTCTCATCACGGCCTGAATGTCCGAGATCGGCCCCAGCAGCCACATCGCAAGGTCAAGCGTGTGGATTGCCTGCGAGATCATGACACCGCCTCCGTCGCGTGCATAAGTTCCGCGACCAGGCTCGTCATAGTAACTCTGATCGCGCCACCAGGGGACACGGATCTCCACCGTTGCGATCGCGCCCAGCTCACCTTGTTCAACTGCCGATTTCAGGGCTTTCGAGGCGGCGCGGGCGCGGTGTTGAAAGACGATGCCCAGCGGCACGCCTGACGCCTCACACCGATCGACGATGGCTGTCGCGGCGTCCAGCGTTCTTTCGATGGGCTTTTCCATCAGGATCGGTTTCGAAGCGGTCGAAAGAACCCGCACCAACTCTGTGCGCTGATCAGGCGGAGTTGCGATGATCGCAAAGTCGACGTTTGGGTCGTTTGCGATTTCGTCGACCGAGCTGAATGCGCGGGTATCGTTTCGCCGCGCGAACTCAGCTGCCTTGTCAGGATTGCGCCCGAGGACTCCGGCAAGACTGAGGCCTTGATCCGATGCCCGAATGGCGGCGACATGCGTGCCAGAAACCATCCCCAAACCAATCAGCGCAATATTCATTCATTCCCCCGGATCACACGGTCAGTCTGCGGGTTCGAACGGGAAAGATGCAACCATTAAAAACTGTGTTAACAATTGCGGGGAACTGTATCGGAGGCAGAATTGATTGGTAGTTTGAAAGGGATGGCAGAGGACCTGTACCTCGGTATCAAGGACCTGCCGATCGTGTCTCCGCATGGTCACTGCGATCCGGGGTGGTTTGCAACCGATGCGCCGTTTCCCAACCCGGCAGAGCTGCTGGTGGTTCCGGACCACTACGTGTTCCGTATGCTCTACTCGCAAGGCGTTCCATTGTCCGAACTTGGCGTTGGCGAAGAGGGCCGCAAGAAGGATCCTCGCGCCGTGTTTCGCACCTTTGCCGAGCATTGGCATTTGTTTTTGGGGACGCCATCTCGGATTTGGATGAACTACGTGCTGAATGAAACGTTTGGCGTGTCTGAGGATTTGTCCTCGTGTACGGCCGACCTGATCTATGACGAGATTTCGGGAAAACTGGCGCAACCTGAATTTCGTCCGAGGGCCTTGTTCGACAGGTTCGGAATCGAGGTTCTGGCCACCACTGATTCCGCTCTCGACGATCTCGCGGAGCATCAGATTGTCCGCACAAGCGGTTGGGGCGGGCGTGTAGTGCCGACTTTCCGCCCGGACGGGGTTTTAGATGGGGCGGACCCGGAATTCGTGCAGAACCTGGACAAGTTGGCGGAGCTGACAGGCTGCGATCTGGGCAGCTATGATGGCTACCTCAACGCGCTGCGAATGCGACGAGCCCATTTCATTCAACTGGGTTGTACGGCCACCGACCACGGTATTGAACGCGTGCAGACCGAGTGGCTGGGCGACGCGGATGCGCTTTACCAACGGCTGAGACGGCGGGAAGGTACCGAACAGGACGCCCGCCGCTTCTATGGGCATATGCTGATCGAAATGGCGCAGATGTCCGTCGATGATGGTCTGACCATGCAGATTCATGCCGGTAGCAAGCGCAACACCAACCACGCGGTGATGCGCGAATTCGGACGGGACAAGGGGGCTGACATTCCAATCGCGATGGATTGGGTTACGGGCCTTGAGGCGCTTTTGAACCGGGTTGGAAACACGGCGGATCTGCGCGTCATCCTTTTCACACTGGACGAAGGCTCCTATGCTCGTGAACTGGCTCCTATGGCGGGACATTGGCCGTGCCTTCGGATCGGGCCGCCTTGGTGGTTCCATGACAGCCCAGCCGGGATTGCGCGGTATTTCGATCAGGTCGTTGAAACGGCCGGATATTACAATCTGGCTGGATTCAATGACGACACGCGGGCCTTTTTGTCCATACCGGCACGTCACGACCTGTGGCGACGGGGTGTGGCGCTTCATCTGGTCGAGCAGGTTGCGCGCGGCTATTTCGGGCGGGACAGTGCCGAGCATCTCGCGCGGTTGCTGGCGGTCGATCTGGCGAAACAGGTTTACGGACTGCAAAGCTAAATGGGTACAATTCTTCACTTCGGTCTCGGAAACTTTGCCCGGGCGCATTTGCTGGATTACACCGATCAAGCGGGCGGATGGGACGTTGTCGGCGTCAGCCTGCGTTCATCCTCGGTTCGGGATGGATTGGCCCGACAGGGCTTCGAATACGATCTGTGCGTACAGGGGCAGGGCGTCCGTCGCATCAAAGCTCTGCGGGACGTTCTGGTCGCGCCCGAGGATCGTGTAGCGGTTTTCAATGCAATGGCGGATGCTGAGATCATCTCGGCGACCGTGACCGAGAAAGGTTATCATTTGGATGCCGCGGGCAAGCTGAACCTTCAGGACCCGGCGATTGCCGCCGATCTGGCGGGGCAGGGGCCTGCGACGCTGATCGGGTTTCTTGCCTTTGGCCTTGCGGAACGGCGCAAGCCAGTGACGGTGCTTAGCTGCGACAATCGTATGGAGAACGGAAAAACGCTTGAAACAGCGGTTGCCGATTTTTCGAAAGCAGCCGGTCTGGACGTGAATTGGGACGCTGTTCGCTTTCCCAACGCGATGGTCGACCGGATCACCCCGGCCACCACGAACGCCGTTCGCGCAATCAGCGGCGACCCTATGGCTGTTCCGACAGAGGCGTTCTCGGAGTGGGTCATCGAAGATAGTTTCGCCGGCCCGCATCCGGATTGGCCAGGTGTGCAACTGGTCGATGACGTGGTTCCGCACGAGACGCGAAAGCTGCGCATGTTGAACGGTGCGCATTCCCTGTTGGCTTATGTCGGGTTAGAGCGGGGTTTGACCTATGTCCACGAAGCGGTTGGAGACCCGGTTTTGCGCCCGCTGGTTTCCGAGTTGATGAAAGATGCGGGCGCAACGCTGCCCGCTGCACTGCAAGCACAGGTCCCGGACTATGCCGAGTCCCTGTTGCGCCGGTTTGAAAACCCCGATCTGGTGCACCGGCTGGACCAAATCGCGATGGATGGCAGTCAGAAGCTGCCGTATCGGTTTGTTCCCACACTCCGTAAAACCGGCTCTCAGGCGGTGATCGCGGGGATGCAGGCCTGGATTTCCTATTGCATGTCCGAGACCGCCGAAGGCAGGGCGCTGAACGATCCTTGCGCGTCAGAAATCGCCTCGGCCGTTAAACAGCCAGACCCGGTAGTGCCGCTTTTGCGCCTTGTCGGCGCTGAGGATCTCGCGCCACTTATCCAGGAATGATTGCGCCGCGGACCTGAACAACAGTGGATGCCAGATTGTGTCCGGCCATCAGGGCCTCGGCCTGCGATTTTCCGGTCAGCAAGGTCGCGAGGTAGCCACCGTTGAAACTGTCGCCCGCGGCTGTGGTATCCAGCACGTTTTTGGCAGGCTCATAGGTCTGCTTAATGTTCTGACCGATCGACAGGGGGCCATCCTCTCCGCGTTTCAACGCACCGATGCCATGATGATCGGAAAAGCGTGCCGCCACCTCATCCGGGCGTTCCCCGAACAGCGCCATCTCGTCGTCAATGGACGGCAGGGCAATGTCTGCACGCTGCCAAAGCCGTTGGTTGATCTGCCGGGCGTGCTCGATGCTGTCCCAAAGACGCGGACGAAAGTTGCTGTCATAGACTAACCGGATGGAAGAGCCTTCGAGCCAGTCCAGCAGCGCAAGTCTCACCTCGTGCGGAAGAATGGCCACGGAAATCCCTGACAAGTACAGCACGTCGTAGCCGTTCAGTAGACTGAAGTCGTGATCGCCAAAAAGCTGACGGGCGGCTGCCTCGCTGCGCCAATAGGTAAAGCTGCGTTCACCGTTCGCAGATGTCGTGATCGCATAGAGTCCCGGGGAGGCGTTCGGAATGATGCGGATGCCGGATGTCACGATACCATGACTGGCGATGAACCCCGCGATACGCTCCGAGAACGGGTCGTCGCCCAGACATGTTACATACTCCACCTGCAAATCAGGAGCGGCGCGGTGCATGTAGATGGCGGTGTTCAGCGTATCCCCAGCGACGCCCACCTTTGCGCCAGATTCCAGCATGGACAATTCGATCATGGCTTCGCCGATACAGGCAATTCGCGTCATTTCTTTTCTCTTTTCCAGATTATGAGGCCTGCAGCCATGATCAGCGCGGCCCCTGCCAATGTGAATGCGTCCGGTATCGTGTCAAAGAACAGATAGCCCCAGATCGCAACGTAGATCAGGAACGAATAGGTGAATGGCATCAACTGGTTCGCCGTTCCGAAACGATGCGCGTTCGTCAGCAGTTGATGCCCGCACCAGCCAAAGACGCCAAGGCCGATCAAAACAATCAGGCTCCAGGTGTTTTCCGGCTGGACCCAGAACCAGATGGCGAAAGGCAGTAGGACCACCGTCCCGGTAAGCCCGAGGTAGAACTGCATGGTGTCCACGGCAACAACCCCGGACAACCTGCGCGTCATCATCGAGTACAAGGCCAACGCTGTGGCGTTGTAGACGATCAGCAACATGGTCGGATGAAAGGCCGTGCCAAGCGGCCGGACGACAACCAGAACCCCCAGAAAGCCCAGGATGATGGCCGCCCAACGCCAAGGGCCAACGCTCTCTTTCAACACGAAAACGGACAGAAAACACACGATGACAGGGCTTGAGAACATGATCGCTGACACGACGGTCAAAGGTAGAAACCGCAGGGCATAAAAGTTGAAAACGGTCGCAGAGATCAGCAGCAAGGCCCGGCTGATGACTTGCCATGGGTGGTCGGTCTTGAACCGGCCAACCTCAATCCCGCCTTTGGCGATCACACCCACCGAGATCACGAAGTGCCCCGCGTAACGCATGAACGCCAATTGAAATGCCGGGACGCCGGCCAACGCCAACCACTTGGCCCCAAGGTCCACCAGTGAAAAGAACAGCCACGCTGTCAGCATCAGCACGATGCCCAGGCGCGGCAAGTCCGCGGTGGGGTTGGCGGTGACGGCCATCGTTCAGGTGTTGAAGCGCTTGACGTAGTAGTCAACCATCTGGCTGACCATGTCATCCGCCTGACCGTGGTCGCGCGCGTCGTTCAGCGCTGAAAGCGCGCCCTGCGACATCACGCTGGTAACACCGGCCTCGCGCGCCATGCGGTCATAATACCCAAGGTCTTTTGCCGCGTTCTTGATGGCGAAGGCGAGTTGGTTCGGGTCATTCTCGACACCGTAGGCTTTGACGAAATCCATCATTCCGGAATGCAGCGGTCCTGCAGCCATCACGTCATAAAGCTGCCTGCGGTCAACACCGGTGATATCTGCCATTGCAAAGGCTTCGGCCATCGCGTTCGCGACGGTCATTGCGAAGAAGTTGTTGATCAACTTGATGGTGTGCCCCGATCCGACAGGGCCAAGGTAAAAGACGTTTTCGCCCAAGTCCTTCAGTGTCGGCCCAGCCTTGTCAAAGGCTGCCTTGTCGCCGGAAGTCATGATGTTGAGCTTGCCTTCCAGCGCGTGCGAGGGCGTCCGGCCAAGAGGCGCATCAAGATAGCTTCCGCCGGCTGCGGCAACCTCCTTGGCCAAGGCGCGTGTGCTGCCCGGAAGCGAGGTGCCAAAGTCGATGACGATCGCCCCGGGCTTCAATCCCTCGATCACGCCATCTGCACTGCGCATACGACCCTCGACCTGTTCAGAGGTTCCCATGCACAGCATCACGATGTCGCTGGCTTGTGCCAGATCTCGGGCGTTTTGCGCCTCACGGGCACCCCGGTCAATCGCGTAGTCCAGATGCGTTCGGTCGCGGTTTCCCAAGACCGTGACCGAGTATCCCTGGTCCAACAGCCGGCTTACCATGGCTCCGCCCATTAGTCCCAGGCCGATAAACCCGATTGATGGTTTGCTCATTGGTTTCCCTTTCCGTAAATGTCTCTGGTTTTCATTCTTGTGTCTGGCGCGGGCGGTTTTGAAGTTCGGATGCTCATATTACCCGGCGTGTAATCATAGGTTTTTGGGTGGTCCGGTTCTTCGCCGGGGCCGGATTTCCTTCAGGTCGGCGCCCGCGCTCGAGCTGACCGCGCTTTTAGCCCCTGTTCTATCCGTGATGTGACCTCGAGCGTCCGGGTCGCATCCTCGACGTCGATCAACGGTGAGGCGCCGTCGATCACGTCAAGGAAATGATCCAACTGGGCCTCCAGCGGCTCGCGTTTTTGTTTCGGTCGCAGAAGTTGGTCTTTTTGGGCCGCAGTGCCCCAATCCTTTCCACGCCACAGGGTCATGGAAGGAAAACTTACAGCGCCCTTGGTTCCAGTGATCCACATCATGTCCTGTCGGGTCGTGCCGATGTTCGGGTTTTCGCCGGTTCCTGCCTCAAACCCCCATGGGCTGGGCGCAGAGTCGGCAAAGCTGATGGTGCCTGTCGCGCCGTTTTCGAACGCGATCGCGACGGCGCCGCTTTCTATCCGATCCGATCCGCGGACCGACGCGCCGGGCAGGGCTACGACATCCGAGATTTCTCCGATCACAAAGCGCAGTACATCGATATCATGCACTAGATTGATCATGACCGGGCTGCCATCCGAAGTCCGCCAGTTCTGTTCAAAATAGCTGTTGGGTTTGCGCATGGCCCACAGCAACGAGACGTTGATGACCCGTCCGACCGTTCCTTGTGTGATCACCTCCTTCAGGTGCTGCAAGGTGCGGTGATACCGCCGATGGTGGCCCACCAGGCTGCGGACATCGGCCTGGCGGACGGTCCTCTTCAGGCGCAAGGCGTCATTGACCGACGCGGCAACCGGCTTTTCGATCAGCATGTGCCACCCGCGCGACGCGGCCAGGATCCCGTTTTCGGCGTGCAGGCGGGTCGGCGTTGCGATTATGACGCCATCCACCGGGTCCTGCACATCGTCCATACTGGCGAAACGTGGCGCATCGATCTGGATCGAGCCATCTGGATCGGCCAACCCGACCAACATGCAGCCGGGATGCTCGATCACGGCGTGGACGTGGCGGATACCGATCAATCCGCCGCCGGCTACTAGGATCCGTTTCACATCATCGCTCCGATTTGCCAGGGAACGAATTCGTAGTCACCCAAGCCCTGCGCCTCGGACTTGGTTCGCGCTCCCGAGGCGACTTGGAGCAGCCGGCGGTATATTTCCTGTCCTTTTTCTTCGACGCTGACCCCTTTGGTCAGAATGTCTCCCGCATCCACGTCCATGTCTTCGGGCATGCGAGTCGCCAATTCAGAGTTGGTGGCGATTTTCAGCGTGGGCGCCGGTTTGGATCCAAAGGCAGAGCCACGCCCCGTGGTGAAGCACACAAGGTTGCACCCGGCCGCGATCTGCCCGGTTACCGAGGCCGGGTCATATCCGGGGCTGTCCATAAAGGTGAATCCTTTGCGGGTGATGGGTTCGGCGTATTTGAACACGCCGGTCAAAGGGCTGGTTCCGCCCTTTACCGCCGCCCCCAGCGATTTTTCAAGGATGGTCGACAGACCCCCTTGTTTGTTGCCGGGGCTTGGGTTGTTGTCCATTGAGGCATGATTGCGGGCGGTGTAGTCCTGCCACCAATTGATCAGTCTGATCAGCTTTTCGCCAGTTGCCCGATCGAGAGCGCGACGGGTCAGAAGGTGTTCTGCTCCGTAGATCTCGGGCGTTTCCGCAAGGACACCTGTGCCGCCTTGGGCGACCAACAGGTCGCAGGCGTGTCCGAGCGCCGGGTTCGCGGTCACACCAGACCAAGCGTCCGATCCACCGCATTGCAGCGCAACCATAAGTTCGGACGCTGGGGCTTCGCTGCGGCGTGCCTTATTTGCAAGGGGTAGCATCTGATTGATCTTGCTGATGCCCATTTCCACGGTCCGGCGCAATCCGGCGACGTTCTGGATGTTCATCGTCTGGAAGGTGGGGCTCTGCTTTAGCCCATACGCGTCCAGCAGCCAGTCGATCTGGTTCATCTCGCAGCCCAGACCGACCATCAGAACGGCAGCGTGGTTGGGGTGTTTCGCAAACCCCCACATGACTCGTTGGAGAGCTTCGAAACCGTCGCCGGAATCGGCCATTCCGCAGCCCGTTCCGTGGACAAAGGCCACCACGCCATCGACGTTCGGATACTCGGCCAGCTTTTCCAGCGTAAAGTGATTTGCGATCATGCGAGCCGCTGTCGCCGAACAATTCACGGTGGTCAGGACCGCGACATAATTGCGGGTGCCGACCCGGCCGCTGTCCCTGTGGTAACCCATGAACGTATCGACCGAGGTGGCGGGTTTCGTGGGCCTGAGATCCGTTGCGAACTCGTAGTTCACGCTGGTGTTGCGGAACTCGACGTTGTGGGTATGGACATGATCGCCGGGTTGGATCGGTTGAGTGGCATAGCCGATAATCTGGGCGTATTTTCTGACCGGTTCGCCTGGCGCAAGCATCCGCATGGCGACCTTGTGACCTGAAGGGATGCGCGCATTAGTCGTGACATCCTCGACAACACTGCCTGCCTCCAAGGGTCGAGTGGCAACCACCACACTATCCGTTCGATCTAAACGTACAAAAGTCATAGTCAGCTTTCTTAGCGGCCGAATCTAGGCGCAAAAGGGCGAGTCTGATGTCCACCGGTGAAGATCAATATGCGGTTGTCCGGACAGCCGTGCTCGCGCCGACTCCCAGTTGGCCTTGCAGACACGCCAATCCCGCAATTCGGTTTCGGGGCATGATCTGGACCTTGCGATGAAGCTGGGGAAATGGTCTCGGCCTGTGGGCTGACCTGCCGCGCTGAAGCGGATATCGAACGACCAGCGGAACCTGTCTGTTTCATTGACCAGCGAAGCATGTGGCGTCAAAGGGTCAAACAGGATGATCCCACCCGCCTTGACAGGCAGGGGCAGGGCGCGGTCTTCGTCAATGAACCCCTCGGCAATACCTGTCTGCGTCCGCGCACAATGCGGCAGGATGGATTGATCCTGGGTCTTTGGCAGCACTTGCAGGCAGCCGTTTTCGACCGTTGCATCGTTGACGGCAATCCAAACCGTGATCATGTCGGTCTGGTCCGCGTCCTCTAACGCAACCGCCCGGTCCTGATGCCAGTCCGTTGCGGTGATGTGCGCGCGAACCTCGTCCTTTGCCAGCATGAGGGCAGGGGGCTTCAGCCGAACGTGCTGGATCGGATTGCTGACCAACTCTGGCCCGATCAACTGCTCGACGATGTCCAGCATGGGGGGGGCCGTCAGCAAGTCGAACACGGCGGGCCCAATATGGAAAGGTGTGTCCGCCATGATCCGATCGCCGGGCAACGAGATGTCCAGCGGCTGGAAATAATCGCAACCAGCCTGATAGGCGGACAGAAGTTTGTCCCAGAAGGTCATTCCGGACGGCTCGTCCTTGACCAGCCCCTTTTTGTACCAACCATCATAAAGCCGGTTCAGGACATCCGAGTATTCGGCTTGTACCCGATCCAGGACATCGGCGGGAATTACATCCTCGACCACGAGGTATCCATCTGTCTGGAACTTGCCAATCTGATCTAGTGTCAGCATGGGTGTTACCTCACAAAAGCAGCGCGATGATGCCCGGCCAGATCAGAAGAACGGAAAGCGCCAGCAACTGGATCCCGATGAATGGGAGGAAGCCGCGGAAGATATCCGTCAGGCTGATATGCGGAGGGGCCACCGACTTCAGGTAGAACGCGGCCGGGCCAAATGGGGGGGACAGGAAGCTGACCTGCATGTTCATACAGAATACGACACCAAACCAGATGGCGACATGGCTCGGCTGCAACTGGCCAATGAGTCCGATTTCCTCAATGGGAAGGCGCAGGACGATCGGCAGAAAGACAGGAATGATCAACAGGACGATGCCGACCCAATCCATGAATGCGCCCATGAACAGCAAGATCAGCATCATCACCAGAATTACCAGCATGGTTGGCAGCTCCTGGCCGACGATCAGGTCGGCCACGTATTGGGGCCCGCCGGCTATGGTGTAAGCACCCGCCAGCGCGGCGGCCCCGATGGTCACCCAGATGATGGTGCCGGTGGACTTCAGCGTCCGCATCAAACTGTCCCAAACCAGCTCGAATGATCCTTCGCCCCGCAGAATGGCGATGATCAGAACGGCGAAGGCGCCCATGCCTGCTGCCTCGGTGATGCCGGTGATCCCGCCATAGATCGAGCCGAGCACGACGCCGATGACGACCAGCGGCGCGACGAGACCTTTGCCCATTTCCCACCCGATTTTGGCGCGCTGCCTGCCAAAGACGAAGAAGATCAGCAGAAGGGCGACGATCGTGATGCCGGCAAACCAGGGCAGGTAGTCAGCTGTCCCCAATCGCGCTGGTTCGCCCTGGCTGGAGGCGTTCGAGCCAGAAAGCTCGAAAAACGCAGCGCGGACAAACAGAACGGTGGAAAAACCGGCTACGACGATGCTCATGAAGGCCGCAAACAGCTTGCGTTTTTCAACCGGTTCAGGGTCGTTTGGGTCCGGTTCAGGCAGCGGCGCGTGGTGAGGATTCAGCCGCGTGCGGATGATAATGTACAGGATGATCATCGAGGCCAGCATGAAGCCGGGAATGAACGACGCGGTGAACAACGACTTGATCGAGGTTTCGGTGATCAGCCCATAGATGATCAGAACGATCGAGGGCGGGATCATGGTACCCAGCGACCCCGAGGCGCATATCACGCCGATGGCGAGATTCTGATCGTAGCCAAGTCGCAGCATCTGGGGCAGGGCGATAAGGCCCAGCAGGACAACCTCACCGCCGATAATGCCGGACATGGCCGCCATGATAACCGCCATGATCGAGGTCACGATCGCGATGCCGCCACGTGTTCTGGACAGCCAGACATTCAGCGACGAATACATGTCGCGCGCGATCCCGGACCGCTCTAGCAACGACGCCATGAAGATAAACAATGGCACGGATATGAGCACGTAGTCCGTTAAGAGCCCGTATATCTTCTGCGCCAGGATGTAGAGTGGCCCTGTTCCCGGCCGGCCGGTCAGAATGCCGTCGCCGAATGAAAATGGGTTCAAAAGAAGTGTAGGTTCGAACTTCAGGACGAGAACCAGAACCGCAAGCGAGGCCGAGGCCAGACCCAAGGGCATACCGATCGCCAGAAGCACGATCAGGGCGACCATCAGGATGAGTGAGATTGTTCCAATATCCATCAGTCTTGTCCCACCGCCCGCTTGATCATTTCAATCTCATCCTCATCCGGTTCATCTGTGTGGATTTCCGGTTCTTTGTTCCAATCCGAGATCAGGTTCAAAATTGCTTGCATTGCAACGAGCGTAATCACGATCAGCACCATCGGCTGCAATGTCGCCGGGATCGGAGGATTGAAGGCGGAGCCATAAAGCTCCCATTTATAGAGCTTGTTGACGAACACCTGTTTGTAGCTGCCGTAGACCAGAAAGAAGGCAAACAGCACGATCAGTATTGTCGAAACCGTATCAAAAACGCGCTGAAGCCAACGTGGAACTGCATCGTACAGCAGGAATATTCTAATGTGACTGCGTTGCTGCATGGCGTAGTAGCCAGACATCAAAAACACAAAGCTGGCGAACCAGAGTGTCATTTCGTTGGCCCACTCGGTTGGCTTTTCCAGTATGTAGCGCATGAAGACTTCGTAGAGCATCACGACAGTCATGATTGCTATCATCATCATCGTAACTCGGCCTATGAACAGGGCGACGCGGTCCATAACCGTCGAGCCTTCGAACTCCATCGTCGCCGGGCGCACGGTCTTTGTGCCAATCACTGCAAGAACAGGTAAAAGCACTAGCGCGGCCACGTCGATGATGTCGATGTACCCCCCGAACACACCAGGCATTTCGGGCGTGACGTCGCTGCGGAGGTAGATTTCCGTTACCTGACTTTTGAGAGATTCTGAGGTGTAAGGCAGCCAATCCAACAGGAATGCTGGAAGATGCCAAACAAGCCAACTGGCAGTCGCGACGAAGGCCAACGGTATGAGCCATTCAATTGGTCCGCCTGAATTCTTGTGCATCGCGTAACCCTCGTCCCTATCCTTCGATCCTGTAGTGATCGATAAAGTCTCGATCCGGCTCGACACCCAGTCCGGGGCCAGTCGGGATCATGACACGGCCGTTGTTGGCCTTGACCTGATTTTGAATTTCCAGCGGAACGGTCAGCAGATCGTCCCGAAACTTGTTGTCCGTTGTGTCGAACTCCAGCATTGGCTCCCATGGATGCAAACCGCCTGGAATTGCTGGCATGGCGGCCAGTAGGTGCAGATTAGTTGCGACGGCGATGGCGCTGCCCCAGACGTGATTTACGACCGGAGTGAAATGTGCGTGGCATAGGGCCAGTACCCTGAGATACTCTGAAACACCGCCCAAAGCGCATACTTCTGGCTGCGCTATATCGATGCCGCGATTTTCAAGAAGATTGCGCCAGGCCCAGCGATTGAATACCGCCTCTCCGCCCGAGATGTTGACTTTAAGCGAAGAGCGCAGTTCGCGGTACCCGTCAATGTCTTCTGGCGCGACGGGTTCTTCGAACCAATATGCGTCCAGTTCTTCCAACGCACGACCGACAAAAAATGCGTCCGAAGTCGTATAGGCATGGTTTGCATCGACCATAAAAGGAAAGTCGTCACCAACTCCGCGTCGCACCGCCTCGCACAGCTTTACATCAGGCTTCGGACCAAAGCCGGTTTTCATTTTGGTCGCGGTAAACCCCATTGCCTTGATCTTTGCAGCTTCATCTTCGAAACGGTTGGCCAGATCAGAAATCGGTTCATCCCGCAGCATCATGCCGTAGCCGTAGCACGGAACACTTGTCCGATGCGCACCGCCGACAAGCTTGTGGAGGGGGAGGCCAGTGATTTTGCCCGTGATGTCCCAAAGGGCGATATCTACCCCGGACAAGGCCTGCATCGGCATTCCACTTTGCCCATGATCTCGGAGAAGGTTGTACACCTTGTGCCAGATCACGTCTTTGTCCAATGGGTCCAAACCCAGCACCATAGGTTGGATTACTTTTTCGACGATGGACTTGTTTGCTACTGCTATGTTGCCGGGGCCAAAGCACTCTCCCCAGCCTGTCACCCCTTCGTCCGTTTGAACTTCAACGAGATGGGTTGTCCGCTTGTCATAATACTGCTGCGAATAGCCCAAAACTTCCGGCATGTCGTACTGCAGTACGTGACTTATTATTCTTTTGATTTTCATGAAGTTCTGGATCCCGGCGCCGATCCGGAGGGGCCGCTAGTGCGGCCTCTCCGTGCGTCGTAATTCGGTCGAAGCCTGACTACTGCATTGCTCCCAGGTCACGCAGGAAGTTGATGTGGCTTTCCAAAAGTGCCTGTGCCTCAGGGGTCGTCGCGAATTCAGTCCAACCGACCTGAACGGCCGCGCGATACGCTGCCAGGTCTTCAGGCGACCATTCGTACAACTGAACCCCTTTTGCTTGCAGGTCTTTTGCAGTCTGAGCGTTCTGCACTTCATTGATTGTGGCATTGTGCAATGCCAAGCTATCCATTGCGACTTCCATGATCTTCTTGTGGTGCGCAGGCATAGCTTCCCAAACGTCTTTGCGACAGGCTAGGTGATCTGCAGGCATCGAGTGAAAACCGGGATAGTTTGTGTGACCTGCGATCTCGTATAGACCCAGACCCACGTTGTTAGTCAGGTTTGCAGCATCTGCGCCATCAATGATACCGGTTTCCAAAGCCGTAAAGATTTCGTTGAAGTCCATCACGATCGGAGAAGCGCCAAGTTCCGCGAACACTTTGGTCGCCAGGCCTGGAGGCGAGCGGAACTTCCAATCCTTGAAGTCTTCCACTTTTGCAATCGGCTTGGTCGAAGCAAGCGACTCCGGCCCGGGAATCCACCATCCGATGAATTCCATGTCGTAGCCGTTGTACAGATCGTTTACGGCTTCTCTACCGCCGCCATGAAGAAGCCAAGCCATTTGCTGATATGGGTTCTGGTATCCGCCGAGCAGGTCGCCCGCAAACTGGAAGGCCGGATTCTTACCGGTCTGATAGCCGCCACCCGTCATGTCGCAATCCAGAATTCCCGTAGCTGCGGCATCGAAGGTTTCAACTGATTTGACCACCGAAGAGGAATAGAACATTTCAACTTCGATTTCGCCGTTCGACATTTCCTGAATGTCTTCAATGAATTTTGCGGCCATCTGGCCAGACAGAGTTTCGGGCGAAAAATGCGTTTGAATTCTAAGCTTCGTTGTTTCAGCCATCGCAAAGCCGGCTGCCATTGTCGTGGCTACGGCCGCCACGGCCGCTGTCTTGACTATTTTCATATTGTCCTCCCAGACGTTGAGCGTTGCGCGGAGTGGGAGATCTTGCTGCCTCCTTTGTCGTCACGCGAGTAAACGTTAAGCCGACGAATCGAATGCAACAAGAAAAATTTGAAATTACGAAAAATTTCGAGATTCTTGTAAAAATTCGAAAATAGCGTTAGGACGCTACTTGGACAAACTTGAAGGCGCATACCGGGATGAACGAAGAAGTAGATATTTATCAAGATCTTAAGATGCGTCTAATCTCTAATGGATTCGAACATGGATCCAAGGTGCGGGCCGAAGAACTGCGAAAAGAGTATGGTTGTTCTGCGAGTGCAGTTCGTGAAGTCCTTTTTCGTTTGGCCGCTGTTGGTTTGGTGGACTTTCAGGAACAAAAGGGATTCCGCGTGCCAAAGCGTTCCCCGCAGAAGCTTATCGAATTGACACACGTCCGTGTTTTGCTGGAGGCAGAAGGCACAGCAATGTCGATCCGAAATGGCGGAGTGGATTGGGAGGCAAGATTGACGGCTGCACATCACAAACTCAGCCATATCGAAAAACGCATTCACGCCGCAAACGACCCGAGCGACCTTGTCGAGATCTGGTTTGCCTCGGAGAAGGAATTTCACCAAACGCTGATTTCTGCTTGTGGATCGGAAACGTTGAAGCAAATGCATGGCCGAATTTATTCTCAATTCAGACAGCAATTGATGGTGGCAGACCGCAATTTCGAGTTCATCTCTCAAAACATAAGGCATCATGCAGATATACTAGAAGCTGCTCTGTCAGGGGATGAGCAATTAACAAGAGACAAAATTCACGACCACCTTAAGCGCCACTTGACCGGAAAGACGATGGGCCATTAACGCTTGTAGTCATCCTCCAGATACACGCGGACAATATCGTCAAAACTCGATTCCGCCCGGAATCCCAAGTCCAGCGCACGATCCGTTTCAAAGTCACGGGGCCAATTCTTAACTATACTTTCAATTGCCGTGTCAGGAGTACGTTTTATTAAGGCAACTGCGTCTTGGCCGGCTACAGTACGCAGCGCTTCAATCTGTTCTGATACCGTGCAACTCACGCCAGGCATATTCAACGAGCGTCGGTCGTTCAAAAGTTCGGTGTCCAAGTTGGCAGCGTGGGTCAAGAAGGCCGCTGCTGCGCGTGGACTGGCGTGCCAGTGGCGTACAGTATCGGCAACAGGCAATATGGCCACCTCTCCGTTCAAAGGCTCTCGGATAATCCCTGAAAAGAAGGACGAAGCGGCAGCGTTGGCTTTACCGGGGCGTACGCACAAAGTCGGCAACCGCAGAGAAATACCGTCGATAAATCCTTTTCTGCTAAAGTCCGTGATCATTATTTCAGATGCCGCTTTCTGCGCCCCGTAACTGGTTAAAGGCGCAGAGAGAAACTGATCATTTATCTTGTCGGGGAATGGTGCTCCAAAAACTGCTATGGAAGAGGCAAAAACCAATCGCGGCCGGTACTCGCCTTTGGACACCTCGTGTTCATCTTTGAGCGCGTTTAGCAGTGCCCACGTCGCCATGAGGTTGACGTCCCAACCCAATGCAAAGTCGGTCTCAGCTTGTCCAGAAACTATAGCAGCGAGATGGAAAATGACGTCTGGGCGCTGTGCGGCGAAAGACTTGGCTATGCCGGGCGCTGTCAAACTTCCTTCAATCTGATCGCCCACCGCACTGTTTGGCGGAAACGCGAGATCGAACAGTGAGACTTGGGCATTCACACCAAAGATCTTTTCAGCCGCAATGCGATGAGCCAACTTCTGGCCCAACATCCCTCCTCCGCCAATGACAAGAATCCGGTTCACGACATTTTGTTCCGTTTTTTGAGTTCCAGATACAGAGCCGAATGGTCCAGTTCAGCCCCAGCCATTTCGTCAATAAGATACTTGAAGCGGTCGCGTACAGATTGCGTGTTGGGCAGTTCGATGCCTAGGCTTCTCGCTTCTTCCAACGTGTTGTCCAAGTCCTTTAGCTGAAATTTACACAAGCCACCGGGTGCGAAATTGCCCTCAGACATTCGTTCACCGTGTTGTTGCAGGATAACGCTATCAGCAAATCCGCCTTTCAATGCCGAACGCAGGGCCACTGGATCCGCACCCCCTTGCTGTGCCAAAAGTGTCGCTTCGGCGACGGCTGAAATTGTTACTGCAACAATTGTTTGATTGGCCAGTTTGCACAATTGCCCTGAGCCACTAGGGCCGACGTGGACAGGTTGGCCCATTGCTGAAAGAATTGGTTTAACTTGCTCCAGTACGTCTTTGTCTCCTCCTACCATGATCGCAAGGGTTGCCGCCTCGGCGCCTCTTGTGCCACCGGAAACCGGGGCATCCAAATGAGATATCCCCATCCTGGCCAAT
This sequence comes from Ruegeria sp. CDSA141, assembly GCF_059612005.1. NCBI lineage: Bacteria > Pseudomonadati > Pseudomonadota > Alphaproteobacteria > Rhodobacterales > Roseobacteraceae > Ruegeria > Ruegeria sp. CDSA141. The sequence goes on from NZ_JBXWPT010000002.1 coordinate 243,910, forward strand.
TGCGCGGATTGTTCTCGGGCGTGTTCAGGCTTGGCGCTAGACATATCAATCCAGATCATTCCAGGCTTCAAGTGCTCGCAGAACGCCGCGTCAGCCAACAGCGCACCAGTTGCGTATCCATCCGAAAGCATGGTCACAATAATGTCTGCATCCGCTATCGCCAGCGCGGCGGTGTCCGTTACCGTCGCACCTTCCGCAACCAAGGGTTTGGCTTTGTCTAGGGTTCGGTTCCATGCGGTCACAGACAAGCCAGATTTGAGGAGATTCCGCGCCATGGGAACGCCCATCAGGCCGGTTCCCAACACAGCGACATCAAACTGTTTGCTCATGATTTCCTGTCCTCCTGGGGATGTATCACGCTTGGTTATGGCCAAACCACAATCTCTGTCATACGCTAACGTTTCTGGCCTCACATGCCACAAGTCGTCGAAGTCTTACCAAGGTTTCTTTGAACTTCAGTTGATCCGTGGACCAAAAGCCAGCGGTGCAATTGTGACTAAGGAAGTTGGAAAATATAAATGATAGAAAGACTTAAGGGAAAGCGTGTGTTGGTTACAGCTGCGGCGCAAGGGATCGGACTTGCCAGCGCGGTTGCAATGGCGAGAGAGGGCGCGATTGTCTATGCGACCGACATAAACATCACAAACCTAAACTCGATTCGGGGCGAGAATCTCGAAAATTTAGAAATTTTCGAGATGGATGTGACGAATGATGAAAGTGTCCAAGAAGGTGCCGAGCGGGCCAAACCAGACGTTCTGTTTAATTGTGCTGGGTTCGTGCATCACGGCACAATTCTCGAAGCAACAGATGACGAATGGGATTTTGCCATGGACCTAAACGTTCGTTCAATGGTGCGCACTGTTAAGGCTGTTTTGCCCGGAATGCTTGAGCGTGGCGGAGGGTCGATAATCAATATGTCGTCCGCGTTGGGATCTGTAATAGGCGCGCCAAATCGCTTCGTCTATGGCGCGACTAAGGCTGCTGTTGTTGGGCTGACGAAGTCGGTGGCCGTGGATTTTATAACGCAAGGAATTCGGTGCAATTGCATATGCCCGGGAACGGTCGACAGTCCCAGTTGGCGGGGCAGGGTCGATGAATTGGGCAAGCAACTGGGCAGCAGAGAAGAAGCGCTTGCACAATTTGTGGCACGTCAACCTATGGGGCGTGTGGCAAAAGCAGAAGAGATTGCTGCATTGGTCGTCTATCTGGCGAGTGATGAGAGTGCATTCACCACAGGACACACACATGTAATTGATGGGGGTTGGTCAGGCCAATGACAATAATATCAAAGGATGATCTGCGGTCTCGCAAGTGGTTTATGAATTCTGAAAACTTGGAAATGACCGCGTTGTATCTCGAAAGATATCTCAACTACGGACTGACCCGTGAGGAGCTGCAGTCGGGCAAGCCAATAATTGGCATTGCTCAGACCGGTAGCGATTTAAGCCCTTGCAATCGGCACCATATCGAGTTGTCCAAACGCGTTCGCGACGGGATCATCGCTGCCGGGGGAACGTGCGTTGAAATTCCCGTGCACCCGATACAAGAGACCGGTAAACGGCCAACTGCCTCTTTGGACCGCAATCTCGCTTATCTGTCCTTGGTGGAGAGTCTATTCGGGTATCCGATTGATGGCGTTGTTCTGAACATTGGTTGCGACAAGACCACGCCCGCACTTCTCATGGCCGCTGCGACTGTCAACATCCCAGCGATCGCCCTGTCGGTCGGCCCCATGCTCAACGGCTGGTGGAAAGGTGAGCGCGCCGGATCCGGAACGGTTATTTGGAAAGCGCGCGAAGACCTTGCAGCTGATGAAATTGATACCGATGAGTTTATGGAAATCGCTGCTGCCGCAGCACCTTCGGTTGGCTATTGCAACACCATGGGAACGGCGACGACCATGAATTCGCTTGCTGAAGCCTTGGGAATGCAATTGCCGGGATCAGCAGCCATACCAGCCCCGTATAGAGAGCGCGGTCAAATCAGCTATGAAACCGGTAAACGCGTTGTGGACATGGTTTGGGAGGATCTACGCCCAAGCGATATCATGACACGAAAAGCTTTTGAAAACGCGATTGTCATTAACTCGGCCATTGGCGGATCGACAAATGCGCCGATACACCTGAATGCAATTGCCCGGCATCTTGGTGTTCCGCTGAACAACGATGACTGGCAGAAACATGGCCACGACGTACCTCTTTTGGTCAATATGCAACCAGCCGGGAAATACCTGGGTGAAGATTACCAACATGCTGGTGGCGTTCCTGCAGTTGTCGGAGAGCTTCTTGAAGCTGGATTGCTTCCTCATCCCGATGCATTAACGGTGAACGGCAACGCGATGGGGCAAAACTGCTCCATGCGCCGGTCGCTTAATTGTGAAGTGATCAAGCCTGTCAGCAGCCCTGTTAAGGAACAAGCAGGGTTCATCAATCTCTCGGGCAATCTGTTCGAGAGTGCGATTATGAAGACATCTGTGATCTCGCAGGCATTTCGAGAGATCTACCTGTCGAACCCGGATGATCCTAATGCATTTGAGGGCAGGGCGGTTGTGTTTGATGGGCCTGAGGATTTTCACCATCGGATCGACGATCCCGCGGAAAACATCGACGCAAACTGTATTCTGATCATGCGCGGAGCCGGACCAAAAGGATACCCGGGTGCCGCAGAGGTCGTGAACATGCGTCCGCCCGCATATTTGTTGAAACAAGGCATCGAAGCTCTTCCCTGCATCGGTGATGGACGGCAATCCGGCACATCAGGAAGCCCTTCTATCCTGAATGCTTCACCCGAAGCTGCGGAAGGCGGCGGGTTGGCCTTGGTGAAAAATGGTGACCGGTTACGCATCGATCTTGGCAAACGCACAGCAGATATGCTGGTTTCTCTTGAAGAACTGCATGAACGCGCCCGCGATCTAGAGGCACGCGGTGGGTATTCGATGCCGCCCAATCAATCACCTTGGCAGGAAATATTCCGCGAAAAAGTAGATCGACTGGATCGTGGCATGACCCTTAAGGGTGCAGAAAATTACCGCGATATCGCGCGAGGTTTCTTGCCACGCGACAATCACTAAAAGGAACAGAAATGAAACTTGTTCGTTACGGAGCCGAGGGCTCCGAAAAACCCGCCTTGGTCGACTCTGAGGGTCTACTACGGGATCTGTCTGCTCACATCAACGATATCACGGGTGAGATGTTGGATGATGCATCACTTGACAATCTGCGCTCATTGGATCCGGGCAAACTACCGATTGTAGAGGGCGATCCTCGCATCGCACCTTGTGTTGGGAAAATCGGAAAATTCCTGTGCATCGGATTAAACTACTCGGACCATGCGGCAGAAACCGGTGCTCAAATCCCGAAGCATCCGATACTTTTTTTCAAGGCAAATTCTGCGGTCATTGGGGCATATGATGACGTAGTCATGCCGCGTGGATCTACGCACACCGACTGGGAATGCGAACTCGGCGTCGTCATCGGCAAAACGGCCAAATATGTTTCCAAGGCTGACGCGGTCGAATACGTTGCTGGCTATTGTATCGTAAACGATGTCTCTGAAAGGCATTTTCAAACTCAATTGACAGGCCAATGGACCAAAGGAAAATCCTGCGACACATTTGGCCCTACCGGCCCTTGGCTAGTGACCCGAGACGAGGTGCCTGATCCTCAAAGTCTTGCTATGTCGCTGGATGTAAACGGTCAGCGCATGCAAACCGGGAACACCGCTACGATGATCTTTTCCGTTGCCGAGATCATTGAGCATCTAAGCCAGCTTTTCACACTGCACCCAGGCGACGTCATTTCAACTGGAACACCGCCCGGTGTTGGAATGGGGATCAAGCCGGAACCAGTTTACCTAAAAAAAGGCGACGTCATGGAGCTTCGCATCGATGGGTTGGGTGTTCAGAGGCAAAAGGTCGGCCAAGATGACTGACTTGTTGCAAATTGGCGGCATCACAGAACGGATGCGAGACCGCCTGACCTCAGTATTCGACATACATCAATTGGATGATTTCAACGCGGAAAGCATAACGCATATCGTTACAAATGGGCACGACGGAGTTCCGCATGACCTAATGACTTCCCTCAGTAATCTGAAAATGATCAGCGTCTATGGGGTTGGTTACGACGCCGTCGACGCAAATGCCGCTGCTGAGCGCGGGATTGTCGTTACGCACACACCTAATGTGTTGAACAAAGAAGTCGCAACCACGGCAGTTCTGCTGTTGCTGTCATGTTATCGAGAGCTCGTACGTGACGATGATTACGTTCGGTCCGGACGATGGGAAGTTGAAGGTAACGCCCCTTTGACCCGATCTGCGGATAATCAAAAAGTAGGCATTCTTGGTCTTGGTCGCATTGGTCAGGCGATCGTTGACAAGTTGGAGCCATGGGCTCCCGAAATTTCTTATCATACCCGGACACAGAAGGATGTTCCGTACCGCTACTTCGATAATTTGGTTGGATTGGCGGAACACGTGAACATCCTGATATGCATCACGCCCGGAGGCTCGTCGACCAATAAGCTGGTAAACGCTGAGGTGTTGCGTGCGTTGGGGGCGGACGGAACACTGATAAACGTTAGTCGCGGGTCAGTCGTCGACGAAACTGCTCTTATCAAAGCATTGCAGAACGGTGAGCTCGGTTGGGCGGGGCTGGATGTTTTCGAGGACGAACCGCGTGTTCCAAAAGAACTGCGCGAGCTGCCCAACGTCGTTCTTCTTCCTCATGCTGGTAGCGCGACTCTTGAGACGCGTGCAGCCATGGGTGACCTCACTGTCGACAACCTGCTGCAACATCTTAAGGACGGATCGGTTATCACGGCTGTTCCGGAATGCAGAGATGTGTAAATGGCCAATCTGACAAGTGTTTGAGTTTGCTGTTGCGGTTTTCTTTCTGCTGATTACCCCGGGGCCTGGTGTTCTGACAACGGCCGGAATTGGATCAGCATTTGGTTTTCGGGCAGGTCTGGCATTTGTCGCAGGTTTGATGCTGGGCGGGTTCATCAACATGATGTTGGTGGTCTCGGGAGTAGCCGCCGCGGCGTTGGCTGTGCCAGTGCTCAGAAACTTGTTGTTGTTTGCGTCGGTCGGATACTTGGTTTTTCTCGCCTGGCGCATTGCTAGCGCTGGCTCAAAAGTTGGATTCTCTCCTGCAGACTCACCACTTGGATTTGCAAATGGGCTGACGCTACAATTCATTAATCCAAAAGCTTACGTGGTCGGCACTGCATTGTTTTCAGGGTTTGCATTTTTGCCCGAAGCGCCTTTTTTGGAGGTCATCATAAAAGTCATAGTTTTCAATACGATTTGGGTGCCAGTGCACATGATCTGGCTGAGTGCTGGTGCAAAACTAGGTAGCCTTGATTTAAGCGAGAGGTCGCACCGAAGGATCAACTTAGCGATGGCAGGTTCTTTGTTGGTTGTTGTGCTGATTGCCTTGAATTCGGTGGTGTGACGGACTTCTTTGTTCAGCCACGCTTTGCAGACGATTGAAAGCTCCAGATCAGAGTGACGCGGTTATTCCACCATCGACATAGAGAGTATGTCCATTGACGAAGCTGGATGCGGGGGACGCAAGGAATACTGCTGCACCGACGAGTTCTTCCACATTGCCCCAGCGGCCGGCCGGAGTACGTTTCTCGAGCCATGCACTGAACTCTGGGTCGGCAACCAAGGCGGCGTTCAAAGGCGTATCGAAATATCCAGGCGCAATGGCATTGCAGTTAAGACCATACTTGGCCCAATCAGTTGCCATCCCTTTTGTAAGGTTGGTCACGGCACCTTTTGTCGCCGTGTAAGGCGCAATACCCGGTCTGGCCAATGCGGATTGAACCGAAGCAATGTTAATGATCTTACCAGACTTTCTTTCAATCATATGTCGTGCCACTGCCTGACCGACGTGAAAGACGGACGCCACATTTGTCTGTAGTAGGCGCTCGAAGGCATCAGCGGGGAAATCCTGTAACTCTGTCCTGTGTTGCATTCCGGCGTTGTTTATCAAGATGTCTATCGGGCCGATTTTTTCTTCAAAGTCGTCCACAGCAGATCGGACACCTTCATGATCGGTCACATCGAACGAAAGTTCACGTACCGAGGCGCCTGCCTGGTTCAACTCGGAGGCTGCTGCAGTTAGTTTTGCGGTGTCGCGCCCGTTCAAAATGACCTTTGCACCGGCGGCGGCCAAGCCGCGAGCCAGCGCAAATCCAATACCTTGGCTAGAGCCCGTCACCAGTGCGCGAGTTCCCTTTAGGTCGAACAATTCAAGCGTCATGCAAAAACTCCTTGGTTGTTGGCACCGACTATCCGTATCTTTTGGCAATCTGTATAGGGGGGGGGCTTATCAATGTCGTCGGCCAATATCGCGGTTGTTGTCCATGCTGCGAAGGATCTTAGGTTGGAAACTCGAAACGTTCGCGACATAGGTTCAGATGAAGCTCTGATTGAAATGAAGGCCGGTGGAATTTGCGGTTCTGACCTGCACTATTTTAACCACGGAGGATTTGGTTCGATCAGGTTGCGTGAGCCTATGGCGCTTGGGCATGAAGTTGCAGGTGAAATTTTGGACATCGGAGCAGGTGCTGTTGGGCTAAACGTTGGTCAACTGGTCGCAATTTCTCCGTCCTGTCCCTGCCAAACTTGCTTCTATTGTCTGAAAGGTCAGCAAAACCACTGTCTTGATATGAAATTCTACGGCAGCGCAATGCCATATCCTCATATCCAAGGTGCCTTTCAGAGCAAACTTGTCGTCAAAGCCAACCAATGTGTTGCAGCAGATGGACTGACCCCGGCGCAGGCTGCTATGGCGGAACCTTTGGCTGTTTGTCTACACGCGGTTAATCAGGCGGGGAGTCTGGTCGGTAAGACGGTACTCGTCACAGGCTGCGGTCCGATCGGGTGTCTTACGATCATGGTCGCACGACGGTCAGGGGCTGCCAGAATTATAGCAACCGATATTTCTGATCAGACGTTGAACACGGCTCGCGATTGCGGTGCAGACGAGGTGATCAACACCAAGGACGAACCGCAAAAATTGGAGCTTTTTGAGAGAGACAAGGGCCAAATTGACATACATTTGGAGTGTTCAGGTGCCCAACTCGCTCTGGCGTCTGGCGTTGCCTGTTTGCGCCCGGGCGGAACCTTAGTTCAGCTTGGTCTGGGGGGCGACATGACGGTGCCGATGCAGGTGTTGACTGCAAAAGAGATTGCACTTCGCGGATCTTTCCGTTTCCATTCCGAGTTTTCAGTCGCGGTCGAGATGATGCGAAGCAGACTAATTAACGTCGATCAGTTGGTGACGCATTCCTTTGATGTACGGGAGGCGATAGCCGCGTTCGAGATCGCATCTGACCGAAGCCGATCAATGAAGGTGCAGTTGATTTTCACGGATAATGAAAATGGATAGACAATCGCCTGACGTCGCGGAGGCCTATGAAAGAGATGGTTTCGTAGCACCGCTGGACATCCTAACAGACAACGAGACCCGGGCATTGCGCGATGATTTTGAGGAAGCGGAGCGCATTCTCAAAGACGACCCAGATAAACTGAAGCTGCTATATTCTTATCCGGACAGACTAATACCTTCATTCGACGCACTTCTTCGCCATCCTAAACTGATTGAAGTTGCTTCAACGGTATTGGGACCGGACCTTATGGTTTGGAGCGGAGCACTATTTGTCAAAGAAGTTCGATCTACAAAGATCGTTTCCTGGCATCAGGACCTGACCTATTGGGGATTGGATGACGCAGAGGAAGTTACCTGCTGGGTTGCGATCTCGGAAGCTTCCGAGCAAAGCGGGTGTATGAAGTTCGTTCCCGGCAGCCATAAAAGCCGTATCGTGCCACACGTGGACACCTTCAGCGAAAACAATCTGTTATCACGTGGGCAGGAAATCGCGGTTGATGTGAATGAACAAGATGCAGTCGCTGTGGAATTACGTGCGGGGCAGGCATCCATGCATCACGGGCATCTGTTTCACGCATCAGGACCAAATAACACAGACGATAGACGCATTGGTGCGGCGTTGCGTTTCATAAAGCCCTCAATGAAGCAGAAAAACGGCGTGAAAACTCTGGTTGCGCTAGTCGCAGGGCGTGATGATTTTGGACATTTTTTAGTTGCGCCCTCTCCCCGGGGTTTTTTGAATGAGAGCGATTTCGTTTTGTGTCAAAGGGATGCAGACCGCAGGAAACAAATACTCTTCGCCGGGGCGCAATGACTCCCGTCGCAAGATCTGAATCATGTTTTTATCGAACCCCAAGCCAACCTGAATTGCGAAGGCCAGCAACTGAATTCCTTATTTGGATTGAGAACCCCAGTATTGATGAGGCTCGCACCAATCGCCCATGACAGTGGGGCTTTGCGCGGGAAACGAGCCATTGGCGGCGGACGACGCTTGCTACGGTACGTGATGTTCCAGGCCGCGCTGGTTGCGGCTCATCACAACTCGGTTCTGAAAGCCTTCGCTGATCACCAACGCGCGGCCGGAAAATCGTACAAAATCATTATCACCGCTGAGGCCCGAAAACTCGTCACAAAAGCAAATGCTCTGTGCAAATCCCGTCAATACTGGGGTTCTCAATCCAAATAAGGAATACAGTTGCTAGCTGAGACTGGTTCGAATTTGTCTGACAGCACCGCTATTTCAGAGCAAAACAGGGAGCTGCAGAGCGCTCGACTTGTCGAGTAAATACAGCCGTTTCAATCTGAGCTCGCCGTCCCCTCGTGCGTACCTGGTCATCGCCGACTTCGATAGCGTCCATGAAGGGCCGGAGATAACCCCGTTTGTTTCTTTAGGCTGTCGCTCCGACTTTGCCGGGAATGCGAATGCCGTATTCGGAACCCATTATAAGATATTCGGTTCGAATGGACTAGAGATCGCCATCCGGGTGCTTCGAAACAGCCCGGAAACCACAAGGCGTTGCATCATAATGAGCTGGGCTCAGAGAATTTGGTGCGATGGACAAGCGCAACACCTGCGCCTTCAAAAAGACAAGGAAATAAATTTTTGTCAGCGCATGACGAATGGGTTCGACATTGGCTGTTCTGACGTATTCAGCCAGACAGTTTTGGTCCTCGTGTAATCGTGAATGGCCTCGATTCCTGCCTCTCTGCCGTAACCGGATTGATTATAGCCGCCGAAAGGTGCAATCGGTGATACGGCGCGGTATGTATTGATCCAGCAAATTCCCGATTTCAGACGGGATGAAACCCGGTGGGCACGGGCGACGTTTTCAGTGAAAACACCAGACCCAAGCCCAAACTGAGAGTCGTTGGCCAAAGCGATGGCTTCCTCTTCCGTTTCGAATGGCAGCAACGACATTACGGGGCCGAACATTTCGACCTTCAGCGTCTCAGTCTCTGCGCTCGTGCATTCCACCAGTGTTGGGTCCATGTAGTTGCCTGGCCGGTCCAGTGGTTTTCCTCCGAAACGGATGCGTGCACCTTGTTCTGTGGCTTTCGCCAAAGTCGCCTGAATTCTTTCCAACTGAGCTTCGGTGCAGAGCGGGCCAATATTGGTGGCCGTTTCCAATGGATCACCGATAACGACGCCCTTCATCTTCTCTTCGATCTTGTCAACAAGCGCATCCAGCACCGGGCGGTGAATCAGCCCGCGCGAACCGGCCACGCAGCTTTGACCCGAGGCGCCGAAATTTCCCGCGATCAAGCCATTGGCGGCGCCATCCAGATTGGCATCATCAAAAACGATGATCGGGGATTTCCCGCCCAGCTCCAAGGTGGTCACCGCAAAGTTTTCAGCCGAGTTGCGCACTACATGGCGCGCTGTTTCAGGGCCGCCGGTGAATGCGATCCGGTCCACGTCCGGGTGCCGGGTAAGCGGGATGGCGCAGTTTTCGGCATTCCCGGTAATGACGGAGACCACACCGGGCGGAAAACCAGCTTCATCGATCAGCCGCGCGAACTCCAGCATCGGAGCGGGCGCAATTTCGGAGGCCTTCAGCACGACCGAACATCCTGCCGCTATCGCGGGTCCAAGTTTGGTTGCGGTCAGGAACATCTGTGCGTTCCAGGGTACGATAGCGACCACCACACCAATCGGTTCGCGTTTGGTGAAGACATGCATGTTCGGTTTGTCGATCGGAAGAACCGCCCCTTCGATCTTGTCCGCGAGCCCCGCATAATATCGATAATAGTCACCGACATAGGCTGTCTGGCTCGCCGTTTCGGCAAGCAGCTTACCGCTGTCAGTGGTCTCAAGCTGGCCCAGGTGTCTGGCGTTTTCCTCGATCAGATCCGCAAGCCTGAACAACAGTTTGCCGCGCGCGGTTTGTGTCATGTCGCGCCACGTTGGATCATCAAGTGACCGACGCGCCGCAGAAACGGCGCGGTTCACGTCTTCCGGCGCGGCGCAGGCGAAACTGGACCAGTCCTTGCCCGTCGCAGGGTTTTGCGAGCTCATCACTTGCCCGTGTGCCCCTTCGGTCCACGAACCGTCGATATAAAGCTGGAAGTGTGGCTTCTGGTGCATCGTCTTGATCCTCACTGAAACTTGGACATCACATCGTCGATGAAGCGGGCGAGCGATGCGCGCTTGCGTTCGAAACTCATACCGCTGTCTATCCAGAACGAATACTCATCGTAGCCGAGGTCTTCATAGCGTTTCAGACGTTCCGTGACTTCATCTGCGGTTCCGATAGTCAGATCGCGCGCCAGGTTTTCCGGAGCCATCATCGTGTTGGCCGCCATCTCTTCGTCCGTCAGCTTCTGGATCAAGCCCTGCTGGACTGGCCGCTTGTTTTGAAACCAGGCCCCGAAGTAGTTGTAGAAGCAAGACAATTCCTGAGCGGCCCGATCCAGATCAGCATCGTCACTGCCAACATAGGTGTGGTGCAGAAGCATGATCTTGGGGCGCGGCCCGTCATAGTTTGCGCAGGCATCCTCAAAGCGGCCCATCAGCGTTTCAATCTCATGCATGCCCTGCCAGAGCGGTGTGACCTGAATATTAAAGCCGTTCTGCACACCGAATTCATGACTGTTCGGATCCCGCGCCGCGATCCAGATGGGCGGCCCGCCGGGTTGCACCGGTTTGGGGGCCGAGGTGGTAGCCGGGAATTTGAAGTACTCTCCTTCATGGGCACAGTCACCATCCCACAGCCGGGGCAAAAGCGGCGCGATTTCCCGCATGCGCTGGCCAGCGTCCCATGCATCCATCCCAGGCACCATCCGTTCATATTCATACGAATAGGCGCCGCGGGCGATGCCCAACTCGATACGGCCGCCAGTCATCAGGTCCGCCGCAGCCGTTTCGCCGGCCAGTTTGATCGGATGCCAGAACGGCGCAACCACTGTACCCGTGCCAAGCCGCACGTTCTTGGTGTGATGTGCGATATCTACAAGGGACATCAAAGGGTTCGGTGCGATCGTAAAGTCCATTCCGTGGTGCTCACCGGTCCAGACAGCACGCATTCCTGCCTCATCGGCCATTTTACACAGCGCGATGAACTCTTCATACAGCTTCTCATGGGGTTGATCGGGGCTCAGCCGCTCCATGTGTGCAAAAAGGGAAAACTCCATCCATCAGGTCCTTTCAGAAAAGCTGTGAACGTCACCCTGCTGCGCGCTGCCCAGATAAAGTGAGAAGTCGCGGGTTCGGCTTTCCAGCGCAAAACGAGAAATCATGGTGGTGATTGGCGTCGTCGTGTAGGAAAGGGCCGCCAAATCTTCAATCGCGACGGCCTCAAGCTTGCCGTGTTTGGGAATGTCCGGCGCATTGCCCAATATGTAGACATGATGCGCTGTGGCATCGTCATAGACCGAGTAGACGACGCCGAGATTTGCGTCGATGCCACGATCATTCAGATCCTGCCGGAGGCTGTCCCGCAACTGTCGCCGGTCGGACAATGTGACCTGCGGCGGCCTGAAACCGGCATCCGTTTTCTCAAGCAGCACGCGGCCTTCGTGTTCGATGATTGCGCCGCAGACGATCCGGCGCCCCGTCGGTTCAAGCGCGCCGCGTTCCAGACCAAGGCTAAAGTACCGCCCCTTCGCGTAGCCCAGCGCCGGGCGGTCGTCGTGGGAATAGGCTTCGACCTGACCGATCAAAACGCAATGGTCACCTGCCTCGATCACCCGATGGGTCTGGCAGGAAAATGTCGCGACTGCGCCGTTGATCAACGGGATCTCTCGCGCGTCAAGGCTATGGTCGGTTTTGGCGAACCGATCACCTTTGAAGCCGGCGAAGGTGTTGGACACATCTTCTTGCCCCTCGGCCAGAACACTCACCGTGAAATGGGTGCAGGCCGAGAATTCGCTGTATGAAGACAAGTTCTTGCCTGGGCAAACGATCAACAGTGGCGGGTCGAGAGAAACCGAAGTGAAGGAATTTGCCGTGAAGCCTACGGCCATGCCAGAGGCGTTGCGCGTGATAACTACCGTCACGCCGGTCATGAATCTGCCAAATGCCCGCCGAAGGTCGCAGGGGTCGAGTTTGGTCATGATAGCACCTCGCTTTGAAAGCTGGAAACGGCGGCGTTGACCTGAATTGAATGTGTCATCGGCATCATATGGGCTGCCCCATCGATGATCAGCGCGCGTCCGTTCGGGGTGACTTCAGCCATTTTACGCGACATGTCGGGAGTGGAGTTCGGCTCCAGACTTCCGGTCAGGAAAAGTGCGGGGCAGCCAAGTTTCTCCAACTCGTCGCGCAAAGGATTTTGGCTTTGAGCAAAAACCGTATAGGTCAGTTTGTAAGCAGCCGGATCCATGGCCATCAGCCATTCGCGGCAGGCATCACGTTCAGGCGAACCGATGTCACCGAACCACCGGCGCAGCGTGCTGTTTGGATCAACCGGTGTTTCACCATCCAGTCCCGCAGCACGTTCCTGAACCGCCTGCGCTGCCTTTGCGCCGCGTTCAAAAACGGCATTCATTGCCACGACGCCGCAAATCCGATCTGGCGCCTTGGCGGCAAGGTCCAGCGCGATCATAGCACCCATCGAGTGGCCGACAACTAGGACCGGACCGTTCAGACTGCCCAGCACATTCCGTGCTGCTTCACTGTATTCCGACAGCTCCGTGTCGAAAAAACTCAACGGGCTTTCTCCGTGACCGGGCATGTCCGGCGCTGTCAGGCGAGCTTCAGAGGCCAACTCGTCCAGCTGCGCGCCCCAGGCTTCGGCCCGCAGGCCAACCCCGTGGAGCAACAGAATTTCCGGACCTGTGCCAGTTTGGATTGCGGCCAGCCCGCCGATTTCAGACCGCGGCCGGGTTGTCCACGTCATGGCCCAAATCCTTGAGATCCTGATAACGGTCGCCGATGCGGTGATGCGGTCTGCCCGAGGTTGCGGCCCCCAGTACGACGACAATTTCGTCGTCGCGTGGTGCGTCTGGGATCGAGAATTGAATCGTCAGGTAGTGAGAACGCCGCCCGGCATCGTTTTTGTCCATCAATGGTACCATGATCGGCGCATTCGCAGGGCCACGCGTGTTTGTAAAAGCCAGATAGGACTTCGCGCTGACCGCCTGCCGGTAGTGGTTGCCGAACCGAAGGGTATGAATAATGCCCGAGGCGTGCTCGACCTCGCCATTCAGTCCGACGACGGCTGCCTTGCCATAGGCTTCGATTGCGTCACCACTGCCGGCCAACGTAATCATACGGTCCGTCATCATCTTTCCGAGTATGGGGCCATATGCGTGTATTTCGGGTTTAAGGTCTTCGACATATCGACCAGCCCAGGGATTTGTAATCACTGCGGCCACGGCAAACATGCGCCACGGGATTTCCGCAGGGCGAAATCCCTCGACAAGAACTTCCTCATCGTAGGTTACAATCTTGCGTATTTCTGGCTTCATCACACCTCTCCTGTCGCGCTGGAGAAAGGTAGAAACGAGTGTGGTTTTTGACAAATGATTGAATTATGTGCTTTCGCATTAAAAAGATTAATGGCTAACTTGATCAATGGGAAAATCACTTCCACCCTTGACCTGGTTTCGATCCTTCGAGGCAGCAGCCCGGACCCTGAGTTTTACCGCGGCTGCCGAGGAAATAGGTCTGACTCAATCGGCCGTCAGTCAGCAGGTAAAGTCCCTTGAGATGCGTCTGGGGACAGCACTTTTTGTAAGACATCCTCGCAGTCTGGCCCTGACGGATGCCGGGCGAAAACTGTTGCCCGAGGTCGGCAGTGCGCTTGAGGCACTTGCCGCTGCTGCTGGAAGGGCCGACGCAAGCGCACCAGGAGATGTCTTGACGGTCGCCACCTCTGTTAGTGTCGCGCAATGGGTCATCGCCCCAAATCTCGCGGACTTCACCACACGCAATCCAGAGATCAGTGTGCGGCTGCTCAGTGCAATCTGGCCTGACGATTTTCACGCGTCGCAAGCTGACGTTCAGGTCAGGTTTGGGTCAGAAAAACAAGTGGGCAGGGGGGCCGAGCGCCTGAGGCCTGACAGGCTTGTCGCTCTAAAGGCGCCGACGCTTGCAGGGGATCCGTTCGACCTTCCCCTGATAGAAGCAGTCGGCACGTCCAGTGGATGGAAGACGTGGTTCGACAAGCAGGACGTGCGACGGCAGCCTGCTGTTTTCGTCGACACGTTCGGCATGGCGCTTCATTTGGCGGTTCATGGCAGCGGGGTTGCCCTGATCAGCGAATTTTTGGCGAAACATGCGATGGCAACCGGTCTTGTCGAAAGCGCACATGACAGCACTGTCGAATGCAACGAAGGGTATTATCTTTCCGCCGACGCCAGCAATCCGGCGGCCGCATTGTTTCGTGACTGGTTGCTTGAACAGATACGGGTTTGATCCGGCGCGGGCCTTCAATCGTTCGTGCGCCTATCAGGGCTTGACGAATATTTTGCGTGGTCGTTTGCACAGACACTCTGCCGGTCCTTTTTCATCGATCAGGATGGTCTCGGTGATCGCAAGCCCCCAATCATCCATCCATAGCCCGGGCATAAAGTGAAATGTCATCCCGGCTTCGAGGATCGTATTGTCTTCGTCCCGCAACGAGATCGTGCGCTCGCCCCAGTCCGGAGGATAGCTGAGGCCTACAGGATAGCCACAGCGAGCACCGCGTTCTATCCCCGCACGTTCCAGCGGTGCGGCCAGCGCTTTGGCGATATCTTTTGCGCGATTGCCGGGCCGCGCAGCCTCCAGACCCGCCTCCAACCCTTCAACCAAAGCCGCCTCGGCCCTTCTAAGATGATCAGGCGGCCGTCCCAGAAACACCGACCGACAGAACGGAGCATGATATCGGCGATAGCAGCCGGACAACTCAAAAAAGGTGCATTCGCCCGATTTGAACACATCACCATTCCAGGTCAGATGTGGCGCGGCGGCGTCTGACCCTGACGGCAACAGTGGTACAATGGCCGCGTAATCCCCCCAGTCATCTTTGACGCCCGTTATCGCGTCATGGTAAATCTGCGCGACCAGTTCGTTCTTGCGCAGGCCGGGTTCAACGCGTTCAAGCACGCCGTCAGTCACAAACTCTGAAATTCGGGCCGCCTTGCGCATCAGGGCGATTTCTTCGCCGGATTTTACAACCCGTTGCCAGTTGACCAAAGCCGTTGCATCTATCAGCGTCGCCCCGGGCAGTTCAGTTGTCAGTGTAATATGGGCTTTGGCCGAGTAATAATAATTATCCAGCTCCACCCCAATTCGGCTCTGGCCGTGTCCGCAGTCAGCAATAAGCTTGGCCAGATCCTGCATTGGATGCCGTGTGGTCGACTGCACGAAGTGATCGGCGTATCCGAAAACCCGATCGTCCCCCATCCACACCGTACGCAGCGCACCGTTTGTATCCTGC
This sequence comes from Ruegeria sp. CDSA141, assembly GCF_059612005.1. Classification (NCBI taxonomy): domain Bacteria; kingdom Pseudomonadati; phylum Pseudomonadota; class Alphaproteobacteria; order Rhodobacterales; family Roseobacteraceae; genus Ruegeria; species Ruegeria sp. CDSA141. The sequence continues at coordinate 259,673 of NZ_JBXWPT010000002.1, forward strand.
CGACGCCCCCACCAGATTGGGTCCGCGTCAAGAAAAACCAGGGCACCCTGGTGAACGTAAAAAGACCATCCCTCATACCCGGTGAGCCACCCGATGTTCGATGGGTCTTCGACAAAAAGGCAGTCAATTCCCTTTGCGGCCATCGCCTTTCGGGTCTTGGCAAGACGGCGATCATATTCCGCCTGGCTGAAGGCTGGATCAGAGTGGGTCATTGGCGCCTCCGGTCAACAAAAGACTGTGGTTGACAGAACCCTACCGATCCGCTCACGTCAACGAATGAAAATTCCGGGGGGTGCATGAAAACCGATATCAATCCACACCGAACGGGCCGAAAGACTGGGCCATTCAGGCTGCGTCGATTCATCGGTTCAGCCTGCATGCGGCGCACCACCTCTGAGGCCGCCGGATGAGAGGGTTCGATCCAGAAGAATTTGCCGCGCGTACTGAACGCGCACAGGTGATGATGAGTGCCGCGGGCCTGTCGGCGCTGCTGCTGACCACGGAAACCGATGTGCGCTACTTTACCGGGTACCTGACCAGATTCTGGGAAAGCCCGACCCGCCCTTGGTTCCTGATCCTGCCTGCGGCTGGCAAACCGGTCGCAGTTATCCCCTCGATCGGCGCCTCATTGATGGGGCAAACCTGGATCGACGACATCCGAACGTGGAGCTCACCCGACCTTCAGGATGACGGCGTTTCGCTTTTGACGGATGCCCTGACGGAACTGACGCCCCCCAAAGGTCGTATCGGAATGCCGGATGGGCACGAGACGCACGCGCGTATGCCCTTGTCGGACATTGAACGCCTGCGAAACAGTCTCGGTTCGCGTTGCATCACCGGAGATCAGGGTATTTTGCGCCAGCTTCGCATGGTCAAATCCGATGCAGAAATCACCAAGATCGAAACTGCATGCGCCATAGCTGGTCGCGCGTTCGCGCGCGTTCCCGAGATTGCACGGGCCGGCGTGCCTTTGGATGAAGTATTTCGCGGTTTCCAGATACTCTGTCTGGAAGAGGGCGCCGACTGGGTGCCATATCTCGCAGGTGGGGCAGAGCAGGGCGGTTATTCTGATGTGATTTCGCCTGCGTCTTCGTCCCCCTTGAAGGATGGCGATGTACTGATGCTTGACACCGGCTTGGTCTGGGATGGCTATTTCAGCGATTTCGACCGCAACTGGTCTGTCGGCCCAGCAAATTCCGACGTGAAATCTGCTTACACCAGGCTGATAGAAGCGTCAGATGCTGCATTCGAAATCGCGCGGCCCGGCGCAACCGCCGCAGAGTTGTTTCATGCAATGAACACGGTGCTGACCAAGGATTCTGAAGGCACAGATGCCGGTCGGCTGGGGCATGGGTTGGGCATGTCATTGACTGAATGGCCGTCCCTCATCCCGACGGACCAGACCGTTCTTGAACCCGGTATGGTGCTGACCCTGGAGCCGGGTATTGCAGTTGGTGACAAGATCTTGGTTCACGAAGAAAACATTGTCCTAACAGACGATGCCCCGCGCTTTATCAGCCCGCGCATCGGGCCGGAGATTCTTGAGCTATGACTTACGTGCCTTACACGCTTGACGAAGACGACCCGCAAGCCGCGCCACTTGGATTGATCGTACTTCAGGTCGACGAGACGATTGAGCCGGAATTCAGCACGTATTTCACGGACCGGAAAAGTCCGTTGTATGTAACACGGATTCCCAGTGGCATTGAAGTGACAACGGAAAGCCTTGCCGAGATGGAAAAGGCGTTGCCGGCAGCGGCCGAATTATTGCCCAGCGTGCGACCTTTTCGGGTGGTAGGTTATGGCTGCACGTCGGCCAGTTCCGTCATTGGATCAGGGCGTGTGGAGGAACTCATCAAGCAGTCGTGCAAAACAGAGGAAGTTACAAACCCTTTGCGTGCGGCCACGGCCTGCGCTGCGGACCTTGGTGTTTCTAAGTTTGCGCTGCTGTCGCCTTACGTGGAAGAGGTCAACGCACCGCTGCGTAACGCGTTCTCGGAAAACGGCTTAACCATGGATGTTTTCGGGACATTCGGACAGGCCGAAGAGGCAAAGGTCGCTCGGATTTCGGTGCAGTCCGTGATTGAAGCCGCAACAAAACTGGGATCTGATCCGTCGGTTGAGGCCGTTTTCCTCAGCTGTACCAACCTGCGCACCCTTGAAGCAATCCCTGAGATTCGTGAACGGATCGGAAAGCCTGTTCTTTCGAGTAATCAAAGCCTTGCATGGCACATGCGAGACTTGAGCGGCTTTCAATGAGTGTTAAGGTTGAACTCAAAATGCAGAAAGTCCGCCAAATAGAGTTGCCAAATGCTGGCTGCATGGTCTTAACTGCTGCCTACAGATCAATGAAATCCGAAGCTCTCGGATAATCATTTGACGAAACAGGGGGTCTTGTGACCGGTACAACGAACGACGCCGCGTTTGTCGAATTCCAACGCGTTCAGAAGTCTTATGATGGCGAGAATCTCGTCGTTAAAGATCTAAATCTTGCGATGCCCAGGGGTGAGTTCCTTACAATGCTCGGGCCGTCGGGTTCCGGTAAGACAACATGTCTTATGATGCTCGCCGGGTTCGAAACCGCGACCCATGGCGAAATCCTCCTTGACGGGAAACCCATCAACAATATTCCGCCGCATAAGCGCGGAATTGGTATGGTTTTTCAGAACTATGCCCTGTTCCCACACATGACGGTGGCCGAAAACCTTTCGTTCCCTTTGGAGGTCCGCAAACTGGGCAAGTCTGAACGGGAGGAAAAGGTTCAACGTGCTCTGGACATGGTTCAGATGGGTGCGTTTGGCGGCCGACGTCCGGCTCAGTTGTCCGGCGGTCAACAACAGCGAATTGCCTTGGCGCGCGCTTTGGTTTTTGAACCCGAACTGGTGTTGATGGACGAACCTCTGGGCGCTTTGGACAAACAACTGCGTGAGCATATGCAGTTCGAAATCACACGTCTTGCGCATGAACTGGGAATCACCACGGTTTATGTTACCCACGACCAAACCGAAGCATTGACCATGTCGGATCGTGTTGCCGTATTTGACGATGGCCGCATTCAGCAGCTTGCGCCGCCTGATCAGCTCTATGAAGAACCGGAAAACAGCTTCGTTGCGCAGTTCATCGGGGAAAACAACACAATGGAAGGCGTCATTAAGACGATTGATGGCGATACATGCCTCGTCCAGCTGGATGATGGCTCTGAAATTGACGCTGTTCCGATCAATGTTCGCGAACCCGGCGAACGGACAAAAGTATCGATCCGGCCCGAGCGGGTAGAATTCAACAAGGATCGCCTGCACGCCGATGCACATACGCTGAAGGCAACCGTCAAAGAATTCATTTACATGGGTGACGTGTTCCGTTTCCGCATGTCCGTTGCCGGAAATGATGAGTTCATCGTCAAGACCCGGAACGCGCCAGACGCGATCCGCCTGTCCCCGGGGCAGGAGATCGAGATCGGCTGGCTGGCTCAGGATTGTCGTGCGCTCGACGCATAGGCCAAGTCGCGCGGAACAAGCGCGACCTCACTGAGGGACCGGTTGGTGAAAACCCGTGCATCAGCCGACCACACACATAAACGGGAAGAACTGGGAGTAATTCATGAAGACAACCAAAACATTGTTAACAGCAGCGGCACTTGGGGCAGTTGCTGGCGGTGCATTCGCAGAAGAAATGACGATCGTTTCCTGGGGCGGCGCCTATTCCAAATCACAGCTAAAGGCGTACCACGAGCCCTATTCGGAAAAGACAGGTGTCACCATTCTGAATGATGACAGCTCGGCCGAAGCAGTTGCGAAACTGCGCGCGATGAACGAAGCCGGCAACATCACCTGGGATGTGGTTGATGTTGTGGCTGCCGACGCAATTCGTCTTTGTGACGAAGGTCTTGCGCTTGAAATCAACTTTGACGCTCAGCTTGCGTCGGCGCCGGATGGCACGTCTGCCTCCGAGGATTTCGGCGACCTTTTGGTCAGCGACTGCTTTATCCCGCAGATCGTGTATTCAACCACCTTCGGGTACCGTACCGATCTGGTAGGCGATACACCACCGACCGATATCTGCGCTGTGTTCGATCTGGAGACTTACCCCGGCAAGCGCTCGTTGGAAAAACGCCCGATCAACAATATGGAATGGGCCCTGTTGTGCGATGGCGTCGCAAAGGACGATGTCTATGACGTTCTGGCCACTCCGGAAGGACAGGATCAGGCGCTGGCCAAGCTCGACACGATCAAAGACAGCGTTGTCTGGTGGTCCGCGGGTGCTGACACGCCGCAGCTGCTGGCCGACGGAGAGGTTGTCATGGGTTCAACCTATAACGGCCGTCTGTTCAGCGTGATCGAAGAGCAGAAGCAACCCGTCGCCATGCTTTGGGACGCACAGGTGTTCGATCTGGATGGATGGATCATCCCTGCCGGCCTGAGTGAAGAGCGTCAGCAGCGGGCGCTGGACTACATCATGTTCGCGACCGACACCCAGCGTCTTGCGGATCAGGCCAAGTACATCTCGTATGGTCCGGCACGCGCATCGTCGGCTCCGCTGGTTGGGCAGCATGCCGAACTGGGTATCGACATGGCGCCGCACATGCCGACCGATCCGGAAAACGCCAAGAACACGTTCCTGTACAACTACGAGTTCTGGGCGGACTACCGTGACGACATCGACGCCAAATTCCAGGCGTGGTTGGCGCAATAAGCCAGTTTTGAATTGGTGACACTGTCAGGGGCGGGAAACTGCCCCTGACCCAAGAAAAGCCAAGGGGCAACAATGACTGACGTCACCCAAAACGCGGGCCCAATGTTGGCCGCTGATGGAACACCGCTTAAGCAGTCGCTGGCGCGCTCGCTGCGAAGGCAAAAGCTCCGGGCGTTGATGTTGATTGCGCCGCTTCTTCTTTTTGTCCTGTTTTCATTCATCGTTCCCATCGCATCGATGCTGTTCCGGTCCGTTGAAAACAGCATCGTGTCCGACACACTTCCCTTGACCGTTGAAGCTCTGAACAATTGGGACGAGCAGTCGGGAGAGTTGCCGGGAGAGGATGTATACGACGCCTTTGTCCGCGACATGATTGTTGCGATTGAAAACAAACAGCACACGAGACTCGGATCGCGTTTGAACTACGAAGAGACTGGCATGTCTTCGATGTTCCGCAAATCCGGGCGTCAGATCAAAAAACTGGATCCTGAAGCAGATGCGCCTTTCAAGGAAAAACTGATCGAGATCCATGAGGGCTGGGGAGATCCGCAAACCTGGCGCGTGATCAAGACCCATTCACCGGCGATCACCAATGGCTACTTCCTGAACGCCGTCGATATGCGCAGAACCCCGGAAGGCGCGCAGGCCCAACCCGAAGACAAGCGGATCCTCATCAAGCTTTTCGGGCGTACTCTGTTCATGTCGCTCGTGATAACGGGCGCTTGTATCCTGCTCGCATACCCTGTCAGTTACCTATTGGCGACACTTCCGATGCGGGTGTCGAACCTGTTGATGATACTGGTTCTTTTGCCCTTCTGGACGTCTCTTCTGGTGCGAACGTCCGCGTGGAAGGTCATGTTGCAACAACAGGGGGTTATTAACGATACCCTCGTTTGGCTGGGGCTGGTCGCTGATGACGCTCGGCTGATTATAATTAACAACCAGATCGGCACCATCATCGCGATGACGCATATCCTTCTGCCGTTCATGATCTTGCCGATGTATTCGGTGATGCAGACCATACCGCCGTCTTATACGCGCGCTGCCAAATCCATGGGAGCGACGAACTGGACGACATTCTGGCGTATCTACTTCCCGCAATCCGTGCCCGGGATCGGGGCCGGTTCGATCCTCGTGTTCATTCTGGCAATCGGTTACTACATCACGCCCGAGATCGTGGGCGGCACCAAGGGTGTCTTTATTTCGAACCGGATCGCCTATCACATCTCGTCCTCACTGAACTGGGGGCTGGCTGCGGCCTTGGGTACGATCCTTCTGGCGGTCGTGCTGCTGCTCTACTGGGTCTACGACAAGATCGTGGGCATCGATAACGTGAAGTTGGGATAATCAAGATGGCCGCACTGACACCGATATCCCGCAAACCCATGTCCATGGTTTTGCCCAGTGTCGCACTCGCAGGGGCTTTTGCCGGTATTTTTGTCGGGGCCGGAAATGGTTCGGTCCTTCTGGGTATCTTGGGTGGAGCTGTCCTGATCGCGGGGCTGGCTTGGGTCTACATAAATCTCGTGAAGAACGAAAACCTCGCACGCTGGATCAACATCATCGGGTTCGGTGTCGTTGGTTTCATAGTGGCCGGGCTGATGGGCGGAGTATTGGGATTGCTCGGCGGCTGGTTTTTCGCCTGGTTTATCTTCTGGTTGTACGAGGGGCGGTATCGGCGCAAGCTGCTGCCATACCTCACGGCACAACAGGTTTTTTATCACTATCTGTTTCGCGTGATCTGTGGTGCGATCTTCGTGTTCCTGATCACACCGATCCTTGTGGTGTTGCCGCTGTCTTTCAACGCAGAGGATTTCTTTACATTCACCCCCGAGATGCTGCGGCTGGACCCGGAAGGCTATTCCCTTAAGCACTACCGAGACTTCTTCACCAACAACGAATGGCAGCGCAGCTTCAAGAATTCGCTCATCATTGCGCCGATCGCGACGGTTATTTCGGTAACGTTGGGAACACTGGCTGCCATTGGACTCAGCCAGTCTCACGTTCCCGGGCGCCGTGCGATTATGGGAATTCTGATATCTCCGATGATTGTCCCGCTGATCATCTCGGCGACGGGCATGTTCTTTTTCTACAGTGATATCGGGCGCTTCCTCGAAGGTACGTTGGGCATGAACAAGAATTTCGTGGGCTATCTGAAAGTTATTCTGGCCCACGCCGTTCTGGGTATTCCGTTTGTGATCATCACCGTGACCGCGACTCTGGTCGGTTTTGATCGGTCTCTGACCCGGGCGGCAGCCAATATGGGTGCTGGACCCGTGCGAACCTTCTTCAAGATTCAGATGCCGTTGATCCTGCCGGGCGTCATATCTGGCGGTCTCTTTGCCTTTATCACATCATTCGACGAAGTGGTTGTGGTGCTGTTTGTAGGCTCCGCCAGCCAAAAGACGTTGCCGTGGCAGATGTTCACCGGCCTGCGGGAACAGATCAGTCCAACCATTCTTGCGGTTGCGACAATCCTTGTGGTTCTGTCTATTGCTTTGCTGACTACGGTCGAACTGTTGCGGCGTCGGTCTGAACGTTTGCGGGGTCTTTCGCCCGCTTGACGCAGCAAACCGTCTGATCTAACGATTCACCTGTTCATCTCCGCTGCGATGGCGTCGCGGCGACTACGGAGGTGATCGGCTCTCGGACCCCGAGACCGCCTGTCCTGAACGCCGGGACAAGTGGCCGGGAGTTGCATGCCCGGCAAAGATGAGAGACCAGAGATGACTGACATTTCAAACCGCCCCGAGTTCTTCACGTGCCACAATGGTGACAAGGCCCCGTTGCAGTTCAGCAAAGCCGAGTATGACCGCCGTCTTGGCAAGCTTCGCGCGATCATGGCCAGGAGGGATATCCCAGTGGTGCTGCTGACGTCGATGCAGAATATCGCCTATTACTCAGGCTTTCTGTACTGTGCGTTCGGGCGCCCCTATGGCTGCGTTGTGACCCAGGACAGCTGCACCACCGTGTCCGCCAATATTGATGCCGGACAACCTTGGCGCCGGTCGGTTGAAGACAACGTGATTTATACCGACTGGAAGCGCGACAACTACTGGCGTGCAGTTGCGAGCCTGATCGGCAATGCAAAACGGATCGGTATCGAAGGCGACCACATGACGCTGGCGGCGCGCGACACAGCGCTGAGCATGCTTGGCGAGCCTGAATTGGTTGACATCGCGACGGACACCATGGCCGCGCGGATGATCAAATCCGCTGAAGAAATCGAATTGATCAAGGGCGGTGCCCGTACTGCCGACGTGGGTGGTGCTGCGATCCATGCCGCAATCCGCGAAGGCGCAACCGAGATCGAGGTTGCAATGGCCGGCCGAGACGCGATGGAAGTGGAAATCGCGCGTGCCTATCCTGATGCCGAATATCGCGACACCTGGGTTTGGTTCCAATCGGGTTTGAACACCGACGGCGCGCATAACCCGGTCACCAAACGCGCACTACAAAAAGGCGATATCCTGTCACTGAACACCTTTCCGATGATCTCGGGCTATTATACCGCCTTGGAACGGACCCTGTTTCTGGGCGAGCCGGATGCCGACAGCCTGCGGCTGTGGAAGGCCAATGTGGCCGCGCATGAACTTGGCCTCAGCCTGATCAAACCCGGTGCCACCTGTTCCGGTATCACAGCCGAGATCAACCGGTTCTTTGCCGACGAAGGCCTGCTGCAATACCGGTCCTTCGGCTATGGCCACTCGTTTGGTGTTCTTAGCCATTACTATGGTCGCGAAGCCGGTCTGGAGCTCCGCGAAGACATCGACACCGCGCTGGAACCCGGCATGGTGGTCTCGATCGAGCCGATGCTGTGGATCCCTGAAGGCCAGCCCGGTGCGGGCGGCTACAGAGAGCATGATATTCTGGTAGTGGGTGAAGACGGAGCCGAAAACATCACCGGATTCCCCTACGGGCCGGGTCACAACATTATCGGCGCCTGATGCTTTGGGGTGGAGCCTCGGCTCCACCCGCTATTTTACGTGTGTAGAGCGCGTTCGTGAAATATGAAGCCCAGAAAATTCAGCAGAAGCTGCGCTGCCAGTATCTGAGTGCTTTCAGTGGGATCGTAGGCAGGGGCCACTTCGACAAGATCGATGCCGACCACGTCACCTCTTTTCGCGAGCCCCTGAAGGATCTCCAGAACGTCATAGTACAGAAACCCTCCGTGGCTTGGAGTTCCGGTCCCTGGTGCGATCGATGGACAAAATGCATCGATATCAATAGTCACGTAGTACCGTTTTCCCGCGGGTATGCGGTCAAGAACAGCCTCTGTTCCAAGTCTGCGAACCTGCCGTACCGACAGGATATCCGATCCGCGCGCACGCGCGTCGTCATACCCTTCCTTGGACGTGGACGAAACGTTTCGAATACCCAACTGGGTCATCCCTGAAACATAGACCTTCTCGATCGCGCGGCGCATGGGGTTTCCGTGCCCGTTGGTAACGCCATGACGTTCATCGACAAAGTCCAAATGCGCATCGATTTGAACGACATGTATTGGGCCGTTTTCAGCGCAGTTGCTTTCGAATGCAGAAATGCAGGGGATGTTGACCGAGTGATCACCGCCAATCACCAGCGGAAGGGCTCCGGCCTCTAGAATCTTTCGCACACCAAAGGCTATGTTCTTGTGGCTGGTCTCGGTCTTGGTGTGGACAATATCCGCGTCCCCCAGGTCGACGATCCGAACCGAGTTGTCCAGATAGGTCGCGTCATCCTCATGATCATAGGCGCCAGCATGGCCGAAACTGAAAAGGGTCGATGCATCTCGAACGGCCCGGGGACCAAACCGAGCACCCGGGCGCCACTGCGTGCCAAAGTCGAAGGGCGCGCCGAGGACGCAAACATCGGCATCAATTCTGTCCCAGTTTTCGATGTATGGAGATTTTCCGAAGGTCGATATTCCGACGAAAGGTAGATTTAGGCGCCCAGACGCATATCCATGTTCCTGCACTTTCGGTCCTTTCGATGGTTGTGCCTAATTTTCTTCATGTGAACATGAGGACACGCTGTATTGGAACACAATTCTCTTTGAGCGACAGGTTCCGGGGGCTTATCAGGCGAAAATGTCTTCCGGAGGGGTGGGCTGGCTTGCGTCCAAGGTTCACCCAGACCAGTCCATTGGAGCACTTCAGGATTAGCCAAGAGATATTCCCGTTGGTGGTGTGCAATTCATTTCTTTCCCGTTTTCACATTCAAAAAATAGCTAATGCCGCTTGAACGTCGGATCGAGGTCAGGCCAGAAACGGTACGTTTGTGGTGGAACAGGTTCGGCACCAGCGAAGCTTTGGTGGTTTTTCCAGTACAACAAGACGGTTTTTGATCGTTCCCTGTTAGAAAATCATAAGCGTTAACAAAAAAATCGATTTGATATAGAGTTGTGGGGTTATTGATTGGTAACGCGCGGGTATACGTGTGGCACAGACACTTTATGAAAAATATGGCGGCTTCAAAACGATCAGCCGAGTCGTGATGACTTTCTATGAAATGGCGTTGGACTCGGATGAGATCGGCCACCATTTCGAAGACATTGATATGCCGCGTTTGATCGACCATCAAACCAAGTTCGTTTCGTCCTTGATTGGCGGGCCGGCATCTTTCAGTGATGACAGGATCGAAGTGGTTCATCGGCATTTGAACATATCACACAATGAATTCGACGTCATGGCCGAGCTCTTTGGCGACGCGCTGAGTCAGCATGGTATGTCGGACGGCGACGTCAAAACTGCGCTGAAGGCGATCGAAGGAAAGCGTTCGATCATCGTCGCCCGGAATGCGGCATGAGCATTCTTGCTATAAACGAACAATTGCTGCGCGCGATCGGAGTGGGCGTCGCCGTAGTACGTGCATCCGACCTGCAGTTCGTGTTTCACAACGGGCCCTTCAGGGAATGGTTCGGTACACCTGACAATGGCAGTACCCTAAGCGACGTTCTTTCTGATCTCGACCCGAAGGAACTGGAGGATGTGAAGCAATCTGGCCTTCGGTACTCGGTCGAATTGCAGATCAAACCAAAGCGAAGGACACTGATTTTTGCGGTCACAGTCTCGCTGGCCAGCGGGTTGTCCGAACAGGTGCTGATTGTTGAATGTCAGAACATCACCCGCATTCGGGAGTTGGAAAGCATGATTGACAGCTATTCCACCATGGTCGAGCGAAATACCCGAGAGCTTGAGCGCGAAAAGGAGAGGGTGGAACGCCTGTTGCTGAACCTGATGCCGCGAGCGGTGTATGAAGAGTTCAAGACGTTTGGCGTTGTCACACCGCAGCTGTATCAGCAGGTTTCGGTGGTGATGCTGGATTTTGTCGGGTTCACGGATTTCGCGGCCAAGACCGACCCGACAGTGACCTTGAGTGAGTTGAACGACATCTTCACGGCATTTGACCGGATCGTCGAACAATTCGGGTGTGAGCGGATCAAGACGATTGGCGATGCCTATCTGGCCGTGTCGGGCATGCCCGATCCCACACCGGATCATGCGACCGCAGTGGCGCATTGCGCGGTAAGGTTTCTCCGCTATCTCGAGCGCCGCAACGAAAGCCATCCGCATAAGTGGCAGGCCCGGATCGGATTGGGTATGGGTGCGGCTGTAGGATCGGTCGTGGGCATTCAGAAATATGTCTATGACGTGTTTGGCCCTGCCGTGAACATCGCATCCCGGTTGCAGGTCTTTGCCAACCCCATGAATATCGTGGCCCCGGAAGAGATGAAATATGCTCTGATCGACGAGTTTCAGGTCTCGGATCTGGGGTGCGTTGATATCAAGGGGATGGGTGAGATGGATCTGATCAATGTGACATCAGGTTTGAGTATGCCGCAGAGCAGTCGTTCATTCTGACTGGCGTCATTCGTCCTGAGGGATCAGACCCAAACCGCGCAGATAAATACCGATACCGCTTTCCAACAAGTCCTCGGGGGGGAAAGGCGAAGTTGCGCCGGTATTTCGGGCATACAGCTCGACGACCCCGTGGCTCATCGCCCAGATATGCGCGCTGAACATCGAGGCAGGCGGGCGCTTTTCCGGTGGAATATGCTGGGACAGGTCAGCGGCCGCTTGCTCAAGAACAGACTTCGCCCGATTGGCTGCCAGGGACAATTCAGGCGTGCGGTTCAGGGATATTCCACTTTCGAACATGGCGATGTAATGCCCGGGATTCTTGCGTGCAAAGGCCAGATAAGCACGCCCCGTTGCTTCAAAAGCCGCAAGGGATGAAGGCTGTCCTTCGTCGTAGGCGTATTGCATCAAGTCTGCGAACATCTCAAACCCCTGCCTTGCGGCTTCGGCAATCAGGTCCTCGCGCCCTTGAAAATGACGATAGACGGCGGCAGGCGTGACACCGGCAGTTTTTGCGGCCTCGGACAGCGTGAAACCGGTCGGGCCCTTGTCTTCGATCAGGGACAAGGCTGCCTCGATCAGGGCTTGCTTCAGGTTTCCGTGGTGATAACCGCGTTTCGTCATCCCGGCCTCAGTTGCATTGATTGGGTGTTGGAAGACAAGGACATAGACCACCGATGCATTGTCGTCCAATACATGATCGTGAAGGCATCGACAGGGCAGGGCAGAGCGACAATTTATGCCTCCCACACGTCCGGGCCACCGCAGATACGGGCATCAACCTCGCCGATACTCTTCTTGTCCTTCTCTTCATAGTCCAAGGCATGCAGAACCGTTCGGATGGCCGCAAGGCGCGCACGTTTTTTGTCGTCAGAACGGACAATTGTCCACGGGCAGGCATCAGAATGCGATCGGGTCAGGGTTTCCGAGATCGACTGCGTGTATTCGTCCCATTTGTTCAGCCCTGCCACGTCGATCGCGCTGAGCTTCCATTGCTTCAAAGGGTCGTTTTCGCGCGCCAGAAAACGGTTCAGCTGTTCTGCACGCCCGACATTAAGCCAGAATTTAGAAAAATGGATGCCGTCATTCACCAGACCGGTTTCAAGCGGCAGGACCTGTCGGAAGAACCGCTCACGCTGCTCCTGTGAACAGAAGCCAAAGACATTCTCGACGACGCCTCGATTGTACCAACTGCGATCAAAGAACACGATCTCTCCGGCGGCGGGCAGATGCAGGATGTAGCGCTGGAAATACCACTGGCTGCGTTCGGCGTCTGATGGTTTGGCCAGCGCAACGTTGCGCGCGCCGCGGGGGTTCAGGTTTTCACGAAACCGCTTGATGGTGCCACCTTTGCCCGCGGCATCGCGGCCTTCGAAAATGATGGCTACCCGTTGATCGGTTTCCTTGACCCAGGATTGCATTTTGACCAATTCAATCTGGAGCAGGTCCATCTGCTCATCATAATCCTTGGACTTCATTTTTTCAGAATACGGGTAGGTCGGGTTCAGAATATCGCCCTTTTTCGCGTTTTGAATCTCTTCCCGTACAGATTTGGGCGCGTCTTTCCGAAAATACTTCTCGATGGAGCCTTTTCCTGACCGGGCCATATGTCACCTCGCGATAAAATCCATATCTGACTATGGATTAGAGCTTGGGTTAACGCAAACCCGCTCGCTGCGCCGCGCGATCTATCGCGGCGGCAACTTCGGGTGCTGCGACCACCTGTGGCATATGACCGACACCCGGTAACTCGATCAACTCGGCCCCGGGGATTTGTTCGATCAGACGTTCAGAATGCCATTCTAGACCAACGGTATCGTCGGCCGTTCCGTGAATGATTTCGGTCGGTACGGAAATCTCGCCATATCTGGGTTGCAGGCGGGTGACTTCGTCCAGCAGGTTGGCGCGTTGCTTGGCATTTGCATGCATCGAGCCGCGCCGGATCGTCAGCCCTGGCCCAAAGTGCTCGGCATAGCCTTCCGGCGCCGTTTGCGGTGCAAACACCTTGTCCAACGCCTGTGTTACGTACCATTCGGGCACGAAAGAGCTGATCAGGGGCAAGGCCAGCGCATTGCCCGACGTGGTTGACGCAAGCCGGTTGAACCCATCCAAAGGCGTTTCCCACGGGATAGCGGCCGGAGCTATCAGAACCAGAGCCGAGATATTCTCGGGTCGGGTCACGGCCCAGGCCAGCGAGACAGATCCGCCATAGCTCTGCCCGGCCACGATGGGCTTTTCCGCCCCAAGCTGAGCCGCCGCCTGTTGCAGGATATCCGCCTGTTCAATGAGGGTTTCACCATTCGGATTGAAGCTTTCGGAATAGCCCAACCCCGGTCGGTCAAAAACGATCACGCGGTATGACTTGGCCAGAATAGGGGCCAGCGCAAAGGTCATATCGCGCGTGTTCCCGCTGGAACCATGGATCAGAACGACATCAGGACCGTCCCCCATGACCACGGCGTGCACGGCGAGGCCGCCTACATCCAGAATCTGACCTTCGGGTGGGTAAGCCGCCTCGGCCAGCGCTTCGTTCCGGGCGCTGCGCCAGGTTGTCAGTATGACAAGGCCCAGAACGGCCAGGCCAAGGAATATCAGGACTTTAGTGGCCAATTTTTGTCATGTTGAAAGGCGTGGATTGATAGATTTCGTTGATCCAGTTGCCGTACAGCAGATGTGCATGACTGCGCCACCGGTTCTGCGGCGTGTTGGATGGATCATCGTCGGGATAGTAGTTGATAGGTACGTTGATAGGCGTGCCGTTGCTGACGTCCCGATCATATTCCTGTTTCAGCGTGTCACTGTCATATTCGAAGTGATTAAAGATATACAACGCGCGATGGCCGGGATCTTCGACCAGACAGGGGCCGACATCGTCGCTGCCCAACAGGGTTCTCAGCCCGGGTGCGCGATCGATTTCATCCTGTTTCATTTCCGTCCATCGGCTGACCGGAATGACGCAGTCATCCGAGAAACCGCGCAAGAACGGAGACGCCAGATCCAGGTTGCGATGCCGGAAACAACCAAAGGCTTTTGCGTCCAGCATGTGCTTTTTGACACCGTGAAAATGGTTGATCATCGCCATCCCGCCCCAACACACACCAAAGGTGGAATGCACGTTGGTTTGAGTCCAGTCGAAGATCTCGCTGATTTCATCCCAATAGGTGACATCACAAAATTCCAGATGTTCGATCGGGGCGCCGGTAATGATCAGACCGTCGAACTTCTGATCTTTGATCTCCTGAAAGGGACGATAGAACTCGGACATATGCTCGGCGGCGGTGGTTTTGGTCCGGTGTTCAGTCATGCGGATCAAAGACAGATCGATCTGCAATGGAGTTGCCCCGATCAGACGCGCGAACTGGTTTTCGGTCTGGATTTTCTTGGGCATCAGGTTCAGCAAGCCGATGCGCAGTGGGCGGATGTCCTGACGCATTGCCTGATCTTCGTCCATGACCATGACGCCCTCTTTGGTCAGGACGTCAAAAGCAGGCAGATCTGAAGGGATTTTGATGGGCATATGTCAGGCTTCTAAGGGATTAGTGAAAACTGGTAGTTAGGCGTTTTTGTGCCTGGTCTCAAGGGTGTGTTCGATCAACTCATCGAAATCGGCGGCGTCGCGGATTTTGCCGATGTCATTGGCTGCAATCGTCACGCCCCAGTTATTCGCCATGGCTTCGTAGCGCGGCTGACGGTGCGCCAAGGCCTGCGCATAGGTCCAACGGACGAAATCATCGGGATTCATATCGGTTTCCGAACATCCGTGTTGTTCCAGATAGTCTGTCCAGGCTCTGGTCAGGAATTCGGCCTGATAGGACATGGGCTTAGGGGCTTTGTCAAAACGACGTACAAGCTCTGCCGTGTGTTCCTCATCCCCCTTCAGCCAGATCATCAGGGTGTGTTGCGAAAGCTCGGACAGTACCCGGTCGTTCGGATCTTCGGGGTCCACCCACTCGCAGATCGATCCGCCGGTGTCGCAGATGAAATGGGGGTATTTGTACAGACGCTCGGCGCGGTCGATGAAATACTCGGTATCCAGCAGAGCGTGTATTTCGGCCAGTCGAAACTGTTCTTGCCTGCGTCGGTATTCCGGCATTTCCAATCCGCCAAGGGCAGGGTTGCCCGGTTTGCCCAGATAGGCTGCGACCGGAGTCAGGTTTGCGAACGAGATATTGGAGCCGATATAAATTGAATCCGACAGTAGCAGGTCACGCAAGAACGGGACTTTCATCGCCTCGGCCTTTGCGTTGTCGGTAATGTATTCGCCCATGTACCGGGTGCCGATGCGATAGTCGATCGAGTAGTGAAACCAGTTCCCTGAGCCGCGAAGAATGTTCGAGACATAGGTCTTACCCAGACCGGACATGCCAAAGAACAGCACCTTCTTGCGGCGTGCCGTGCGCCAGTCTTTGGCTGTGTTATAGATCATCTTGTGCTGTCCCTTTTTGCCTTTGCTAAATCGGGCAGAGCACGGCGTCAATCGTGGCGGCCAGCTCGGTTCAATACCAGAAGACCCATGGCAAGGATAACAAAGCCGAAATAGGCATTCGACGGCAGCGCTTCGTTTCGCAGAATCGCGCCAAGCACGATGGCGACAGGAGGGATAACAAGCGTCACCAGCATCAGGTTGCCGCTGCCCGCCATCGCCAGGACTCGATAATACAAAAGGTATGCCCCCGCTGTTGCCACAATGGCGTAATACCCAATCGCAGCCCAGGTGACCGCGGGCAGAGCAAGCGTTGGCACCCCGTCCGTCATGAGCGTCAGGGGCAGGATTAGTAGGGTCGAGCCGGTCAGCATTCCAGCGGCCGCGACGACGGGGTGAAGGTCAGACAGATGATACCGCGCCCAAGCCGCGGCAAAAGCATACGAGAGCGTTCCGGCCAACACGGCAAGCTGGGCTGTGTTTTGCAAGCTGAAAGACGTGAAGGTCTGAATTCCGATGATGATTGAGACACCGAGAAAACCTAGAAAAACGCCGATCACCCGGGCTTGTGTCAAACGCTCATCTTTGAAAAACAGCGCCGCAACGAGAACACCAAAGATGGCCGTGGTCGCGTTCAGAATAGCGGTCAGGCCAGAGTCGATGTAAAGCTGACCCCATGCCATCAAGCTGAATGGGATGACATTGTTCAGCAACCCCATGATCAGGAATGCACCCCAGATGCGGGGTGAGCGGGGCAGGGAAAGTCCCTTGGCCCAAGCTACCAGCCAAAGCACCAGCATCGCCCAGAACGTGCGGTGCAAAACCGATGTCATAACGGGAATGGAATCCAGGGCGATCCGAATGGCCACAAAGGATGCGCCCCAAATGACAGCCAGAAAAATGAGTTCGGCCCAGGCGCGCTGAGAAAGGTGTTTTTGCGTGTTCATGGCCGTACACTCGCATTCAGCAGACGGAACCGCGACCCGAAACCTGCGCAAAAAAAAGGCTCCGCTGAAACAGCGGAGCCTTGAGGATAATCATCTTTGGATTAGTTCAGCGCGTATGTAATCTGGAAGCCTACGCTCCAGGCGCTGTTGCCAGTGAACGTTCCGCGTGCATTCGGGCCAGCGCCATTAGATGTCGCATCACCGATGTCGGTGTAGCGAACACCGCCGGAAATCTTCGCATTCTCCAGCGAGTACGTTCCGCCCAGACCAATGCTCCAGAACCCGTCGGTCGGGCCGAGGTTTGATACAGGAGTGCCCTGGGAAGTCTCGTAGCCCAACGTCACAGCGCCACTGAACTCTTCCGAGAACTGGTACCCCATGCCCAACGAATACGTGAAGGTAGAATCAGCGTAGTCAACAAGGTTGCTGGTGGGTGGGTAGTTTGGCGGGTTGTAGACGAGCTGTGGCCAGTCAACCCAGCGGATTGAACCGAACAGAAGCGTCTTTGGTGCTACACCTGTTTGAAAGTCAAGATTGATCGACTGGGGTGTTTCAATTTCACTCGAAGAGTTAACGGGCAAACCCCCAGTCAAAGCACTGGATTCTGTCTGAGAAAGATCGTGTGAAATCTTCGAGTTATAGGTAAGCGCAACTCTGGCAGCGATCTCAGGTTTTTCCCAAGCCACACCAACAACGTACCCAAATGCAACGTCCGCGTCGGTATCAACGTTATACCCGGCAGCAAGCGGTACGGTAATATTAGCCGTAACACGCTGTGCGCGAACACCACCAATCGCACTGAAGCCACCGTCGAATTTGTACCTCAGCAAAGCTGTAATCGCGTCTGTGTCAGCGGTTGCCTGCAAGACGCGGGGGTCTGACGGATTAGTCGGGTTGATCGATAGCGGAAAGGCTGCTGCGTACTGGATATCGGCACCAAAGGGCTGATCATACATGATCGCGAAATCGAGTTTTTCAGTCAGTGACGTTTTGTAGCCCAGATGCGGTGTGAAAAAGTCGTTCGCGACCTCACCGGAATCGACCGGTTGCCCAATGTTTGGTCCAGCCAAAGCTGGCATGGTGCCCGTTACGCTGGGGTTGGTGTATCCCAACCGAAACTGAACCACTGATCCTTCTTCGAAGATCAGGTTTACGCCCTGACCACTGCGGTCCAGTCCGCCTGCGTATCCTGCCGTCGCTCCAGCACACAAAGCGCAGGTCGCGAGTAGTGTTTTTTTCATTCTGTCCTCCCTAACAATCTCCCGCGGGTTTCAATGGCGTTTAGCTGAGTGTGACGAACGCCTATCCCGTGTATGATGAGCGATACTCTCTTTTTGGTTACTTTAAGGTCAACTGGTGACGGTGCGTTACGTATTGCGACTAGTGTTTTCAACTGTTGCTAAACTGTTACGACTTTCGGACCAGATATTCAGGAAAATACCGGAAAAGATGACTGCGGCACCTATCAGGACCCAATGGTCGATGGGTTCGTGGTAAAGGATCATTCCGACCACTGCGATCGTAGGAAGCCTTGCAAAATCAAATGGGATCACAACTGTCGCCGGGGCGATGGCAAGAGCGTTGGTTATGCAGAAATGGGCCAACAGACCGGCCAGCCCAACCAGAATCAAAAAGGGTGCGCTTTGCGCTGTGGGCAAGGAAATCTGTCCATCAAAACCTGCAGCGATGGCCCCAAGAACGGCCTGCATGGTCGTAAGCCAGAAAACGATGCAGCCGATACTGGCAAAACGTGTGAGTTTTTTGGTCGAAATCGTTGTAAATGCGAAGAAAATCGCAGACGCAGCTGCGGTCACAAGGCCGGGGCTCAAGGGCGCCATACCAGGGCGCGTAACAATCAGAACGCCGGCAAAACCAATAAGCGCTGCCGTCATCTTAAGCGCAGTAAGGCGTTCGTTCAAAAGAAGTGGCGACAGCAGAATCACCCAAAGCGGCTGGGTGAATTCCAATGCGAACACCTGCGCCAAAGGCGCAACAGCGACCGCATAGAACCAAAGATTCTGCCCTGTGAAATGCAGGGTGTTTCGCAGGGCGTGCAAACCCAAGCGTTGCGTGGAAACCTGAACCCAACCGCCTGTGGCAGTCAGTACGAGGGCGACAACAACAAACCCTACCAGGCTTCGGTACATCATGATCTCGAACGTGTCGTGCACGACGCTCAGTTCGCGACCAGCAACCGCCATCGAGGAGAAGGACGCAATGGCTCCAGTCATCCACAAGGCGGCCTTGAACGTGTCTTTTTGTGTCTGATTCACGTGCCACACCCCGACCTGGTCGCGCGGTCACGGCCCCGGTGTCGGGGCCTTCGCTACGCGATCAAAAAGATTGAATTCGTTGAATCATTGAAACGCTTATGAAGCGTCAGGTTCAAGGTCGCGTCCAACTTTTTCAAACACGGCTTGGAAGGAATTCCTCGGATAGGGTCGTTTTTGGCGTCGAACGCGGTGTTGTTTTGCCGGATCATTCCCACTCGATGGTCCCGGGCGGTTTCGAGGTGATGTCATATGTGCATCGGTTGATACCCTTGACCTCGTTGATGATCCGGGTCGCCGTTTCGCCAAGGAACTCGTGGCTGAACGGGTAATAGTCCGCCGTCATTCCATCGACCGAAGTCACGGCCCGCAACGCACAGGCGTAATCATAGGTGCGGCCATCGCCCATCACGCCCACTGTGCGGACGGGAAGGATGGCAACAAAAGCCTGCCAGATGTCATCATAGAGCCCGTGCTTGCGGATCTGATCGATGTAAATTGCGTCAGCCTCGCGCAGGATTTCCAGTTTTTCGCGGGTGATCTCGCCGGGGCAGCGAATGGCCAGACCCGGTCCGGGGAAGGGGTGGCGCCCGATGAAGCTCTGCGGCAGACCAAGTTCTCGGCCCAGTGCGCGGACTTCGTCCTTGAACAATTCACGCAGTGGTTCGACCAGTTTCAGGCCCATCTTTTCCGGCAGGCCGCCCACGTTGTGATGGGACTTGATCGTTACAGAAGGCCCGCCCGAGAACGACACTGATTCGATCACATCGGGATAGAGAGTGCCCTGAGCCAGGAATTCGGCGCCGTCGATGGTATCGGCGTGCTTCTGGAACACGTCGATGAACAGTTTTCCGATGATCTTGCGCTTGGTCTCGGGGTCGTTCTGACCTTCCAATTCCCCAAGAAACAGCTCGGATTCGTCTGCGTGGATCAACTGAATGTTGTAGTTGTCGCGGAACATGCCGACGACTTCTTCGGCCTCATTCTTGCGCAGCAGCCCGTGATCGACGAACACGCAGGTCAGTTGATCCCCGATTGCTTCGTGAATAAGGATCGCGGCAACCGAGCTGTCGACGCCGCCGGACAATCCGCAAATGACCTTCTTGTCTCCGACTTGTTCGCGGATCTTGCGGATCATGTCTTCGCGATAAGCGCCCATGGTCCAGTCACCCTTGAACCCGGCCAGCTTAACGAAGTTTTCATACAGTTTCGCGCCCTTGGGCGTATGGTGTACCTCGGGGTGAAACTGCACGGCATAGAAGTGCCGCGATGGATCAGCCGTGATCGCATAAGGTGCGTTGGGCGAGGTTCCAAATACCTCAAACCCCGGTGCGATTTCACTGACATGGTCGCCGTGGCTCATCCAGACTTGTTCATCGCCGTCCGCGAACCAGCCCTCCAGGATATCCAGTTTGTCTTTCGACGTAACAAAGGCCCGACCAAACTCGGCTGTGCCATGGCCGCTTTCGACTTTGCCGCCAAGCTGATGCATCATCACCTGCTGGCCATAGCAGATGCCCAGGATCGGAACTCCATAATCAAAAATCTCTTGCGGAGCACGGGGCGAGCCCTCGCGCGTCACGCTGTCCGGACCGCCCGAGAAAATCACGGCGCGCGGCGCCATTTCCCGCACGAATTCCATCGTGACATTCTGGTAAGGGTGAATTTCACAATAGACATTCAACTCGCGCAGGCGGCGGGCGATAAGCTGCGTAACCTGGCTGCCGAAGTCGATGATCAGAAGGCGGTCGTGGGATGTCTGGGTCATAACCGGCTCATAAGTTGCAAGCCTTGCATGTGCAAGCGGTATGGCATCATTTGATACAAAAGCTGAGTCAAACCGGCGGAAAGATCAGGTGCTATGTCGAAGATCACATTCAGAACTGCTGATGTGGCGGATGCAGATGAGGTAACGCGGTGCCTGGAAAGTGCCTATGCAGATGCAACAAGCCTGATCGAGGACCTGCCGGACGTCACTGCCGGAACCGCGGTTGACATCAAGACCCACCACGTCGTGCTTGCAATATCCGGCGGTATAGTCGGGGCCATCGTTTTTGATCGCATCGACGACGCAATCATGGTGTTCAACCTAGCGGTTTCGCCTGAAGCCCAAGGGCAGGGAGTCGCGCGGCGATTAATGCAGTTTGCCGAAGAAGAAGCAAGGTTGCGCAAACTATCCAAGCTGAGGTTGCGAACCCATAAGATGATGAAGGGCACGATTGCCATGTATCTGCACATGGGTTGGAAAGTGACGGCTCAGGCGGGCAACGGTCTCACTATGGAAAAAGCGTTGGGGGCTGATCCCGACTAAATGGTGGCTTTGTTGGGGGGCGGCAATGTCGCTTTTCCCCCCAGAGCGCCGCAATCCCTATGCTTGGGTTCTGGCAAACCTGTATCAAAACGCTCAATCTAACCAACCAGACGGGATTTTCTCATGGCAGAGGCAAACACCCGGCGCAGGGCGAGAGGTGGCGGTGGCGCTGCCCGCCGTGCCGAGCGTACCGCAGTTCGTATCGAGACTGCGAAATACATCGAACGTAACATTCCGAATTTCGAGATTCTCAACGAAGAGGCGCTCGAGATTATCGAAAACAACGCTGAAACCGTGTTGGAAGAAATCGGCGTCAACTTCGTCGACAACCCGGCCGCGCTGGAACGTTGGCGTGACGCAGGCGCAGATATTGACGGTGAGCGTGTGCGCATCCCGCGTGGTCTGGCCCGTGAGCTGATCAAGACAGCCCCCAGCCAGTTTACCCAGCACGCCCGCAACCCCGAGAAATCGGTTGTGATCGGTGGCCGTAACATGGTTCTAGCCCCGGTTTACGGTCCTCCATTCGTGCGTGATGCACAGGGTGGGCGCCGCTATGCAACCATGGACGATTTCAACAAGTTCGTGAAACTTGCCTATATGTCCAAGTGGTTGCACCACTCGGGCGGTACGGTATGTGAGCCGACCGACATTCCGGTGAACAAGCGCCATCTGGACATGCTGAAGGCGCATATGACCCTGTCGGACAAGCCTTTCATGGGCTCTGTGACCGATCCCAGCCGGGCACAGGATTCGGTTGAAATGTGCGAAATCCTGTTCGGTAAGGAGTTCGTGCAGGAAAACACCGTGATGACCTCGCTGACCAACATCAACTCGCCGTTGACATTCGACGACGTGATGATGGGCTCGTTGGAAGTTTATGCGCGCAATAATCAGGCCTGCATCATCTCACCCTTTATCGTGGGCGGAGCGATGGCGCCGGTCTCGGTGGCCGGTACTTTGACGCAGGTTCTGGCCGAGGTCATGGCCGGCGTTGCCTACAGCCAGATCATCCGTCCGGGTGCCCCCGCGATCTTCGGTGCATTCGTGACATCGATCGATATGAACTCGGGCGCGCCGACCTTCGGCACTCCCGAAGCTGCGCATATCACTTATGGTGCCGGCCAGCTGGCACGTCGTCTGAACCTTCCGTACCGGTCGGCTGGTTCGTTCTGCGGATCGAAATTGCCGGACGCGCAGGCAGCATACGAAACAGCGAACTCATTGAACATGGGCCTTCTGTCGGGCGTGAACTTCATGCTGCATTCCTGCGGCTGGCTGGAAGGCGGTCTGGTTGCCGACTTCGAGAAGTTCGTCATGGATGCAGATCAGTTGGGAGTATTGCATTCGCTGGCCAAAGGCGTTTCATATGACGAAAACGCTCAGGCCATGGATGCGATCCGCGAGGTCGGTCCGGGTGGGCACTATCTCGGCTGTGCTCACACGCAGGCCAACTTCAAGGAATCCTTCTGGAAATCCGAAGTGCTGGATTACAAACCATACGAAACCTGGCAGGAAGAGGGCGCGCGTGACACGAGAGCGTTGGCCACAGCTCGGGCTGAACATTTGCTGGCCAACTATCAGCAACCCCAGATGGATCCGGACACCGCTGCGGCTCTGGAAGCCTATATCGCCGAGAAAAAGGCCTCCATGCCGGATGCGTTTTCCTGATTATTGCAGAACCGAGGCGCGGCTGGCCTGATACAGCTGCGCCTCACCCAACAACGCAATAAGCAGATCCAGATGCCGCACCAGTGAGTATGCGGCATCGTCTTCTTTTCGCTGTTCATTTACCTCTTTTTCCATCTCGACCAAACGCACCAGCGCCTGACCTGAACTGGGCAGCGAACCGTATCCCAGAATGCGTTGCAGATGCCTCTCCCGATTGTAATCCCGCGCCCCGAAACTGGCAGCACGCGCCAGCATGCGTGGGCGGCGGAGGGTAGCGATCATTGTCATCAGGTCCTGCATGTCATGTGTCCCTTTTTCGAAATTTCACGGGCCATGTGTGGCACAACCTTAGCGGGTGTTGCCTTTGTCAGAGTCCCTCCGAACGATGGTTTCACGACTGTTTATCTTTTTTAATCAAATCTGGTTCTTGCCTTGTGTGGTTAACGAACGAGTAACGAATGGACCTCTAGTTAGAATTGGTTAACCCGCATTCCGAGGGCGAAAAGTGGCAGTTTGTTTTGTCGACGAGGGCAAATAATTATGGAAAACAACATGGCTTTCACCATTCCGGCATGGGTTCCAGAGGGGGTGCAAAGGTACCTTGCTCATACCGAGACCGGTCGCTCGATCCGCGATATAGCTCGATCAGCCGGATGCCATGCATCGACGATCCTCAGGCAAATTAGGCGCATCGAAATGCGCCGCGACGATCCATTGGTGGATGCGGCTTTGCAATCGCTTGCAGAGACGCATTTTTCACCTTCGGATTGCATCGACGGCCCGGCAATCGGGTCAGAAAACACCGCTGAAGAAGAGTTTGAAAACGAGGCGCTGCGTGTGTTGCGCCGCCTGAGCGAGACGGGTTCGGTCCTTGCCGTGGCCGAGGAAATGGACAAGGCTGTCGTCGTACGCGACACCGGCGAGGCAGGGGCAACTAGAACCGCGGTCGTAGAGTGCAGGATCGCACAGGCCTTGGCTTTGAAAGACTGGATAACCTGCGACAATCCTGGTCGTATTTCGCGATATCGGATTTCCACAGCCGGGCGAACCGCGCTAAGTCATTTGATCGCCAAGGCAGAAAACAAGGCGCGTGCCGGGACAGACTTTGGTTTTGCCGAAGCTCTGAGTTCCTTTCAGGCCAAGCCTTCGGGCGGGTCCGCCGAGCGGGCCAAACGCATTCGATACAATGCAGCGGAAAGCCCGCTGATAGCGTTGGCGCGCAGAAGGGATCGTGACGGAAAGCCGTTTTTGGATGAATCCCTTGTCAGCGCCGGAGAGCGCTTGCGCGAAGACTTTGAGTTGGCACAGATCGGCCCTCAGGTTCCACAGAACTGGGATCGCTTTCTGACGACAGGCGGTCGAGGCAGTTTTGACAGTGAAAGCCATGGGGGCAAGGAAGCTTCTGATGCCAAGGATCGGGTTGCACGTGCCTTGTCCGATCTGGGGCCAGGGCTGAGTGATGTCGCGTTGCGGTGCTGTTGCTATCTGGAAGGACTGGAACTGGCGGAAAAGCGAATGGGTTGGTCAGCACGATCCGGCAAGATTGTTCTGCGGATCGCTTTGCAACGATTGAAACGACATTATCAGGATCAGGCGGAACGAGACCGGTTGATCGGCTGAACAGAAAAAAGGCCCGGTGTATTCGGGCCTTTTCTCGGGATTTGAGGCTTAAGCCATTTCGGGTTCTGCTGACGCCCGCAGGTGTTTCATCAGATTTTCCGGCGAGGACACGCCATAAGGGTCTTCTGGACAGTTATCCATCAAGCCGGGCTCTTCGAACCACGCTTCGACGACACCATCATCGACGATGGCCGCATAGCGCCATGAGCGCATACCAAAACCCAGATTGTCCTTGTCGACCAACATGCCCATTTTCCGGGTGAACTCTGCCGATCCGTCGGGGATGACCTTAACGTTCTTCAAGCCCTGATCCTGCGCCCATTTGTTCATCACGAAGCTGTCGTTGACGGACATGCAGTAGATTTCGTCGATCCCCATCGCCGTGAAATCGGCATAGCCGTTTTCAAAACCGGGAAGCTGGAAAGTCGAGCAGGTCGGGGTGAACGCGCCTGGCAGTGAGAACAGGATTACGCGCTTACCGGCGAAATAGTCAGCTGTCGTCTTGTCTTCCCAACGGAATGGGTTTGGTCCTTCGATGGAATCGTCGCGGACACGGGTGTGAAAGGTCACGTCGGGCAGTTTTGCGCCGGATTTCATAGTCAAACTCCTGTGATTCACATGTGGTTTTGGTGTGAATTAAAACAGTTCTAAACCGCATTCAATCGAGGAAATGCTGCGATCGCGAATAGGGTCAACATTCCGCTAATTATTCAATTTAATACGGAAATACTGATGTGCGCATGATGGCTTTCTGCGATTGCGCGGTTGCGACGCATAGCGGCTATGCGCCGCTGGTGTAACACCGCGCTTCTGTCTATGTTATGAGCGACAAGAGTTGACCCAAAGTCAGGAAAACGACCGTGCGAGATCTGAAGATCCCCGAACAGCGCCATCCGGAAAAAGCTCATCGTCCGGACAATGCACAGCCCAAGAAACCAAGTTGGATCAGGGTCAAAGCACCTGGCGGCAAAGGCTATGCGGACACGCGGCGGATCATGCGCGACAACAATCTGGTGACGGTCTGCGAAGAAGCCGGATGCCCCAACGTAGGAGAGTGCTGGAGCCAGGGCCATGCCACCATGATGATCATGGGCGAGATTTGTACGCGCGGCTGCACCTTCTGCAATATTGCAACCGGTCGCCCCGACGATCTTGACGCGTTTGAGCCCGGACGCGTGGCTCACGCGGTTGAAAAACTCGGCCTGAACCATGTGGTGATCACCTCGGTGGACCGCGATGATCTGCAAGATGGCGGGGCTGAGCATTTTGCGCAGACCATTCGCGCGGTGCGTCATCGTTCTCCGAAAACCACGATCGAGATTCTGACGCCTGATTTCCTGAAATGTGATGAGGATGTCCTTGAGATTGTGGTCGAAGCGAAACCGGATGTGTTCAACCACAATCTGGAAACGGTTCCGGGCCTCTATCCCGAAGTCCGCCCGGGTGCGCGATACTTCCATTCCTTGCGCCTGCTGCAGCGCGTGAAAGAGCTTGATCCGTCCATCTTCACCAAATCGGGCATCATGGTCGGGTTGGGTGAAAATGAACAGCAAGTGCGTCAGGTCATGGACGACATGCGCGCGGCGGATATCGATTTCCTGACCATCGGCCAGTACCTGCAACCGACTCCGAAACATCACGGAGTGGATCGGTTCGTAACGCCGGAAGAGTTCGCATCTTACGAAAAGGCGGCCTATGGCAAGGGGTTCCTGATGGTATCCGCGACGCCTCTGACCCGGTCTTCGTATCACGCGGGTGACGATTTCGCCCGGCTTCACGCGGCTCGGCAAGCAAAGTTGCAGCAGGCGTGACACCGGAGCGGATCGCGCAGCTCATCAGCTTGCGCCACGAGTTTCATCAACACCCGGAGCTTTCGGGGCAGGAGGAAAATACCGCAGCGCGGGTTGCTGATCTTTTGCGCCAAGCGGGTGCAGACAGGGTTCTGTGCGGCATTGGCGGGCACGGTGTTGCTGCCGTTTACGAAAGCAACGTTCCCGGCCCCACAGTTGGAATTCGATGCGAACTGGATGGACTGCCAATTCAGGAACTCTCGGATCTGGCTTATGCGTCTCAGATTGCAGGCAAAGGGCATCTGTGCGGCCATGATGGCCACATGGTGATGGTTCTCGGGGTGGCGGAAGCGTTGAAGGAACAACGCCCGAAGTCTGGCCGCGTGGTTCTGATTTTCCAACCCGCCGAAGAAACCGGACATGGTGCGATTGCTTACCGGGCCGATCCTCAGTTCGCTGAGGTTTCGCCTGACATCGTGCTGTCTCTGCATAACTTGCCGGGGCTGGAACTGGGCGCAGTAGAGCTGTGTGTAGGTCCCGCGAATTGCGCCTCGCGTGGGATGCAAATTGTTCTGACAGGCAAGACGTCACATGCAGCTGCCCCGCAAGATGGCTTGTCGCCGGCAGGTGCCTTGTCCAGGCTGATGCTGGCATTGGCCGGATTGGGGGCGGGCGGTGAATTGGATGACGACTACGCTCTGACCACAGTCACCCATGCCACTCTGGGCGAGCGCACAGTCGGCGTCGCACCGGGGCAGGCCGAACTATGGGTGACCCTGCGCACGGTTTCGGACGCGCGGATGGAGCACCTGATGGCCGAGGCCGAATCCCTGGTTGCCGAAACAGCGAAGGTCGAAGGGTTGGCGGTGGAAATCAGCTATGACGAGGTGTTCGATGCCTGTGTCAATGATCCCGAAGCTGATACGGTTCTGGCAAAGGCCTTTGCCGATCAGGACGTCGCCTGCATGCTGGTCGATCAGCCACAGCGTTTTTCCGAAGATTTCGGCCAGTTCGGCAAAAGCGCCAAGGCGGCCATGTTCTGGTTGGGGGCGGGGCAGGACCATCCGCAACTGCACAACCCGGACTATGACTTCCCGGATGCGCTTATTCCGATTGGAACCGGGATTTTTCTGAGTGCGATTGATATCGTGCTTCACAAAACCTGCTAGACGCGATCCACTTAATTGACCAGATCACCAACGATTCCAACGGCTTCTATAACTGTCTTCGTATCATCAGATATCGAGAGAATTTCATCATCTACCCGGATATAGCGCTGGCCGGGTCCCAACGGCTCAAGCTTCCAGTTTCCGAGGTCGTCAATGTAATCGAAACTCAGATCATCGGGCAACTTCTGGCCACGCGTATATCTTTTGATTTGACCGGGCGGAACAGCTTTGCCGTTTGACTTGATAGATTTCTCTACCTTGTTTTTATTGGCACCTTGCCCTTTGCCCTTGTTGTCCTTTGCAGCACCCGAACTTGCAAGTGCCACGATCGCCATAACGACACCAGCTGTCGCAACAATCCGCTTCATCGATAATCCCCCTAAGTTGATAAGGAGAGTAATCGGACACAATTTAGCTTGTCTATTATTATTCGGATCTTTGAATTTAGCGTGCAAAGCTGAGCTTCAAACTGCCCGACAAAAGTGCATCTAGTCCTCGGTAAACCGAACCTTGCCGATAAAGGGCAAGTTGCGGTTGCGCTGAGCGTAGTCGATCCCGTAGCCCACGACGAAT
This sequence comes from Ruegeria sp. CDSA141, assembly GCF_059612005.1. Lineage (NCBI taxonomy): Bacteria > Pseudomonadati > Pseudomonadota > Alphaproteobacteria > Rhodobacterales > Roseobacteraceae > Ruegeria > Ruegeria sp. CDSA141. The sequence continues at coordinate 287,975 of NZ_JBXWPT010000002.1, forward strand.
TCATCCGGAATTTCAAAGCCAATCCAGTCTGACCGGAAATCAACTTCGCGACGGCTGGGTTTGTCGAGCAACGCAATGGACTTCAAACGAGAGGGCTTGCGGCTTTGAAGCAACTTGGTGACATGGTTCAGTGTGTGGCCCGTATCGACGATATCTTCGACAACAAGCACGTCACGACCTTCAATCGCGCCGCGCAAGTCTTTGAGAATGCGGACTTCCCGGCTGCTTTCCATCGCATCACCGTAAGAGGATGCCTCAAGAAAATCTACCTCGATGGGAAGATCCAGCTCACGTACCAGATCGGCGATGAAGACGAAACTGCCGCGTAGCAATCCCACGACGACCAGCTTGTCCGTATCGCCGAACTCATCCGTTATCTCGCGGCATAACTCCTCGATTCGGGCGGCGATGGCCTTGGCCGAGATCATCTCATCTATCACATATGCGCGGTTAGTCATCGCAGCCCCCTTGATCTTTGGCGCGCAACATACGACATGACGCGCCATTGTCACCTGCAAATACCGGACATCATGCCAATCCATTCGGAAACCCGCCACCTGCCATACACAGCCCAGCAGATGTATGATCTTGTTGCGGATGTAGGCAGTTACCCCAAGTTTCTGCCCTGGTGCGCCGCGGCCCGGATCCGCAAGACCTATGCGGTTGGTGAGGCCGAGGTGATGGAGGCCGATCTGGTCATCTCGTTCAAAGTGTTCCGCGAACGGTTCGGCAGCCGGGTGACTCTGTTTTCCGATCAGAAAAAGATCGACACCGAATATCTCGACGGACCTTTCAAATACATGAAATCCGACTGGCAGTTCGAGGACGCGCCCGATGGGGGCTGCAACATCTCGTTCCATGTGGATTTTGAGTTCAAGAACGCCATTCTGCAAGGGATTATCGGGGTTGTGTTCAACGAAGCCATGCAGCGGATTGTGCGCGCCTTCGAGGCACGTGCGAAAGAACTCTACGGCTAGGCCTTTACCCTGCAAGGGCGCACGCTAGACTGCGCCCATGACGGATTTCACAGCAGCATTGGCCACCTTCGCGGCGGGCCCGGTTTCAACGACAGCTCAGGCGAGGGTTGTCACATCTTTGTCTGTTCTGGATTGGGTTGCAGTTGGTCGTGCTGGGGCGTCTGAGCCCGTGTCTTGTACGGTTCGCGATATGGTTCTAGCCGAGGGCGGGAACGCTCAGGCCCATCTGTTCGGCGGAGGCGCGGCCCCATTGCGCGGCGCAGCTTTGGTGAACGGAACTGTTTCCCATGCGCTGGATTACGACGACACGCATTTTGCGCATATCGGGCATCCTTCAGTTGCCATTCTACCTGCCGTCCTTGCCGTAGCCGAATGGGATGACCGCATTCTGGTTGACTTACTCGAAGCCGCGCTGGTCGGGATGGAAACTTCAATCCGTGTCGGCCTGTGGCTGGGCAGGGGCCATTATCAGGCCGGGTTTCATCAGACAGCGACATCCGGTGCATTCGGAGCTGCCGTCGCCGTCGGTCGGTTGCTAGGACTGGATAAAACCCAGATGCGGTCCGTATTGGGTTTGACAGCAACGCGCGCGGCTGGGCTGAAGGCCCAGTTCGGAACCATGGGCAAGCCTTACAATGCCGGGCTAGCCGCTTCGGCCGGGGTTGAGACGGCTCTGCTTGTTCAGCGTGGATTTCAGGCCAACGCCGACGCGTTGGAAGGCACGTACGGATTTGGCGCGACCCATCAGGGTGCAGCGGATCAAAACGCGCTGGATGGTTTGGGCGATGAATGGCTGTTCGAAACGGTAAGCCACAAGTTCCACGCCTGTTGTCACGGCCTGCACGCGGCGTTGGAAGCGGCACGCGCTCTGGACATTGCGGAACCCGAAGTGGCCGAGCTCAAAATCAAAACCCATCCCCGATGGATGAGCGTTTGCAATCAGCTGTCGCCCACAACCGGGCTGGGGGCAAAATTCTCTTACCGAACGGTCATCGCGATGCAGGCGCTGGGGTATGATACGGCTTTGCCGGGCAGCTACACCGACAAGGTCTGCGCGGACCCGCGCATGACGTCTCTGCAAGACCGCATCACGGTCGAAGCGGATGAAAGCCTGTCGGAAACGCAGGCGCATCTGGCCTTTCTGCGTCGCGACGGTGTTCGCCGCGAGGCAACGCATGACCTGATGACCCCAATGTCGCTATCTGACCGCGAGGATCGTGTACGCGTCAAAGCATCGAAGCTGATCGGGACGGATGAGGCGGACGCGATCTGGTCGATGCTGCGCACCGGAGGTCGCGTCCGTGATCTGGCTGAACGTATGGCGGGTTAAGCCACGCGCCAGTGCAGTGGAAAGCCCGGGTCGAACACCGTGACAGGTCCATCGTCCGTGTCGATCTTTGACGGGTATTCAACCGGTTCGCCCTTGGTCAGGGTAATCGTCTCTTCGTTCACAGGCAGGCGGTAAAAGCCCGGCCCGTTGAGCGAGACGAACGCCTCCAGCTTGTCCAGAGCACCTTCGCGGTCGAACATCTCGGCCACCAGAGACATGGTATTTGTCGCAGTGAAACACCCCGCGCAGCCGCAGGCCATTTCCTTGTTGGCATCCGTGTGCGGAGCGCTGTCCGTGCCCAGGAAGAACCGCGCGTCACCCGACGTTGCAGCAGCCAGCAGGGCTTGGCGGTGTTCCTCGCGCTTGGCGACCGGCAAGCAATAGTAATGCGGTTTGATCCCGCCCACCAGAATATGGTTGCGGTTGATGATCAGGTGGTGCGCGGTGATCGTCGCACCCAGATCCGCATCGTTGGCTTTGACATAGTCGACACCATCGGACGTGGTGATATGTTCCATCACCACGCGCAGTCCCGGCGTCGACCGGCGGATCGGGTCCAGAACGCGGTCGATGAACACGTCTTCGCGGTCAAAGATGTCGATCTCTGTGTCGGTGACTTCGCCATGAACACACATGGGCAGGCCGATCTCGGCCATTTTCTCCAAAACCGGGCGCACTTTGTCAAAGTCACGCACGCCCGAGGCCGAATTGGTCGTGGCCCCCGCCGGGTACAGCTTGACCGCTTTTATCAGCCCGCTGGCATGGGCGGCAGCGACGTCCTGCGCATCTGTATCCTCGGTCAGGTACAGGGTCATCAGCGGCTCAAACCTCATACCGTCGGGCAAGGCGGCCAGGATCCTGTCGCGGTAAGCGGCAGCCTGATCCCCGCGTATAACGGGCGGCACGAGGTTCGGCATTATGATCGCACGGGCGAAATGACGTGCGGTTTCGGGCAGAACGGCCTGCAACATGGCGCCATCGCGCAGATGCAGATGCCAGTCGTCGGGGCGGCGGATGGTGAGGGTATCAGTCATGATCTTCCGCTAGCATAGCTGCCCCGAAAGACCAACCAGCGCAGTACGAGTTGCCGAAAAAACTTGTCAACCAACCGGAACGTCGTAGCTCAGGCAGGGGGTAAGGCCTTGACGCAAGGGCGCTTGCGTGACCTGTTTATCCGCGAAGAAGAGAGAGGTTCCATGACGCAGCCTAATTCCATTGATGCCGTGCAGCAGATGCTGGGAAGTCAGGGCTATGTTTGCGGGCGCGCCCTTGCCACGGTTGTGTTCCTTTCGCTGAAGCTTGGTCGCCCGTTGTTTCTGGAAGGTGAAGCAGGTGTCGGAAAGACGGAAATCGCCAAGGCGCTGGCATCCGGTCTGAATCGCCGTTTGATCCGATTGCAGTGCTACGAAGGTCTGGACGCGTCCACGGCCGTTTACGAATGGAACTTTCCGGCGCAGATGGTCGCGATCCGAACGGCCGAAGCTTCGGGCGGAGCCGACCGAGGCGCGTTGCAGGCGGAACTGTTTTCGGATGAATACCTGATCGAACGCCCGCTGCTTCAGGCAATGCGCCCGGACGAAAACGGAGCGCCGGTTCTTCTGATCGACGAACTGGACCGGACCGATGAACCGTTTGAAGCCTTTCTGCTGGAAGCTCTCAGTGATTTTCAGGTCACGATCCCTGAACTGGGCACTGTTGCAGCCCCCGAACCACCCATTGTGATTGTCACGTCGAACCGGACCCGCGAAGTGCACGATGCCCTCAAGCGCCGCTGCCTGTATCACTGGGTCGATTATCCCGATTTCGAACGTGAGATCGAAATTCTGCACGCGCGCGCGCCCGAGGCCGCCGATGCGCTCAGCCGCGAAGTTGTGGCTTTCGTTCAGCGTCTGCGCACCGAGGACCTGTTCAAGAAACCCGGCGTGGCCGAAACCATTGACTGGGCCAAATGTCTGCTGGCGCTGGACGTGATGAACCTCAGCCCCGAGGTGATCGGTGATACGCTGGGTGCGATCCTGAAATACCAGGACGACATCCAGAAGCTGCAAGGGTCTGAGGCCAAGCGCATTCTGGATGAGGCCAAAGCGACGCTTGAACCGGCCTGACGCGCTATGGCCGAGCAAATCCCGCTGGAGATTCCCGACAACCCGAAGCTGGCGCAGAACATTACCCATTTTGCCCGCGCGCTGCGGAAGGCGGGGCTGCCCATTGGTCCGGGGCGGGTGATTGACGCAATTCGCGCGGTGCAAGCCGCGGGTTTTACCGAGAAACGGGATTTCTACTGGACGCTACACGCCTGTTTCGTGAATCGTCCCGAACATCGCACGGTCTTCGCGCAAGTCTTCCGAATGTACTGGCGCGACCCGCGATACATGGAGCACATGATGGCCATGATGCTTCCCGCCATTCGGGGCGTGCAGGAGGATCGCAAGGCGGATGCTGGCGAAAAACGCGCGGCTGAGGCCCTTCTGGATGGCGTCGAACACGACACGCCCGAGCTGGCGGCACAAGACGAAGGCGAAACTGAAATCGAGATTGACGCCACGCAGACGGCATCGTCCGAGGAGCGTCTTCGCAATCTGGACTTTGAACAGATGAGCACCGCCGAAATCGCGCAAGCCAAGCGCGTTTTGGCGCGGTTGACCCTGCCGGTCAAGCCCATCGAATCCCGACGAGGTCAATCCAGCCATCTGGGGCACCGCATTGACCGTGCCCGCACTTTGCGAGCAGCCATGCGGCAAGGAGGAGAGTTGCGCGATATCGCCCGGCTAGAGCCCAAACCGCGATGGCCAAACCTTGTGGCCCTGTGCGACATCTCAGGTTCAATGAGCCAGTACAGCCGTGCCATCCTGCACTTCCTGCACACGATATCGAACGCTAAGGGGGCAGGTTGGGCCAAGGTTCATGCTTTCACTTTCGGCACGCGCCTGACCAACATTACCCGCCACTTACGTCAGCGGGACGTTGACGCAGCTCTTGCAGCTGCCGGGGCCGAGGCGCAGGATTGGGAAGGGGGCACGCGCATCGGCGACTGTCTGCATCAGTTCAACAGAGACTGGTCAAGACGGGTCATGGGGCAGGGGGCCGTTGTTCTGCTGATCACCGACGGATTGGAGCGGGGTGAACCGGAGAGGCTGGAGAAAGAGGTTGAGCGGCTGCACCTGTCCTCAAAACGCCTGATCTGGCTGAACCCGCTACTGCGCTGGGACGGGTTTGCCCCCAAGGCTCAGGGGGTGGCGGCCATGCTGCCCCATGTCGACAGTTTCAGGGCAGGGCATTCCATAGCCTCGCTCGAAGATCTGGCCTCCGTGATCTCACAACCCGATGACCAGGGGCAGAAAGCACGGCTGTTGGCCGCGCTTTCCGAATAGTCGCCTATGACAACTGTTCTTCATTGCACTTACGGGCCATTTCCATGGCTTTGTATGTGCCGGTCAGATCGACTGTGAAAGCGTATGACGTTTCGGGGAACACGATCATGACCTTTTTCTTGGCCAGATCATCCGCGAATTGAGGGCTGTCTGACAGGACATAGCCACCGGAATAGCCCTTGGTGATATTGCCTTTCATGCCTGTGGCTTCACCCAGATAGATGTTGTCCCCGATCAAGATGGCCACTTCTTGTGTCTCGCCACGTTTGATGTCGGTCTCCGCCTTGGTGAATACCCCCACATATCCCACGCCGCGATCTTCGGTCAGGCCCATCTGAACGACGTTTTCCGCATCGTCCACGGCCTCGATCAGGCAGGATTTCTTCTCGTTGTCGATGAAGACTTTCCAGCCTGCTACTTCTCCGTAACGTTCGAATGTGTCAGCCCACGCTGCGGTTGAAGTCAAAAGGCCAACCACTGCGCCCAGTGCAAGAAAATGTTTCAACTGCTTGTCTCCAAAAATGTGTTTGATATGCGGCTCGGTCACTTGGCCGGCTGCACGCGCAGGCTAAAACCCGTGGCACTAACAATCAATGCTGTGATTTCTTGAATACAGTTCGAGCATTGATATCGGCTCACAAAGCTCAACATAGACATTTTGGTAAGGGCGTTGCGCTTTTCATCAGGCCAATCCTGCTTATGTTGGGAAACAGACGACGTCTGGAGGTTCTGATGGAACGATTCGACAACAGCCCGGAAACGGCACTGAAGTGGCACCGCGATGGCAGCGGCGCCTCGCTTGCTACAGTTGTCGAAACCTGGGGCAGCGCGCCGCGCCGGGTTGGTTCCCAACTGGTGATCGGCGGCGATGGCCGGATCGAAGGCTCTGTGTCGGGTGGCTGTGTCGAGGGAGCAGTGATCGTCGAAGCGCTTGAAGCCATTGACGAAGGCGAGGCCCGATTGCTGGAATTTGGGGTGAGCGATGAAGACGCCTTTGCGGTCGGGCTGGCCTGTGGCGGAACCATACGCGTTCTTGTCGAACCCGTCGGGAAGGTTCTGCCCAAACCGATGTTGGCGGAACTGGTTGCAGCCCGCGCGGCTCGTGAACCGATTGCTTATGAAGTCAATATCGATACCGGGCACAGGGCCTTGCGCCGAAATGCCTATGCGGAACGGTTGCGTATGGATCGTTCTGGATTTGAAGAAGATGGCCGGACCTTTGTAGCGGTACACAACCCACCGCTACGGCTGATCATTGTCGGCGCGGTTCACATCGCGCAGGCATTGGTGCCGATGGCGCGCATAGCTGGGTATGATCCGGCCATTATCGACCCGCGCGACGCATTTGCCTCCAACGCCCGTTTCCCGGGGGAAACGATCCTAACGGATTGGCCGGATGAGGCTGTGGAAAAACTTGGGCTGGATGCGCGCACCGCAATTGTCCTGCTGACGCATGATCCAAAACTGGATGATCCGGCGCTGCAAGCTGCACTGGATGCGAGTGTATTCTATATTGGTGCATTGGGATCGACACGCACCCATTCCAAACGCGTCGAACGTATGAAAGCGGCGGGTTTTACCGAATCGCAAATCTCGAGGATTCATGGGCCAATCGGGCTGGATATCGGGGCTGCCGGGCCATCCGAGATTGCCGTCGCAATTCTGGCGCAGATGACGGCTGTTCTACGAGGCAAGGCATGAGGTTTGGTCCGGTAGCAGTCTCCGAAGCAAAAGGTGCCATTCTGGCTCATTCGGTGACGGCGGACGGGAGAAAACTGCGTAAAGGACTGTCGTTGCAGGCAAAGCATGTGACACAGCTGACGCAGGCGGGGATCAGTGACGTGATCGTTGCCCGCCTTGAACCCGGTGATTGCCATGAAGATGAAGCCGCACGCACCTTGGCCGCAGCTCTTGCGCCAGATGCGGCGTCGGCCAATCTGCGCGTGACCGATGCGTTTACCGGCCGGGTCAACCTGTTGGCGGACGCGCCGGGCGTGGCAGTTCTGGATGTGGACGCACTGGAGATGTTCAACCGGGTCAACCCGATGATTACGGTTGCGACGGTTCCGCAATACCAGCAGATGGGTCCGAAGGGCATGGTCGCCACCATCAAGGTCATCTCATATGCCGTGCCAAAAGCTGATGTTCGGCGGGCCGCCAATCTGGCGCAAGGGGCCGTGCGTCTGGCAAAGCCCGTTCACAAGACGGCAGGTTTGATCGTTACGAATATCCCCGGTGGCCCCTCCAACGAAAAGGGGATCGCCGCCATTCGCGGGCGGACCGAAGCCTTGGGTCTGGATTTGTGTGATGTGCAGATTGTACCGCATCGCGTGGATGCACTGGCCAAGGCGGTTTCCAGGACTGCTGGTGATTTGCTGATGATCCTGACCGGATCCGCGACGTCGGATCCTGATGATGTTGCCCCATCTGCTGTTCGGCTTGCCGGCGGGCAGGTGGATCGGTTCGGTATGCCGGTTGATCCGGGAAACCTGCTGTTTCTGGGTTCGATGCAGGATCGACCAGTGATTGGGTTGCCCGGGTGCGCGCGATCTCCGGCATTGAACGGGGCGGATTGGGTTCTGTCGCGTATTGCCTGCGGGATCGAAACGACCGGGGCAAATATTGCCGGAATGGGTGTCGGGGGATTGTTGAAGGAAATCCCGACCAGACCTCAACCCCGCGCCAAACGAAAAGAATAATCCGCCGCTGATCCTGAACGGAGCCGAATTCTGTTGTTGGACCCAGAAGCTTTGAATGATTTGGTTTAAGGTTTTCTGAGCTTTGGCAAAACGCCGGGGCGCCAGTACGCTCCGGTATCTTCCCGCGCCTTCTGATAGGCTTCCACTCTCTCTCTGGCGGCCTCTCCCCCAGCGTCAAACAGATGCCCCAGCAGACACTCCAAGACGGCCATTGCCCCTGAAAAACTTGAAAACGGGTGCAGGGTTCGTGTGCTGACAGGCAGGACGACATCCGGTTCCACCCCCGGCGCGATAACCTTGCTGTCCGACAGCAACACGATACGCATCGACCGGTCGCGCGCAAAGCGCATCGACTGAATCGTGTCGGCGGAATAGGGGTGAACCGTGATGGCAAACAGACAATCCTCGGCGGTGGCTTCGACTAGGTCGTCGATGGCCGAGCCCATGTGGCGGGGCACCAACTGAAGCCCGGGATGGGCCATGCGACCGGCGTAGTGAAAATAATAGGCCAGCGCATGGCTGGACCGTGTGGCAGTCACATAACAGCGGCGCGCCGATCTGATGTGCGCGACGGCCTGTTCCGTCAAATGGGGGGCCATGAGCCGCAGCGATCTGGACACGACATTTATTTCGTTCTGCGCAAATCGTGCCTGCGCCGCACCAAACTGCCCTTGTTCCTTTAGGTGTTCCAGCCAGTCTTGCCCAAACCTGTCTTCGCCGTCGGTTGTCAGAGCGTTTCGAAACGGACGTCGAAAAGCGTCAAAGCTGTCATATCCCATGCGTTGCGCCAGCCGGATCAGAACATTCGAGCTGATGCCGATGCGATCGGTGGTGGTTCGGATTGGATTCAATGCGAAGTCGCCGGGATGATCGATGATGTATTTCGCGGCGACCTGCATTTGCGCCGGCATCTCATCGATCTCGCGGCGCAATTGCGTAACCAAGGAGGTGAGAGGGTGCGTCATGTGAAATATAAAACATATGTTTTTATATGGGTAAATTGAAAACGTAAGGTGATCGCATTAGTTGGAGGCAGGATAAGAGGACCTCATGACATCGAACGCAGCAAAAGCCTCTGGCAGGCCGTATATTCTGGTCGCACCAAACGGCGCCCGGCGGGGCAGACGGGATCACCCGGCGCTGCCAGTCACAACGGACGAGATCATCATGACTGCACGTGGCTGTTATGCGGCGGGTGCGAACGGCGTGCATTTGCATGTTCGGAATGCTGAAGGCAACCATTCGCTGGATGCCGGATTGTATCGCGAGACGCTGACCGAATTGCAGCGTGCGGCGCCGGGTATGGATGTTCAGATCACAACCGAGTCGGCAGGAGTTTTCGACGTCACAGCGCAATTTGAGTGCCTGAAGAAGGTTCAACCAGAATGGGCATCCATTTCGGTCAGAGAGATCGCGCGAGATCCTGTTGTTGCGCCTCGGGTCTACGCGTTGTGCGCGGATCAGGGAACGCGGGTTCAGCATATTCTATATGACGCGAAAGACGTGGACTTGCTTGAAGACTGGCAATTGAAAGGCGTGGTGAAAGCGGATCAGACAGACCGTTTGCTTGTGCTCGGTCGGTATAGCGAAGGTCAGCAATCTGACCCTGCGGATCTGGATGTGTTTCCCTTCAGTCGGTCAAATTGGATGGTATGCGCTTTTGGGGCGCAGGAACATGCCTGTCTGGCCGAGGCTGCGCGGCGCGGTGGCGACGTGCGGGTCGGATTTGAAAACAGCTTAACGGGTCCAGGTGGCGCACCGTGGGCGGATAACGCGGCTTCGGTCGCTGCTTTGGTTGAAACTCTTGGAAGGACTGAAACATGAGTCATGTTTTCCCGCGCCACACAAAATCCGACCTTCCCATCGCGGCGGGTGGAGATGGCTGTTATCTGATCGATGCCAGCGGCAAGCGGTATCTGGATTGCGGCGACGCGGCAGTGTCTTGTCTGGGGCATTCGAACCCGGCGGTGATACAGGCGGTGCAACGGCAGGTGGAAAAGATCGCCTTTGCACATACCGGGTTCATGACGTCCGAACCGGCTGAAGCATTGGCGGATCTGTTGATCCAGTATGCTCCCAGGGACCTGGACCGGGTGTATTTCGTCTCGGGCGGGTCCGAAGCGACCGAAGCGGCGATCAAGCTCGCGCGTCAGTACTTCCTGGAGGTTGGTCAGCCTGAACGTCGTCATGTCATAGCTCGCAAGCAAAGCTACCATGGCAACACGCTGGGGGCTTTGTCAGCTGGTGGCAACGCCTGGAGACGGGCACAGTTTGCTCCGATGCTGATCGATATGACACATATTTCGGCCTGTTTTGAATACGCCGAGAAACCTGAGGGCCAGAGCAGCTTTGACTACGGCCAACGCGTCGCCAATGAATTGGAGGCGGAAATCCTGCGGCTGGGGCCTGACACTGTGATGGCCTTTATGGCCGAGCCTGTCGTCGGCGCTACCCTTGGCGCGGTTCCGGCGGTTCAGGGGTATTTCAAGCGCATCCGCGAAATCTGCGACCAATACGGAGTGTTGCTGATTCTGGATGAGGTGATGTGTGGAATGGGGCGCACCGGTCATCTGTTTGCCTGCGATCACGATGGCGTCGCACCGGATATTCTGTGCATCGCCAAAGGGTTGGGCGCAGGCTATCAACCGATCGGGGCGATGTTGTGCACGGGCGAGATATATGATGCGATCCGTGATGGATCAGGGTTTTTCCAGCATGGTCACACTTATGTCGGCCATCCCGTGGCCACGGCAGCCGCCCTTGCGGTGGTCCGTGAATTGACCGAACGTGAATTACCAACGCGCGCCGGGGTCATGGGGACCAAATTGCAATCCGCCCTGGAGGCCGCGTTTGGACAGCACCCGAATGTGGGTGACCTGCGGGGCCGTGGCCTGTTCCGTGGTGTGGAACTGGTGGCAGACCGTGAGGCAAAGACACCATTTGATCCATCGCTGGGCATTGCCGGAAAGCTAAAGAAGGCAGCACTTGCCGAGGGGTTGATTTGTTATCCCATGGCGGGCACCAGGGATGGTCGGAACGGAGACCATATCCTGTTCGCGCCGCCTTTCATTATAGAAGAAGAACAGATAGGCGAGCTTGTCGGAAAACTGGAACGCGCTCTTTCAGCAGTGCTCTGACAATACTGTGAATGCCCTGTTCGCCCGCAGCACGTTTGTTAATGTCGCCGGCCAAGTATCAGTATGGGGCGAAGTCCATGGTGCTGGATATCTGGCGCAGTTTCCGAGCGCTTCCTTTGTGTGTGCAGATCTGGCTGGCCGCTTTTTTGGTGCCGGTTAACCTGTTTCCGCTGGCCTTTCTTGATCAGCCACAGGGGCATCTGATTGCTTTACTTGCAATTGCGGGCATGGCGTTGAACGTACCGATCATGGTGGCTGCCCGCGGGATGAGCGGCGCGATTGCCTTGCCGCACGTTCTGTGCTGGGTGCCGCTGGTCATCATCGTGACGCTTCTGCTGATGTCAGAAGAATTCCTAAGCCCCGCCTTTGTTCGCTTTCTTTGGTTGCTTCTGATCGTCGACATCACATCGTTGGTGTTCGACTTCAGGGATGCGGCTCATTGGTTGAAAAGCAGGAAAGCGACTTAAAAAAGCCCCTTCGAAGGCGAAGGGGCTTTGATCGTTTCGGTATTTGGGCCGGGTTATTTCTGCGGAAGGGGGCCGATCATCATGATCATCTGACGGCCTTCCATTTTCGGCATGTTTTCGATCTTACCCAGCTCTTTGATGTCCTCAGCGACACGCTCCAGCAATTCGCGGCCCAGGTTCTGGTGTGCCATTTCGCGGCCACGGAAGCGCAGGGTGACTTTCACCTTGTCGCCGTTCTCCAGAAACTTGAATACGTTGCGCATCTTTACATCGTAATCATGCGTGTCGGTGTTGGGTCGGAACTTGACCTCTTTCACCTCGATGATCTTTTGCTTCTTGCGGGCTTCGGCTTCGCGTTTCTGCGTTTCATATTTGAATTTGCCGAAGTCCATGATCTTGCAGACCGGTGGGTTCGCATTGGGCGAAATTTCGACCAGATCAAGACCGGCATCGGCGGCCATCTGCATGGCTTTGGCGGGATGAACCACCCCGACATTTTCACCTTCGGCGCCAATCAGGCGGATTTCGGGGGCACGGATCTTGTCATTGACGCGCGGGCCGGTGTCACGTTGTGGCGGCGCGTTGTGAGGTCTGCGAGCTATGGGTTCATTCCTTTGATAATTGCAGAATTTCGAGCCCGGAATTTAAACCGGGCCGGGCCGCACTTCAAGCGGCATAAACACCGGCAGTTGCGAAAAAACAGTGTTTTGTCCGGTGTTTTTTGCGTTCGGGGCCACAAAGCTCCGAACGCAACCTACCTTTAGCCGACAAAGGCCTTTTCGATCACAAACTCCTTGGGTTCGGAATTCGCGCCTTCGCGCAGACCAAAACCTTCAAGGATTTCCTTGATATCCAGGTTGAATGCCAGCGAACCGCAGACCATCGCGCGGTCGGTTTCGGGCTTGATTCCGCCTCCTATGCCCAGATCCCTGAACACGGTGCCATCCTTCAGCAGGTCGGTAATCCGGCCCATCTTGGGGCTCTCTTCGCGCGTTGTCGTCGGGTAATAACGGATCTTGTCAGCGAAGCCTTCGCCAATAAGCTCGGCCAGCATTTCATCCTGGCGGATGCTGTCGATCAATTGGCGGCCGTATTCTAACTCGGCCACTTCGCGGCAGGTGTGGGTGATGATGACCTCGTCATAATCTTCATATGTTTGCGGTTCACGCAGCAGCGAAGCAAACGGGGCAAAGCCGGTGCCGGTTGCAAAGAACCACAAACGCTTGCCGGGCAGCAGGGCGTCATGCACCAAAGTGCCAACCGGCTTTGGGCGCAGGATGATCTGGCCACCGGGCTTGATATGCTGAAGCTTCGAAGTCAGCGGGCCGTCCTGCACCTTGATCGAATAGAACTCGAGCTCATCGTCCCACGAAGGCGAGGCGATTGAATAGGCGCGCAGCAATGGCTTGCCATTATCGCCCAGCAGACCGATCATCACGAACTCGCCCGAGCGGAAACGCAGCGTGGCGGGGCGCGTCACCTTGAAAGAGAACAGGCTGTCGGTCCAGTGTTTGACCTCGGTTACGGTTTGCGCGTCCGGCAGGACGGGGGCCTTTACGGCAGTTGCTTCGCTCACGTGCTTCATCTCTGTCATCGTTTACCTGTCGGTCTGCTAAACCGACATCTCCGTTTAATCGTTGATCCAAGTCAGGAAAAGGGGGCAGATTGCCCCCTTTGTGTCACAAGCTGGCGATGTGCGCCTTTTAACCGCGCAAACGGGCCTGATAGTTGTTCTCTTTCCAGTTGGCCCGGGAAAGCCACTGATCTTCGGGCTGGCGATCTGCCAGGTCTTCGTCAATCTCAACTTCGTCAAAGCCGCTGCGACGCGCCATGGCATATTGGTCAGCCAGAACGTGACCTTTGGCGCGCAAGCGTCCCGTATAGCCCTTCAGGCGCAGGGCGCGGGCGATGGTAAAGCCGCGACCATCGGCAAAGGATGGAAAATCCACCCGGACCAGCCTGGCACTGCCCAACCGATCATAAAGTTCATCAGGATCCGTGTCCGAGCTGACGTCCAGCGCAACCACGTCGTTCGCGGCATCGTCCAGAGTGACAAAGCCGTCGGTCCAGTCATCGGGCGAAAAGCCCTCATCCGTTACGATTACGTTCATGTTTTCTCTCCGATGCGCACCATCTTGCCGTCGACAAAATGAATGCCGCATTCTTCCTTGTTCTGATCGCGCCAGCGTCCGGCACGAGGGTCTTCGCCTTCCTTCACCGGCGAGGTGCAGGGCGCACAGCCGATCGATGGGTATCCTTTGGCCACCAGCGGATGCCGGGGCAGGTTGTTTTCTTCCATATAGGCGCGCACATCGTCCGGCGCCCAGTGGGCCAACGGATTGACCTTGATCCGGCCCGTACCGTCTTCGACCTCGAAAAACTCGAGCGCGGCGCGCGTTCCGGACTGGAACCGTTTTCGCCCGGTAATCCAGCCGCAATACCCGGTCAATGCCTGTTGCAACGGGAATGTCTTACGCAGGTTGCAGCACGCATCCATGTCGCGCGTACGCAGCGCGCCATAGGGGTCTTCACGTCGAATGTCTTCGTCATCCGCCCGAATGATCTTGATGTTCTTGAGCCCCAGACGCTCGCTGACTTCCTGTTGGTATTCCAGCGTTTCGGTGAACAGCATCTGGGTGTCGACGAACAGCACCGGTGTCGTCTTGTCGACCACCGCAGCCATATGAAGCAGCACCACCGATTCCGCACCGAAGCTGGAGACCAGAGCAAGTTCGTCGATCTCTTCAATGGCACCATGCATCACATCATGTGCGCTGTGGTGGCGAAACCGGGCATTCAATGCGTTGACCTTCTCGGTCAGGTCGCTTCGATCTTTGCCCAGTTCCGTTTGGATCAGGTCAAGCGGCATTCGCCCGAGCCTCGGGGTAGAGGGCGGCCTTGAATGGGGCCATGCCGACGCGGCGATAGGTCATCAGAAAGGTCTCTTCAGCACTCTCGCGCAGATCCAGGTAGGTGTCGACGATGCGTTCCACGGCCGGCACGATCTCATCATAGGCAAAGCCCGGACCGGTGCGGTCGCCGATCGCGGCTGTCTCGGTTGCGTCACCACCCAGAGTGATCTGGTAGTTTTCGACGCCCGCGCGATCCAGACCCAGGATGCCGATGTGGCCCACATGATGGTGGCCACAGGCGTTGATGCAACCCGAGATCTTGATCTTCAGGTGTCCGATGTCATGCTCTAGCTTCATATCCTCAAAGCGGGTCGCGATTTCCTGAGCAACCGGGATCGAGCGGGCCGTTGCCAGCGCGCAGTAATCCATGCCGGGGCAGGCAATGATGTCGCTGATCAGGCCGATATTGGCGGTGGCCAGTTCGTGTTCCTTCAGCTTCGCATGAATGGCAGGCAGGTCCGATTTGTGGACATGCGGCAGGATCACGTTCTGCTCATGGCTGATGCGCAGCTCGTCATAAGCGAACTCTTCGGCCAGATCGGCCATCACGCGCATCTGCTCGGCAGTTGCATCACCCGGTGTCAGGCCATGCTTCTTGATCGAGATCGTGACGATTGCGTGGTCCGCGTTCTTGTGTGGTGCGATGTTTGTGTCGACCCACGAGCGGAAGACCGGATCGTTGGTGTAGGCGCTTTCGAACGACGCAACCGAAGCCTGACGGTAGGCTGGTGGCGCGAAATGATCCTTGATCTCCTCCAGCAGGTTCATATCCGCGCCTTTGAACTGCGGGCGTACCTGAAGGAAACGCTGGTTCACCTTGGCGCGGATGGCGTCGATACCATGCTCGTGCACGGTGATCTTGATGCGCGCTTTGTATTTGTTGTCACGGCGTCCGATCTGGTTCCAGACGGAAACGGTCGCCTCCAGATAGGCCAGCAGATCATCGAATGCGACAAATTCGGAAAGTTCCTTGCCGATCATGGGCGTCCGGCCCAGGCCGCCACCGACGATGACACGAGTACCCAGAACGCCGTCACGCTCGACCAGTTGCAGGCCGATGTCATGCGCTTTGATCACAGCACGGTCGTTTTCCGAACCAGTGATCGCGATCTTGAACTTGCGCGGCATGAACTGGAATTCCGGGTGGTCGGTGGACCACTGGCGCAGCAGTTCGGCGTAAGGGCGCGGGTCGGCGACCTCATCCGCTGCGGCACCGGCGAAATGGTCGGCGGTCACGTTGCGGATGGTATTGCCCGAGGTCTGAATGGCATGCATGCCAACCTCGGCCAATGCGTCCAGCATGTCCGGCACATCTTTTAGTTTAGGCCAGTTGTACTGGATGTTCTGACGGGTGGTGAAGTGGCCATAGCCCTTGTCCCACTTTTCAGCCAGCAGGGCCAGTTGGCGCATTTGTGCGCTGTTCAGCGTGCCGTAGGGAATGGCGACCCGCAGCATATAGGCGTGCAGTTGCAGATACAGACCGTTCATCAGGCGCAGGGGTTTGAATTCGTCTTCGGTCAGCGAACCGTCGATACGGCGCTCGACCTGAGCGCGGAACTGCGCGTTACGCTCTGCCAGAAAATCTTTGTCAAACTCGGAGTAGCGATACATTTCTAGCTGTCCTTGGTTGCAGCCCCGAACCTGGGGCCTAGAAGGGGAGAGAGAAGGGCCAGAGGTCAGGCCCGGGGCTGCGGGGAAGTTTCCTGTTTGCCGTGGGCATAGTTGGACGGACCAGTGCGGCGGAAGTCTTCCCGGAAATGGGTGGGTTCGGGACCGTTTTCGCCAGCAACGGCATCGGCCAGATAGGCGCCCACGATTTTGTTTGCCTGACGCGCGGCATCCAGCAGGCGAACCTGCGCATGTGCCTCGTCGGTGATCAGTTCTGCTTCGCTCAGGTCACGGGACCAGCGGACATCTTCGGTCAGATAAATCACGTCGCCTTCGAGCAAGTCATTTGCAGTGACGACTTTGGGGGAAAAAGCGCGGGCCATCAGGCAAGCTCCTTGTTGAATTCGGTTACAACCTGCGCAGCTTCGCGCGGGGCAAGGCCATAGAAGGTCAGGGCCGGTCCATCCATTTCGGCGGCGGCCAGATCGGTGGGCAATTGGTCCAACGTGGTGGCCAATATCCGCTGGTCCGGACGCGAGGCATTCTCGACCAGAGTAATGGGCGTGGCGCGATCTGCGCTGTGCATGATCAGACGACCCTGAATGAACCGAGCGGATTTCTTGCCCATGTAGATCGCTGCGACGGAACCCGGCTGAGCTAAAGCGTTCCAATCGTGATCTGCGAATCCTTGCATGTCGTGTCCCGTCAAAAATCGAACCGACGAGTTGCGTCCGCGGCGGGTCAGGCTTTGACCGATGCCAGCCACGGCAGCAGAGGCCGCTGTGATGCCGGGAATGATCTGCCAGGATATACCGGCCGCATCTATGGCCTCGATTTCTTCGTCCAGACGACCAAAGACCGTGGGGTCGCCCGATTTCAGGCGGACCACACGGTTGCCATTCAGGGCGTATTCGACCAGAAGCGCGTCGATATCGCTCTGCTTCCACGAGGGGCCGAACCCGGCCTTGCCGACATCGACCAAAACGGCCTTTTGAGCGGCCATGTCCAGCACTGGTTTGCTGACGAGGCGATCGTGCAGCACCACATCCGCCTGCTCAAACGCAGTCAGCGCCTTGAGCGTCAGCAACTCGGGGTCACCGGGCCCAGCGCCGACAAAGTCGACATGGCCTATGGGGTTGGTCGTGTGAAAATCCTGCATCGGATCGTCTCGGGTGTTGTTTGACTTGACTCTCAATATAGGAAATATTCCCACCAAAGCGCCATATCGCCGCTGAAATAAGGACAAGTGTTCCGAAATTCTGGAAAACCGGAACAGGGGCATCGAAACAGAAGGAAAATTGGAATGTCGGTGCGGATAGATGACACGGATCGAAAAATTCTGGCTGAGCTGCAACGCGATGCGGGCCAATCTTTGGACGAAATTGCGGCTCGGGTCGGCAGTTCAAAGACGCCTGTTTGGAATCGTATCCGTAAACTCAAAGGGGCTGGGATTATTGGTCAGCAAACGGTTCTGCTGGATGCCGAGGCGCTTGGGTTCGAGGCCACGTTCTTTGTCTTAATCCGAACTTCGGAACATGAGGCGGACTGGCAACGTAAATTTCTGAAAGCATTGAAGGATCATCCCGAAGTGCAAGAGGCGCACCGATTGGCGGGTGACATCGACTACATTCTCAAGGTCCGGGTCAAGAACGCACGTGCCTATGATCAGTTCTACCAATCGCTCATCTCGGAGGTGCGCGTGCATAACGTCACGGCTTTATTGTCCATGGAAGAAATCAAATCCACGACGATGCTGCCGCTGAATGCATTGGCCGAGGGGGCTTAGAAACCGAGGCGCTGCCACCTCCACCCGTTCCGGGCGCGTCCTTCGGGGTGTTTTGAGCCAGATGAGCTGATGGGTGTTTTCATCCGGCCGGATTCATAATCGCCAGAGGCATCGCCGATCAGCGCGTGTTACAATGATCAAGTTCTGACCAACAGCTGATTCAGCCCGTGAAAGTGATAGCTGTCAGAATAAAGTGGCGGTGCAGCCAGTTGCAGATTTGGACAGCTTTCGAACAGGATCGGCAAAGCGATACGCATTTCCAGACGCGCCAGTGGTGCTCCGACACAGAAGTGAATTCCGCCCCCAAAGCTTGTGTTGACTTCAATCGGACGGCGCGGCTGAAACATGTTCGGTTCAGCCCAGACAGCGGGGTCGCGGTTGGCTGCTCCAAGCAACAGTGCCACTTGCTCGCCGCGTTTGAATGAATGGCCGAACAGATCGACGTCCTCATACGCGTAGCGAGTGAACATGTGCAGAGGCGGGTCATAGCGCAGAATCTCTTCGATGGTTGCGTCGATTCCATCAGGTGCCAGGACGTCGGGTGCGGTATGGGTCTGCAACAAGGTTTTTACCCCGTTCCCCAGTGAATGCACTGTAGCCTCATGGCCTGCGTTCAGCAGCAAGATGCAGGTGGCAACCAGTTCGTCGAGCGACAGTTTCTCGCCTTCTTCTTCGGCACGTATCAACCGGGTTATCAGATCGTCACCGGGATCTTTGCGCCGCAATTCTATGTATTCCTGCAGGAACCCGGTAAAATCCCGAGATGACTTGGCGGCCCTATCTTCTGTGTCCTGCGTGCGATTGGCCTGATACATGGCAACCATATCGTGTGACCACTGCAACAGGTCGGGGGCCATGCTTTCGGGTACGCCGAGAAGCCGACAGATGGTGATCACCGGCACCTGAGTGCAATAGGCTTCCAACAGATCGAATGAATTATAAGGGAAATCTTTGATCAGGCCGCGGCAAAGGTCTTCGATAGAGGGTTGCAGCGCAGAAATCGCCCGTGACGTGAAGGCGCGCATAACCAGCGACCGAAGGCGTGTGTGCCTTGGTGGTTCTGCTTCAAGCAGTGAATGGGCCTCGATGGCCAGCCATGGCGCCAGATGGGCGGGACCTTGCTCTGTCAGTTCGGGCGGAACCTCTCGTCCAAACCTGCGATCCCGAAACAGGGCGCGAACCGCGCGGGATGAAACAGCGGCGACCATACCGTAGTCCTGCCAATCGAACAGATCGCCTGCGCGTCGCGCCATGTCGTAGAACGGGTAGGGGTTTTGGACGAAACCCGGGTCTGTCGGTGATTGCGAAAAAGACTTCATGCGCCGCACACTTGCCATGCGGCGCGTTGAATGCAAGACCCTGTCTATGCACAGGGTTTGGTTCATATCCGGTTTTTTGCTCGCCGTCGGGTTATTGTCGGGGTTTGTCTGGTCTTATGGGTATCGGCAGGCCCTGTCTCAGCTGAGCGAGAAGGCAGAGGCCGATCTTGAGCTGGCGGCTGACCGGCTGAGCACGCAGATGCAAGTGTACCAGGAACTTGCCGTGCTGATGGCAACACATCCCGTTTTACATGAATTGGAAACACAGGCCGATATACGCCAGGCTCGGGGAATGTTGCTGGACGTTGCAGACAAGACTGCCGCCGTAAACATGATTTATCTGGATAAGAACGGGCAGGTTTTGGTGTCGGCGCAACCGGTGTCCCAGCGCAACATGGCCGGGCACCCAGCTTTCCGTCGTGCGATGCAGGGCGCACTGGGCAGTGCGCATGAGGTTGTGCCCGCGGGCGATGACCGGATTTATTCCTACGCCGCCCCTGCTTTTGGCCCGTCTGGCCAGATCGAAGGCGCGCTGATGGTTGTTGCTGATGTTCAGGACGTTGAACAGACGTGGCGCGGCAGTACCGAAGCGGTTTTCTTTGTCGATTCCGATGGTGTTGTTTTCATTTCCAACAGATCCGACCTGTTGTTCTGGCGCCGGGCGGACGGTGAGGCGGGATTGACGCCGCCAGATGGTGCGGCCGTTGATTTTTCTTCAAAACAAGTCGGCAGGCACGAGTTGTGGCATTTGAACTGGGGGCGTTACCTGCCACGAGATGCGCTTCACCTGACTCTTGATTTGCCGGTTATCGATATGACTGCCGAGGTTCTGGTGGACGTGGCACCGGCGCTGCAACTTGCCAGGCTTCAGGCAGCGGCTGTCGCGGCTATTTGTCTGGCCTTCGGGGCGATGCTCTTTCTTGCCATGGAGCGGCGGCGGGCGCTGGCAGAAGCGAATGCCGTTCTGGAAAGCCGTGTGGCCAAACGTACCCATGACCTGACGGTTGCAAATGCCAGCTTACGCAAGGAAGTGACGGAACGGGAAGAAGCCGAGGCGGCGCTTCGGCGGGCCCAGGCGGACCTGGTTCAGGCGGGGAAGCTCAGCGCTTTGGGGCAAATGTCGGCAGGGATCAGTCATGAACTGAACCAGCCGCTTATGGCCATACGGCAATTTGCAGATAACGGCACCGCGTTCATGACGCGGGGAAAACCTGAAATGGCCGCCGAGAATCTGGGCCGAATATCCGAAATGGCGGCGCGGATGGCGCGGATCATCAAGAACCTCCGTGCTTTTGCCCGCAACGAAAGCGAACCAATGGGGCGTGTTGACCTGATACAGGTTCTGAATACCGCAGTTGAACTGACAGAGACCCGCCTGCGAGATGATGATGTGACGCTGAACTGGGAGCCTCCGAACAGCTCTGTGTATGTGTGGGGGGGGGAAGTACGTTTGGTGCAGGTGTTTGTGAATCTGATCAACAATGCGGCGGATGCAATGCTGGGGCGACCTAAACGGAAAATAACGATAACGCTGCGCAAAGGTACCCGGCTGAGTGTTTCCCTACAGGACACAGGCCCCGGCATTGAAGACCCCGATCGGATGTTCGAGCCCTTCTATTCGACGAAAAGCGTTGGATCATCGGAAGGGTTGGGGCTGGGGCTTTCGATTTCATACGGGCTGGTTCAAAGCTTCGGCGGTGATATTCGGGGCGCGAACACGGAGGATGGGGCCATGTTTACCGTCGAACTGGAACCTTGCGACAAGGAAGAGGCCGCGTGATGCGCAGGGTTTTGTTGGTCGATGATGATGCTGCCGTGCGCGAGGCCCTGTCTCAAACTTTGGAATTGGCGGACTATCTGCCAATTACCGCTGGATCCTTTGTGGCGGCCAAGGATCACATACGTCGCGATTTTCCCGGTGTCATCATCTCGGATATCCGTATGCCCGGGCGGGACGGGTTCCATCTTTTGTCTTATGCACGGGAAATCGATCCGGATCTTCCCGTGGTGCTTTTGACGGGGGAGGGCGATATTCCCATGGCTGTCGACGCCATGGGAAAGGGCGCGTTCGATTTTCTGGAAAAGCCGTGCGCCGCGTCTGACCTTTTGGAGGTGCTTGAACGCGCCTTCACAGCGCGTTCGCAGGTTTTGGAGCAAAGAGCGGCGAAATCCGAGCTGGAACGTGGAGACCCTGCCGCGCGCTTATTGTTCGGCTTGTCGCCGCAGGCCGAGGCGCTGCGCGAGCGGGTTCGAACAGTCGCTCCGACAGGTGTCGAGGTACTTGTGACAGGACCGCCGGGCAGCGGCATTTCAAAGGTCGCCGAGGTCGTGCATTTGATGTCGCCCGCAGGGCAAGGGCCGTTTGTCAAACGCACCGCTTCAAGCCTCAGCCCCGATGAATTGGCCAAAAGCTGCGAAGACGCCGCTGGCGGATCGTTGTTTCTGGACGAAGTCTCTGCCATGCCCCAAGCTACGCAATACGCGGCATTGGAGCTGATCGAGCATGGACCGGGTGGGCGTATCATTGCGGGAACGACCGCTGATCTGTCGGTGCTGAGTTCCGAAGGGCGGTTTAATGCTGACTTGTTCTACAGGCTGGATGTTATGCGCGTGCGTATTCCATCCCTCGCAGAACGTCCCGACGACATTCCGGTGATCTTCCGTCATTACGTGGCACAGGCGGCGGAACAGGCAGGAATTACTGCTCCGGAGATTTCGTCCGAGCATCTTGCGTCGCTGATGGCGAGCGACTGGCCGGGAAACGCACGATCCTTGATGTCAGCCGCGATGCGGTTTGTGCTGGGTATGCCGGAAGAGGTGGCGCAGGCAACAGATCTGGGCCTCAGCGAACAGATGGCGCGGGTCGAGCGGTCACTGCTCATCGCGGCGCTGGGTCGTCACAACGGCAAAGCGTCAGATGCGGCGAAGGCGTTGAAGCTGCCGCGCAAGACTTTTTACGACAAGCTGGCACGGTATCAGATTCGGGCTGAGGATTACCGGCGGTAACGGCCGGGCTCCCGCCACCTTTTTCCGCATTAACATGCGTCTAAAGCTGTTGGGCCAGGCAGCCCGCTAATGCGGACAGCAGTTTCACGGCTATTGATTCGGTTGTCTTGATTCGGAGGGTGTGTGGGTTTTCGCACAAACTGGAAAATTGCTGTGCGGAATTTCGCACTCGGGATTTGAGTGCGTCGAAGTATCGTTTCAATTCACGGTTAAACACACTGAAATAAAAGCGTAAAATGGAAAATCGAAAGGCGGGGAACAAATCATTGAGCGGATCGCGTTGATTCGTTTCACTTCGCTGCATCCGATACCGACCTGGTGTCGAAGGATAGTTTCAAGGAAGTCTGGGAGGAAAAGACAGATGAAATTCCTGACAACGGCCGCAACCGCTCTTGCGCTGACAGTCACAGCCACCGCAGGTTTGGCAGCCTGTGACGATGGTGAGATCGTCGTCAAATTCGCGCATGTGACCAACACCGACAAACACCCCAAGGGCATCGCCGCATCGCTGCTGGAACAGCGCGTCAACGACGAGATGAACGGCGTGATGTGCGTGGAGGTCTATCCGAACTCAACCCTCTACAACGACGACAAGGTGCTGGAGGCGATGTTGCAGGGCGACGTTCAGCTGGCCGCACCCTCGCTGTCGAAGTTCGAAAAGTTCACCAAGCAGTTCCGCCTGTTTGACCTGCCGTTCATGTTCAAGAACATCGACGCTGTGGATGCATTCCAGGCTTCGGCTGATGGTCAGGCCATGAAGGACAGCATGCAGCGCCGTGGTCTGCAGGGGCTGGCCTTCTGGCACAACGGCATGAAGCAGATGTCGGCGAACAAGCCGCTGCTCGATCCGTCGGACGCTAACGGCCTGAAGTTCCGTGTACAATCTTCGGACGTTCTGGTGGCACAGATGGAGGCCATCGGTGGCAGCCCGCAGAAAATGGCGTTCTCGGAAGTTTACGGCGCTCTGCAGCAGGGTGTTGTGGATGGGCAGGAAAACACCTGGTCGAATATCTATGGCAAGAAATTCTTCGAAGTGCAGGACGGCATCACTGAAACCAACCACGGCATCATCGACTATCTGGTTGTAACCTCTGTGGACTGGTTGGACAGCCTGGATCCGGAAGTGCGCGTTCAGTTCCTGACCATTCTGGCCGAAGTGACCGAGGCGCGAAACAAAGAAGCCTTTTCCGTGAACGAAGCAGCCAAAGCGTCGATTACAGACGCAGGTGGTATCATTCGTGAACTGAACCCTGAACAGCGCCAGGCCTGGGTTGATACGATGAAACCCGTTTGGGACCAGTTCGCTGGTGACGTCGGTCAGGACAAAATCGACGCCGCGCAGGCAATCAACGCCGGGTTCTGATCCGGATAAGGTCACGCGTCCGGGGACTGGGGAGTTATCGACGCGCTGGCCGGGCGGGCTGAACAAGCCCGCCCCAACCCTTCTCATCAATAAAATTGTGGGGACAGAGAGATGTCTGGTGCGAAATCCGGCCAAGGCGGGCTGGTCGACCATATCGAAGAAACCCTGATTGCGTTGCTGTTGGGCCTGATGACGGTCGTGACATTTGCCAACGTGATCGCGCGGTTTGTTTTCAATTCCAATATCCTGTGGGCGCTTGAGCTGACTGTATTCACTTTCGGCTGGCTGGTGCTGCTTGGCGCTTCGTATGCGGTCAAGAAACACTCTCATTTGGGCGTGGACGCAATCCTGAACATGCTGGCCCCGGCGCCACGTCGCGTTCTTGCGCTGATCGCTGTGGGGTGCTGCCTGGTGTTCTCGTTGCTGTTGCTGAAAGGCGCTTATGATTACTGGGCCGTCTTCGCGGATCTACCGCCAACATCCGGACGCTGGTTCCCGACAGGGTTCAATTTCGACGCCCGCAGCCAGAGCTTCTACGAAGTGGACGATATCCCAATGGTCGCTCCGCTGCGGTTTCTGGAAGACCTGATCAACTATGGCGAAGGGTACGAAAAGCTTCCAAAGGTGGTGCCATATCTGGTGCTGCCGGTGTCGATGCTGCTGCTGGTGATCCGGTTCGCCCAGGTCGCCGTTCAGATCTGGCGTGGTGAAACAGATCGCCTTGTCGCCAGCCACGAAGTCGAGGACGAGATCGAAGAAGTCCGCGCTCAGCAGGGAGAGCACAACTGATGGACGTCATTCTTCTTTTCTCGATGGTCATTGGCCTGTTGTTGATCGGTGTTCCGATTGCAGTTGCGCTTGGCCTCAGCTCGACACTGTTCCTGCTGATCTATTCTGATAGTTCGTTGGCCTCGGTCGCGGGTACGTTGTTCGAGGCGTTCGAAGGGCATTTTACCCTTCTGGCGATCCCGTTCTTCATTCTGGCCTCGTCTTTCATGACGACCGGCGGTGTGGCACGGCGGATCATCCGGTTCTCAATCGCCTGTGTCGGGCATTTGCCCGGCGGTCTTGCGATCGCCGGCGTGTTTGCCTGCATGCTGTTCGCAGCACTGTCCGGGTCATCCCCGGCGACCGTGGTCGCCATCGGCTCGATCGTCATCGCGGGAATGCGTCAGGTGGGTTACTCCAAGGAGTTCGCCGCCGGTGTGATCTGTAACGCGGGTACGTTGGGCATTCTGATCCCTCCGTCCATCGTGATGGTCGTTTATGCTGCAGCCGTTGAGGTCTCGGTTGGACGCATGTTCCTTGCGGGTGTTATTCCCGGTCTGATGGCAGGGCTGATGCTGATGATCACCATCTATGTCATGGCCAAGGTCAAGAACCTGCCTAAAGGCGAATGGAAAGGCTGGGGAGAGGTCTTTACCTCAGCCCGCGAGGCCGGTTGGGGCCTGTTCCTGATCGTGATCATTCTGGGCGGTATTTATGGCGGTATCTTTACACCGACCGAAGCCGCTGCCGTTGCTGCCGTCTATGCGTTCTTCATTGCCAGCTTTGTGTACAAAGACATGGGACCGTTGAGCACGGAAGAAGGTGCGCAGAATCTGCCGCTGCTCAAAAAACCCTATGCGCTGATCACAGCGTTCTTCCATCCAGACACCAAGCATACGCTGTTTGAGGCTGGGAAACTGACTGTCACGCTGCTGTTTGTCATCGCCAACGCTCTGATCCTCAAGCATGTTCTGACCGACGAGCAAGTACCGCAGCATATTGCCGAGGCGATGCTGTCGGCGGGCCTTGGTCCGGTCGCTTTCCTGATTGTGGTGAACGTGATCCTGCTGATCGGCGGTCAGTTCATGGAGCCGTCGGGCCTGTTGGTGATCGTTGCGCCTCTGGTGTTCCCGATTGCCATCGAGCTGGGCATTGATCCGATCCATCTGGGTATCATCATGGTGGTGAACATGGAAATCGGGATGATCACACCTCCGGTTGGTCTGAACCTGTTCGTGACCTCGGGCGTTGCGGGTATGCCGATGATGAGTGTTGTGAGGGCGGCGCTGCCGTTCCTGGCCGTGCTCTTCGTTTTCCTGATCATGGTGACGTATATTCCGTGGATATCGACCTTCCTGCCCAACACCTTCATGGGACCGGAAATAATAACCAATTAGATGGTCCGACAATGAACAAAGCCGGGTGGTTTCGACCGCCCGGCTTTTTTGCGTCTTGAAACCATGTGCAGAGTTCCTATCTGGGGTTCAGAGGACGACCTCTCCTTTCTGGAACATCATTCGGGACGACCCGAACGGATTCGAGGTTGCCTTATGCCCTGGATATTTCTTTTGTTTGCCGGTCTTCTGGAAATCGTATGGGCGGTTGCCATGAAGCAATCAGCCGGGTTCACCCGATTGTGGCCAACGGCCGTGATGGGCGTTTCGATGATAGGCTCTTTCGGGCTGTTGGCGCTGGCAATGCGCGATTTGCCGTTGGGCACCGCCTACACGATCTGGACCGGGATCGGCGCAGTGGGGGCGTTCAGCGTCGGTGTTCTGTTTTTGGGTGAAGCGCTGACGCCCGCACGATTTGCTGCGGCGGTTCTGATCGTGACAGGCCTTGTGGTGATGAAGCTGGCCTGAAGCCTTAGGCCAAGCCTGAGCGCGTCGTCAGGGAGCGGGACACACATGAAAAAAGACCGTTTTTGGGCCGAAGATATTGCGGAATAAAGCCCGGGTTCAGACGCTTTCCAACGCTTGAATGATGCCCGAAAACTCTGACGCCTTCAGGCTGGCACCGCCTACAAGTGCGCCATCGACATTGGAAACTGCAAAGATGTCCGCCGCATTGCCGGGCTTCACCGAGCCACCATAGAGCAGACGGACGGAACGGCCCACGCCTTCGCCAAAGCGACGCTCCAGCCGGGCGCGCATGAAGTCGTGAACTTCCCCGATTTCTTCCAATGTCGGAACTTTGCCGGTGCCAATTGCCCAGATCGGTTCATACGCGACGATCAGGTTCTCGCCGGTTGACTGATCCGGAATCGAGCCGGACATCTGGCCGCCAATTATGTCGAGTGTATTGGCCGTCTCCCGTTGCTCAAGGCTTTCGCCGACGCAGATGATCGCCTTCAGGCCCGCATCCATCGCCGCACGCGCTTTGGCCCGCACAACTTCGTCAAGCTCGCCGTGGTCCACGCGCCGTTCGGAATGGCCCAGAATGACCGATGTTGCTCCGGCATCCACCAGCATATCGGCACTGATATCTCCGGTATGCGCGCCGGATTTCGCTGCATGACAGTCCTGACCACCAACAGAGATAGCGGTTCCCTGAACGGCAATTGATGCGCGGCTGAGCAATGTGGCCGGGGGACAAATCAGGATGTCGACCGATGCCTTGGGATGGCTCTGAGACAGCGCCTTCAACTCACCCAGCTCAGCGCCGGTCCCATTCATTTTCCAGTTTCCAGCCGCCAGCTTCCGCCGCATATCGGTATCTCCCTGATCATCCGGTGATTTAGGGATGCGGATAGCATTGTCGGGACCATCTTACAATTCTGCTCGACGGATGATTTCGGGAGCAGAAATCAACGATTGAGCCTCCTTGCGCCGCTCAGATGTCGTGTTGTGAGGCGGGCTTAGCTTTGTTGGGCGATGTTTTCGTCGAACTTGATCGATTCTCCGCAGCCACAGGCATCGACGACGTTCGGGTTCTTGAATTTGAAGCCGGCTTCCAACAACGACACTTCGTAATCGATCTCGGTTCCGAACAGAAACATCTGAGCCATTGGAGCAATCATGATGCGTGCACCATCCTGCTCGACGACTTCGTCATGAGGATCTGCCTGATCGACATACTCCATGGTGTATTCCATGCCTGCACAGCCGCCTTTCTTGACACCAATGCGCAAACCAGCGTGACCGCCTGAATTCATCAGGCGGGTAATCTGCTCTGCGGCTTTGGGCGTCATGGTCACAGCCTGTTTGCCGGGGATGCCGAACATGTAAGTCTCCGTTGTCGCGCGTTACACCCAATCTAGGGTCCAAGCCCCTCGGGCTCAAGGCAATGTGGTGTAAAGAATGTGAATTCGCTGTTAAGCATAATGTTTCCGGGTCGCCGATCCGATAACTTGCCTTGGTACGGGAGGCGGGGTTAGCATCGATCTTATGAAGTTTTGGAACCCTGCCTGAATTAATAGCATGACATGAAGTGGTATAAATATGAAATATTTAGAGTCGAAAGTTAAAGTAAGTTTTCTTGCGACCGCACTTTTTTCCGTAAGCGTGTGTGTGATGTCCTTCCAAGCTTGGGCCACGACGGGATCTGAACGGCATCCGGTGAATTGTGCAACGGCAGAAGGGGATTTGCGTGCCATTGCGTCGGAAAAGAAACACGCAGAAGACATGCAACTGGAAAGCATTGCCGCCATCACTCCTGCCGGCGCTCTGCTTGGGCTGGTCACTGGTACCGAGCAAAAAAGACTGCAAATGCTGTCGGGAGATTACATCAAACAACTGGACGCCAGAGCCGCTGAAATCAAGGAAACCTGCAATCTGAATTGACCGCCGTTATGAGAGCGGAAAAAAAGGACCGTTCTCGGGCAAGAACGGTCCATGTTATTGGGCCAGGAATCCGG
This sequence comes from Ruegeria sp. CDSA141, assembly GCF_059612005.1. Classification (NCBI taxonomy): domain Bacteria; kingdom Pseudomonadati; phylum Pseudomonadota; class Alphaproteobacteria; order Rhodobacterales; family Roseobacteraceae; genus Ruegeria; species Ruegeria sp. CDSA141. The sequence continues at coordinate 316,574 of NZ_JBXWPT010000002.1, forward strand.
GGGGCGGTCATAACACACCCAGCCTTCGATACAGCATTCTTCAATGCCAACCACAGGTATTATCTGTCAGGATTGTGACAGGTGCTGCACGAATGCGTGACGAAAATACTAATGTTTCGTGACAGTTGGCTGAAATGAAGTGCCTGGGTTCTACATAAAGCCCAGTTCCAGACGGGCCTCATCCGACATCATCTCCATGCCCCAGGGCGGCTCCCATGTCAGTTCGACATCAACTTCTTTGACACCTGCAACGGGTTCGATTGCCTCGACAATCCAGCCGGGCATGTCGCCCGCGACCGGACATCCGGGCGCCGTCAGGGTCATGATGACCTTCACTGCGTTGTCCGCAGCAATGTCAATCGTATAGATCAGGCCCAGGTCGTAGATGTTGACCGGAATTTCAGGGTCATAAACTGTGCGGCACGCTTCGACCACGGCCTCGTAAAGCGGGTGTTCAATCGTTGACGGCGCAATAAGCGGGGTGCCTTCAAACTGTTCGCTCGGGTGAGTCATCTTTGCCTCGGGTCAGTTGCCTGAGTGATTATATAGGGAATACCTGCAACAGCGTCCAGTAGGGGAGTGACGCTCGGGTGAGCGTCACTATGTCTTAGTCATTGATGTCATGGGTGAAGGTTTTGACCTGGCCGTGCGGCAAGGCGAAGAGCTTGCGCAGGACAAGCCATGCGATCAACGAAAGCACTGCGAAGATCAGCGCGAGAACATGCAACGACATTGTCATTCCGGGGATGACGAGGACAAGACCGGTGATCGCGGCTCCGATCGCAAAGCCCAGAAAGATGAACCCGGGCAGAACGATTTCCAGGATCCCCAGTGCCAGCGCGGCCGCCAGCCAGATCCACCAGGTCAGCCAAAAGGGATCAGCCATCATCTACCTCCTTTGAGCATTTTGAACGCATCGCCAAAGGCTTCAAGTGCGTTGGCGGGCACGACGATTGTTTGCTTTCCAGATCCGTTGCCCAGCGCATTAAGGGCTTCAACTTGCTTCAGCGCAACCTGATACTGGGCAGCTTGGATGCCATTCTCCTGAATGGCCTTGGCGACGACTCCAGTCGCGTATGCCTCGGCCTCGGCCTGAATACGTCGTGCCTTGGCGGTTTGTTCTGCCGCGTACAGCTCGGCATCAGCGTGCAATTCGACGGCACGTTTCTGACCTTCGGCTTCGGTCACCTGCGCGCGGCGGGCACGTTCCGCGTTCAGCTGTTGCAGCATGGCATCGCGGGTGGCCTGATCCAGATTTACATCCAGAATCTCGGCCCGGGTGACTTCAATCCCCCAGTCATCCACAGCAGTTTCGACGCTTTCCTGAATCCGTGTGATCAACTGGGCGCGGTTCGACTGTACCTCGTCCAGATCCATCTTGCCGATCTCGGCGCGAACGATACCAGCAACAGTGGTTGCAATCGCACCATCAACATCGCGGATTCGATAGACTGTCTTTTCCGGTTCGAGAATGCGGTAAAAGACAGAGGTGTCGATCTGCACCAGAACGTTATCCTTGGTGATCGCGTCTTGCGTTGCATTCGGCAACTGCCGTTCGAGGATCGAGATCTTGTGGCGGGCGACGTCCAGAAACGGAACAATGAAATTGATGCCAGGGCCAAGCACCGAATGCAGTCTTCCAAACCGTTCTACAACATATTTTTCGGATTGCGGAACGATCTTGATGCCCTTGAGAATAACGATGACCACCAGCACGGCGGCCAGCAGGTAAATGATGTTTGACGAAAGCAGTCCGATGATCTGATCTTCGGTCATTCTGTCCTCTTTTTATTGTGTACAATGGTATACATGTGGGGATTGAGTCGCGGGATTTCAACTCTGGTATGGAGGGAAAACCGCCAGATGCAAACGCCTCACTATGGGAATTCAGCATTGAACTGAACTGCTGTGACTGCTTTGCATCCCGGCTTGTTTGCGGTATCGGGCGGGGATGAAATTGATTATCGATACGGATCCAGGCATCGACGATGCCATGGCGATCGCCTATGCCGCCGCTGCGTCTGAATTTGACCTGATCGGCCTTACCACGGTGTTCGGCAACACAAATGTTCACCAGTCCAGCCGCAATGCCCGGTTCTTGCTGGACAAGCTGGGTCTGGACCTTCCGGTTGCAGAAGGGGCCTCATTCCCGCTGGGGACTGATAGTCATGCACCGTCTGAACATGTGCATGGCCCGGAAGGGTTTGGCGATTTCACCGAGGTCCCCGAGTTAGGATTAAACCACGATCTTCCGGCCGCAGAGTTCCTGGTTGAGATGGCCCGGATGTATAAAGATGAGTAGGTCCTGTGTGCGGTCGGACCGCTGACCAACATTGCCAACGCAATGCGGTTGGACCCGGAATTTGCCGGTAATCTTGGCCGGTTGGTGATCATGGGCGGTGCCGTGTACTGCTCGGGCAACATCACCGAACATGCCGAAGCCAATATTTATCATGATGCCCTTGCAGCAGACGAGGTCTTTTCCGCTCCGCCCGAAACGGTTCTGGTTGGTTTGGACGTTACCCTGAAGACGCTGTACGAGACTGCAGATTTCGAAGCCTTGGCGCAAAAATCGCCCGACATGGGATCTTTTTTGCGAGACATCTCCCGCTTCTACCTGAAATTCTACAAAGAAATCGGCGGATTGGAAGGATGCGGCCTGCATGATTCAACCGCTGTGATCGCCTGCTCGCACGGAGCGATGTTCGACATGGTCGAAACCGGACTGCGTGTTGTGACGGAAGGCGATCGGATGGGTGCGACGCAACCTGACCCGGATCGTCCAGTGGTTCGTGTTTGTCGCGATGTGGATGGGGTAGGGGTCGTGCGTCTGTTTGCCGAACGTGTTGCGTCCTTGCCCTGACGGGTTGCAAAGACCGATCGGATCGGGCAAATCCTGCCCGGTTCGGCGATCCGAGGCGATGACATGACCCAGCAATTCTCTTTCGAGCTCAAGGCAGCAGACGGCAAGGCCCGTACCGGTGTTATCAACACACCGCGTGGCGAAGTGCGTACACCTGCCTTCATGCCAGTTGGTACCGCGGCGACAGTCAAGGCGATGATGCCCGAAAGCGTCCGTGCCACAGGGGCCGATATTCTGCTGGGCAACACCTATCATCTTATGCTGCGTCCCACGGCCGAACGGATTGATCGTCTGGGCGGGTTACACAAATTCATGAACTGGGACCGTCCCATTCTGACGGACTCGGGGGGGTTTCAGGTCATGTCGCTGGCCGGTTTGCGCAAGCTGACCGAAAAGGGTGTGACCTTCAAATCCCATATCGATGGGTCGAAACACGAGCTGACACCTGAACGGTCAATGGAAATTCAACGCCTTCTTGGTTCCGACATCGTGATGTGCTTTGACGAATGCCCCGCGTTGCCCGCAGATCGTGACCGGATCGCCGAATCCATGCGTTTGTCGATGCGTTGGGCAGAGCGGTCCCGTGACGCATTCGGGGATCGCCCGGGGCATGCTCTGTTCGGTATCATGCAGGGTGGTCTTGAGCAGGACCTGCGGGAAGAAAGCGCCGAGGCGTTGAAGATTATTGGCTTCGAAGGCTACGCCGTTGGCGGCTTGGCTGTGGGCGAGGGGCAGGAGGCCATGTTTGACTGCCTCGATTATGCCCCCGATTTCCTGCCCGTGGACAAGCCGCGTTACCTGATGGGCGTTGGCAAGCCGGATGATATAGTCGGAGCAGTGGCGCGAGGGATCGACATGATGGATTGCGTCCTGCCGTCCCGTTCAGGTCGTACCGGTCAGGTGTTCACCCGCTATGGCGTCGTGAACATCAAGAACGCGCGCCATGCAGACGATCCGCGCCCGCTGGATGAGAAATGTTCATGCCCGGCCTGCGCGAATTACTCACGCGCCTACTTGCACCATGTGTTCCGCGCCAACGAGATGATCTCGGGTATGTTGCTGACCTGGCACAACCTTCATTACTTTCAGGAAATCATGCAGGGCATGCGGGACGCGATTGCTGAGGGCACCTTTGATGCGTGGCAGGCCGAGTTCCATGCGCAACGCGCGCAGGGCGATATCGAGCCCCTGTAACCGGTCCATTCGGGTGACATTTGCTTGGTTTTTCGGTATCCTGAAACCACTTCAAGCAATGCCATTTTCGTTCGCGACCCGGAGAGTTTTTCATGTTTCGCTTTTTCCTCGGCGCAGTGGTTTTTTGCGCTACCCCTGCAATTTCAGACGTCTGGACTTTTGAAACCCCATCCGAAAACATTCAGTGTTCGGTGGGAGAAAGCGCGGATTCATCGGACATCCAGTGCACGATTATTGAAAAATACGGCCCACCAGCGATGCCACGCCCCGCGAATTGTCAAACTGACTGGGGGCATGACTTCCTGATGTTCGATACCGGCCCTGTGGAAATGCTGTGCCAGCCGCTAAATCGGAACCAGGACGGATTCGACCGTGCGGAATACGGCGTCACCGGTCGGTTCGGAGGATTTACCTGCAGCTCTTCCACAAAAGGTCTGGAATGTCGCAACCGGGACGGCCACGGGTTTTTTCTGTCTCGGGCGGTGCAGCGGGTTTTCTGACCCTGGAATTGCGCATTGCATACGCATGTCACACTAATTTCGGTGGATATGTCCCCGGGACATCTTGCAGTCCCGAAAACCTCGGTTCATGCTGAAACACATTACATGGCGGTAAGGTTGAAAAAGGGCGATGAGGCCCCACCTTTATCGTCCAAGACAGGAGATGGCCGGATGTTGCCTCGATGAGGGACAAGCGCCATCTTGCCAACGATAAGGATAGAGCATGCAAGAGCCTCTAAACTCCTCATACCCCGTTCTGCCGCTGCGCGATATTGTGGTGTTCCCGCATATGATCGTGCCGCTCTTCGTGGGCCGAGACAAATCCGTCCGCGCGCTGGAAGAGGTGATGCAGGACGACAAACAAATTCTGTTGTCCAGCCAGATTGATCCGGGCGTCGATGACCCGGATGAGGACGGTATTTACCGGTCCGGCGTTCTGGCCAATGTGCTGCAACTGCTGAAACTGCCCGATGGCACCGTCAAGGTGCTTGTCGAAGGGCAAGCGCGCGTACAGATCACCGAGTTTCTTGAAAACGAAGAGTTTTTCGAAGCGCGGTCGGAATATCTGACCGAGATTCCGGGAGACGTTGCCACGACCGAAGCCCTGTTGCGCACCGTCGCGGACGAGTTCGAACGCTATGCCAAGGTGCGTAAGAATATCCCCGAAGAAGCGCTGACGGCCGTGGGTGAAACCACCGAGCCGGCAAAACTGGCCGACCTTGTGTCGGGCCATCTGGGCATCGAGGTCGAACAAAAGCAGGACCTGCTGGAAACGCTCAGCGTCAGCGAGCGGCTTGAAAAAGTCTATGGCCTGATGCAGGGCGAAATGTCGGTTTTGCAGGTCGAGAAAAAGATCAAGACCCGTGTCAAATCTCAGATGGAGAAGACCCAGCGAGAGTACTATCTGAATGAGCAGATGAAGGCCATTCAGAAAGAGCTAGGCGATGGCGAGGATGGCAGCAATGAAATTGCGGAGCTGGAAGCCAAAATCGCTGAGACCAAGCTGTCGAAGGAAGCGCTGGAAAAGGTGGAAGGCGAGCTGAAGAAGCTCAAGAACATGTCGCCCATGTCGGCCGAAGCCACGGTTGTACGCAACTATCTGGACTGGATTCTGTCTCTGCCGTGGGGTACCAAATCCCGCGTCAAAAAGGACTTGGCGCGCGCGCAAGACATTCTGGATGCCGATCACTACGGCCTTGAGAAGGTCAAGGAGCGGATCGTTGAATATCTGGCCGTTCAGCAGCGTTCGAAAAAGCTGAAAGGCCCGATCATGTGCCTCGTGGGCCCTCCGGGCGTGGGTAAAACCTCGCTTGGTAAGTCCGTTGCGCGGGCGACCGGGCGCGAATTCATTCGTATCAGCTTGGGTGGCGTACGTGACGAATCCGAGATCAGGGGGCACCGCCGGACTTATATCGGGTCGATGCCCGGGAAGATCATTCAGGCGCTGAAAAAGGCGAAAACCACGAACCCTCTCATTCTGCTCGATGAGATCGACAAGATGGGGCAGGATTTCCGTGGTGATCCGGCTTCGGCGATGCTGGAAGTGTTGGACCCGGAGCAAAACAGCACGTTCATGGATCACTACCTTGAGGTCGAATATGACCTGTCCAACGTGATGTTCCTGACCACGTCCAACAGCTACAACATGCCAGGGCCACTGCTGGACCGGATGGAGATCATTCCTCTGGCCGGCTATACCGAGGACGAAAAAAGAGAGATCGCCAAGCAACACCTGATCGCCAAGCAGGTCAAAAACCATGGTCTGAAAGCCAAGGAATTTGAACTGACCGATGAGGCGCTGCAAAAGATAATCCGCACCTACACCCGCGAGGCTGGCGTGCGGAACCTCGAGCGTGAAATCGCCAAGGTGGCACGGAAGTCGCTGACCAAGATCATCAAGAAAGAGGCGGAAACCGTTACGGTCACGCCAGAAAACCTCGATGAGTTCCTGGGGGTGCCAAAGTTCCGTTACGGTCTGGCCGAGCAGGACGATCAGGTTGGTGTCGTGACCGGATTGGCCTGGACCTCGGTTGGGGGCGATCTGCTGCATATCGAGGCGCTGAAGCTGCCCGGTAAGGGTAGGATGAAGACAACCGGTAAGCTGGGCGATGTGATGAAAGAGTCCATCGATGCGGCTTCGTCTTATGTGCGGTCGATTTCTCCCAAGATCGGAGTGAAGCCGCCGCAGTTCGACAAGATCGACATCCACGTGCACGTGCCCGATGGCGCAACGCCCAAGGATGGTCCGTCGGCGGGTCTGGCGATGGTGACATCCATCGTGTCGGTTCTGACAGGTATTCCTGTTCGTAAGGACATCGCCATGACCGGCGAGGTCTCGTTGCGCGGGAACGCAATGCCGATTGGGGGTTTGAAAGAAAAACTGCTGGCTGCGCTGCGCGGTGGTATCAAGACGGTCCTGATCCCGGAAGAAAACGAAAAGGATCTGGCGGATATCCCTGACAATGTGAAGGAGGGATTGAAGATCATCCCGGTCAAGCACGTCTCGGAGGTTCTTGAGCATTCTCTGGTTCGTACACCGGAACCTATTGAATGGGACGAAGCGGCCGAGGAGGCCGCTGCAGCGGCAGCGGCCACTTCTGACGCGACGGTGCCATCAGCCACTGCACACTGAGCAGACAGGTTGGATGAATGAAAAAGGCTGGGCAATTGCTCCGCCTTTTTACAATCCAATTACGGGTTTCTTTGGATCAATTACCTCTTCTTCAGATATGTATTCATTGAACTTTTCCGGTGACAGTGCTGAGCGAACGGCAAGAACGAAAACGATCGATGAAAACAGGACGCAAACCAGAATATCCCATCCAAACGGAATTTGCTTCAACGATCCGGTTCCAAATTGTCCTAGGAACGAGATCAGCCCAAGACCAGCAAAATAAGGCATCAGCCACAAGGCTTCGGTGACGTCCATTTCGTCTAAACTATTTCGGAACCGGACGAGCAACAGAACCTTCCCAACGATCAGCGCGATGCCAAGCCGCCAGACCGTGTCCCATCCGCTCCAATAGACGATGAGTGTGGCAATGGCGAATGCCGACAGCGCAACAAGGCGAACGGCCGGTATGCGGATCGACCGAGGATGGTCGGGTAAAAGATCCCGCAGACAAACCACCGCAACCGGTCCGACAGCAAATGACAAGACGATGGCCGCACCGTTCAGGGCAATAACAGTGGTAAAAGGCACCGTTAGCAGGAACAGCGTTCCAATCAGAAAGTTCAGTGCCAGCGCCCATAACGGGACTCCAAAGGACGACAGGGCCTTCAATCGTTTGGGCAGGAACCCGTTTTGGGAGAGGGCGAGGGCGATACGCGCGTTCGATCCGGTTGAAACCAGCCCATTGCCGAAGGGGCCTATTACAGATCCGACATTCAGCAGGCTCAGAAACCACACCAAGCCGACGGATGTGATTACTGCGTCCAGAGGGCCTTCGCCACCAAAACTCAGTTGTGCCCACCCCTTGGAAAGCATGGATGGGTCGAGCGCGCCGATGAAAGCCACTTGCAAACCAAGGTAAATGGCGGCGCACAGGACAATCGACAATATCAAAGCGGCCGGAATGGCAAACTTCGGATTTCGAACTTCGCCAGCCATATCTACCACATGGCGAAAACCAATGAACGAAAAAATAATCCCTCCAGTGGAAACAGCGGCCATGATTCCTTGCAAACCGTAGGGGGCAAATCCATCTGGTCGCGAGAAGTTTTCAACCTTGAAGCGACTTGCGATAAGCAAAATGGACAGAACCACAGGTATAGCGATCTTTGCCCAAGTAAGGACCGCATTAACACGCGTGAAGAACTTGACCCCAAGTGCATTTACCGCAACGAACAGAAGCATGAAAACCAACGCGACGAAAACGCCTGCTCCGGTCAGATCGCCCGTCTCAGCCGTATGCAGCCAAGGCGCATAGGGCGCGAGGTATTTCAGCATGGCCTCAACTTCAATTGGCGCTGTAGTGTTATAGCCGATCCAGGCCGTCCACCCCATGGCCATCGACACGATGTTGCCATGCGAAAACTGTGGCACGCGCGCAATCCCACCCGGAATGGGAAGCATGGCGGAAATCTCGGCGAAGGTGATTGCCAGTATGAACATGGCAACCGCGCCAATAATCCATGAGATTACAGCCGCCGGCCCCGCGTGCTGAACCGCAAGTAGGGGGCCAAATAGCCAGCCCGACCCTATGATTCCCCCAACGGAAATGAAGGTCAGTCCTAATAGGCCGATGTCTCGCTTTAACCCCGTCATGATGACCTCGGCCTCCGCGTATGGCCAATTATTGGGCCAAATAGGTCACGATAGTCGCCGAAATCCCAACGTGGCAAGCCCGCTGGTTCTAAGCAAAGAATTTAAAAGGAGATGGTGGGTGATAAGAGATTTGAACTCCTGACATCTTCGATGTGAACGAAGCGCTCTACCACTGAGCTAATCACCCATGACACGCGGTCATAGCTTTCCAAAGAGTGCGTCGCAAGTGAAATTGACAAGCTCGCAAGGGCAAAAAACGCCTCGTGAACAAAAAACTGGATTCTGACAAAAAACTGCAAAACGCCGCTTGACGCTGCCCCACCGTAGCCATAATACACCCAAACGTTCAGCAATGAACATGCAGCGGGCGGTTGTAGCTCAGATGGTTAGAGTACCGGCCTGTCACGCCGGGGGTCGCGGGTTCGAGCCCCGTCAACCGCGCCACCGCTGCCAACCTTGGTCCAGGATAAAGGCCATGAAATAGATGCGCGGTTGTAGCTCAGTTGGTTAGAGTACCGGCCTGTCACGCCGGGGGTCGCGGGTTCGAGCCCCGTCAACCGCGCCATTTTCTTCTCAAAAACACCTGTTGATCAGAAAGTCTCGCGTTGGACTGGACGATACCATGACCATAGTTTGATTTGGTCGGCGAAAATCTGTACGTTCACTAAATGTTCTAACTTTTCTGTTGGAGACTCGGGCAAGCTCGCCTATCTCTTAACCACTTGTTTGTTGGGGGCCGGAAATGGCTGAGCTGAAGAATATAGAGGTGCGCGGCGCGCGCGAGCATAACCTCAAGGGCATCGACGTCGATATCCCTCGGGATCAGTTGGTGGTCATCACAGGCCTGTCTGGTTCGGGCAAGTCGTCGCTGGCGTTTGATACGATTTATGCTGAAGGCCAGCGCCGTTACGTCGAAAGCTTGTCCGCCTATGCGCGGCAGTTTCTCGACATGATGGAAAAGCCCGATGTCGATCATATCAGTGGTCTGTCCCCTGCGATTTCGATTGAACAGAAAACGACCTCCAAGAACCCACGTTCGACTGTGGGGACCGTTACCGAGATCTACGATTATCTGCGTCTGCTCTTTGCGCGCGCGGGCACGCCGTACAGCCCGGCCACTGGCCAGCCGATCGAGGCGCAGCAGGTACAGGACATGGTCGACCGCATCATGACGATGGAGGAGGGCACGCGCGGCTATCTGTTGGCCCCGATTGTGCGTGACCGCAAAGGTGAGTACCGGAAGGAATTCCTGGAGCTTCGCAAGCAGGGGTTCCAGCGCGTGAAGGTGGATGGTGATTTCTATGAGCTGGATCAGCCCCCGACGTTGGACAAGAAATACCGTCACGACATCGACGTTGTGGTCGACCGTCTGGTTGTTCGTGATGGGATGGAGACGCGTTTGGCCGACAGTCTGCGCACCGCTCTGGATTTGGCAGATGGGATAGCAATACTGGAAACCGCACCCCGTGAGGGTGATCCGGAACGGATTACGTTCAGTGAAAACTTTGCCTGCCCGGTCAGTGGTTTCACCATTCCCGAGATTGAACCACGTCTGTTTTCGTTCAATGCGCCATTCGGAGCCTGCCCGGATTGTGATGGGTTGGGGGTAGAGCTGTTCTTTGACGAGCGTCTCGTAGTGCCGGATCAAACGCTGAAGCTGTACGACGGGGCCTTGGCGCCATGGAGGAAAGGCAAGTCTCCGTATTTCCTTCAGACAATCGAAGCCATCGCGCGCCATTATGAGTTTGACAAAAACACGCCCTGGAAAGACCTGCCCAGCAAAGTGCAGCAGGTGTTCCTGCGGGGCTCGGGCGATGAGGAAATCCAGTTCCGCTATGACGAAGGCGGACGGGTGTATCAGGTGACGCGCAGTTTCGAAGGCGTGATACCGAATATGGAACGGCGTTATCGCGAAACCGACAGCGCGTGGATACGTGAGGAATTTGAGCGGTACCAAAATAACCGTCCATGCGGCACCTGCGAAGGGTATCGTCTGCGGGCCGAAGCCTTGGCAGTGAAGATCGCCGGGCTGCACGTCGGTCAAGTTGTCCAAATGTCGATCCGCGAAGCGCTGGCCTGGATTGAGGATGCCCCGAACCACCTGAGTGCTCAGAGGAATGAGATAGCCCGCGCAATCCTCAAGGAAATTCGAGAGCGCTTGGGATTTCTGAATAACGTTGGTTTGGAATACCTTACGCTGTCTCGTTCAAGTGGAACGCTGTCTGGCGGCGAAAGTCAGCGTATTCGTCTGGCAAGCCAGATCGGCTCGGGCCTGACCGGGGTTCTTTATGTATTGGACGAGCCCTCTATCGGCTTGCATCAACGTGATAATGACCGGTTGCTGGATACGCTCAAGAATCTGCGGGATCAGGGCAACACCGTGATTGTTGTCGAGCATGACGAGGAAGCCATCCGCGAAGCAGATTATGTGTTCGACATCGGCCCCGGTGCGGGCGTGCATGGCGGGCAGGTGGTCAGCCACGGCACGCCCGAGCAGATAGCAGCGGACGCGGCCTCGATCACGGGACAGTATCTGTCGGGTGTGCGCGAGATTCCAGTGCCCGCCGATCGGCGCAAGGGAAACAAGAAAAAGGTAACGGTCGTAAAGGCTTCGGGCAACAACCTCAAGGAAGTTACGGCCGAGTTTCCCTTGGGCAAGTTCGTTTGTGTCACTGGTGTATCTGGTGGCGGTAAGTCGACCCTGACGATTGAGACGTTGTTCAAGACGGCTTCGATGCGGTTGAACGGGGCGCGGCAGACACCTGCACCATGTGAAACGATCAAGGGATTGGAGCATCTGGACAAGGTCATCGATATTGACCAGCGCCCGATCGGGCGGACTCCGCGGTCGAACCCTGCAACCTACACCGGGGCCTTCACCCCGATCCGCGACTGGTTTGCCGGACTGCCCGAGGCGAAAGCGCGGGGATACAAGCCGGGTCGTTTCAGCTTCAACGTCAAGGGGGGAAGGTGCGAGGCGTGTCAGGGGGACGGCGTCATCAAGATCGAGATGCACTTCCTTCCTGACGTCTATGTCACCTGCGAAACCTGCAAAGGCGCGCGGTACAATCGCGAAACGCTTGAGATCAAGTTCAAGGGCAAGTCCATTGCGGATGTGCTTGATATGACGGTGGAAGACGCGCAGGAATTCTTCAAGGCCGTGCCATCAATCCGCGACAAGATGGATGCGCTGGCCCGCGTTGGTCTTGGCTATATCAAGGTGGGTCAACAGGCGACCACGCTGTCGGGTGGTGAGGCACAGCGCGTGAAACTGTCCAAAGAACTGTCAAAACGGTCAACCGGGCGAACGCTCTATATCCTGGACGAGCCAACCACAGGTCTGCATTTCGAAGATGTGCGTAAGTTATTGGAAGTGCTTCATGAATTGGTGGATCAGGGCAATACCGTCGTGGTGATCGAGCATAATCTGGACGTGGTGAAAACCGCCGATCATATCATCGACATCGGGCCTGAAGGCGGCGACGGTGGTGGTGAGATCGTAGCCGTTGGTGCACCCGAAGAGATCGCTCAAATCGAACGCAGCCATACCGGTAGATACCTGAAAACCATGCTCAACCCGGATCGAGTGGCGGCGGAGTAGGCGCCTTCAGGCAGCTCTCACTCCACCGCCTGTCCAATCAGCGTTTCTTGGCTGGACAGGTGCTGATTCCCAACACCGAGTATAGGGGGCATGAATTAAGCAGGCCGGTGACCAACGGCACGACGCCGATCCACATCCAGGTTCCGTATCCCAGCAGAGCGCCCAGAATAAGCGCAATGCCTATTGCGATCCGAAGTGTTTTGTCGATCCCACCCATGTTATTAGTCATCACGAAAGTATCCTCTCCAAAAGGGTATAGCTTTGGGATACTTTATATTCCCTGATAGGAATATGACTTGAATCAACTTCGCCCTCGCTTTTCAAACCGGGGAAGCATGGCGCTGAAATCGCGGCCCAGTCCGTCCTCGTTTTCGACGAATTGTTCGTAAAGTGCAGTCGCGGCCTGTCCCATCGGTGTATCTGCATCAGCACTGTCTGCGGCTTGTTGGCTGAGTCGCAGGTCTTTCAGCATCAATTCGGCTGCAAATCCAGGAGTATAGCCATTGTCGGCAGGGCTTTGTGGCCCTACGCCTGGGGCGGGGCAATAGGCGTTCATCGTCCAACTGTACCCGGATGAGGTGCTGACCACGTCGAACATCTTTTGGCGGTCCAGACCCAATTTGTCGGCCAGGGCAAAAGCTTCACACGTGGCAATCATGGTGACGCCCAGAATCATGTTGTTGCAGATCTTGGCGGCTTGGCCGGCTCCGGCTTCGCCGCAGTGAACCGCTTTTTGTCCCATGATGTCGAACAGGGGAGCAGCCTTTGCAAAGGCGGCTTCTGATCCACCGGCCATGAAAGTCAGGGTGCCACCCGCCGCACCGCCGACACCACCCGAAACCGGAGCGTCAACGAACAGCAGACCAGCGCCGCTGGCCTGTTCTGCGACTGCGCGCGCGCTGTCCACGTCAACCGTCGAGCAATCAATCAGAACGGCACCCTTCGCCATGGCGGGAATGATCTGATCTGCAACTGCCCGTAGAATGGCGCCATTCGGCAGCATTGTTATGACAGCATCGGAAGAGGAAACGGCTTCGGTCGCAGTATCGGCCAGCGTAACCCCGTCAACAGTGACGCCCGCGGTGTCGAATCCGAGAACCTGATGCCCGGCCTTTGCCAGATTGGCCGCCATGGGTGCCCCCATGTTTCCCAGTCCTATGAACCCGATCTGCATCTCTTAGTCCTCCTCGAATGTCAGGGTGTCCGCACCCAATGGCTGCAACATTTTCGAGACGGCCACCAGAGGGACGTCCATATCGGGAAACTGCCAGTTCGGGTTGCGGTCTTTATCAATGATCTGCGCGCGGATGCCTTCCAGAAAATCACCGTGCTCCATGGATCGGTGCGTAAAGCGGTACTCCATATCCAAAGCGCGCCGCATGGTCAGAGAGGGACCACGCAGTCGGTGTAACATCTCGATCGTGCAGGCCACGGAAAGCGGTGCATTTTTTCTTATTTTTTCCAGAGCTTTTTGCGCAAACTCGTGATCATCACTGCGCAGGCTGGTCAGGATGTCGCCCAGTGTTTCACCGGAAAAATGCTTGTCGACTTCGGTTTGCAACTTTGCCAATTCGCCGTTGGGTGGTGTTCCGGCAGGTTCGGCCACCAGTTCTGCATTTCCAGACGCTTCCAGCATTTCGATCAGATCGGACCAACTCGATTGCGGGATGAAATGGTCGGCAAACCCCGCAAGGATCGCGTCCGCAGGTCCCATTCTGAAGCCTGTGGTTCCCAGAAACTCACCCAATCGCCCAGGTGCGAGCGCGAGCATCAGCGTACCGCCAACATCCGGAACCAAGCCAATCGAGCATTCGGGCATTGCAATCCTGGAGCTTTCTCCGACGACGCGATGGCTGCCATGGCAGCCGATGCCGACACCGCCGCCCATGGTAAACCCCTGAAGAAAACTGATGACCGGTTTAGGATACTCGAAGATCAGGGCATTCAGACGATATTCATCGCGCCAGAACTTCTGACCATACGAAAAGTTGCCTTTGGTGCCTGTTTCGTAAAGTTCGGCAATATCACCACCCGCACAGAAGGCTTTTTCCCCCTCGGCGTCCAGAACGATCAGGTCAACGGCATCGTCTTCACGCCAGTTGCGCATCGCTGTGTCGATGGCCATGCACATGTCATAGCTCAACGCGTTCAGCGCATGGGGGCGGGTCAGGGTGATGCGACCGGCACGGCCTGTGGTGCGGATTTCGATGTCTGACATTGGGGCCTCAGCGGTTGGCGAGCAACTGACGCGAAACGATCACGCGCATGATCTCGTTCGTGCCTTCCAAAATCTGATGCACCCGCAGATCGCGCACAAGCTTTTCGATGCCGTAATCTGCAAGATATCCGTAACCGCCATGCAGTTGCAGGCACTGATCCACCACTTTCGATCCGGTTTCAGTCACGAATTTCTTGGCCATGGCGCAGAATTTCGTGGCATCGGGCGCCCCCTGATCCAGTTTCCACGCTGCCTGACGCAGGAAGGTACGGGCGGCCTGCAATTCGATTTCCATATCTGCCAGACGGAATTGAAGGGCTTGGAACTGATCGATGGATTGGCCGAATGCCTTGCGCTCGGACATGTATTGCAGCGTCATATCCAGCCCGGCTTGAGCAGCCCCAAGGGAACAGGCAGAAATGTTGAGCCGCCCACCATCCAGCCCCATCATGGCATATTTAAATCCGTCGCCTTCGGTGCCGACAAGGTTGCCAGCGGGAATTTTACAGTCGTCGAACTGAACCTGCGCGGTCGGTTGGCTTTTCCAGCCCATTTTCTGTTCCAGCGCCCCAAAGCTCAGCCCCGGCGTGCCGTCCTCAACATATACAGTCGAGATCCCCTTGGGCCCATCCTGACCGGTACGCACCATACAGACATAGGCATCGGAGTAGCCGCCGCCTGAGATGAACGCCTTGGTGCCATTCAACGTATAACCTTCGTTTGTCCGTTCGGCGCGGGTTTTCAGCGCCGCCGCGTCAGAGCCGGAACCGGGCTCCGTCAGGCAATAGCTCAGAACCGTATTCAGGCTCAGAACATCCGGCATGATGCGCGCCTTTAGGTCATCATCCGCGAAATTGTCCAACATCTTGGCGCACATGTTGTGGATCGACAGGAAGGCGGCGACCGAAGGGCAGGCCATTGACAGGGCCTCGAAAACCAGGGTCGCATCCAGACGGGTCAGGTTTGAGCCTCCGCTTTCCTCGGATACGTAAAGCGCGCCGAAGCCAAGCTCGCCTATCCTTGGCCACAGGGTTTTTGGAATGGTTCCGTCCGCCTCCCACTTGCGCGCAAAGGGTGCGATGTTTTCCTGCCCAAACGCGTGTGCCATGTCGAAAATGGCTGTTTGTTCCTCGCTGAGTGCGAAATCCATGACGCTCCCTCCCGTCGGCAATGAATTGAACGGTTGTTTATTTCTGAATTCTTACAGAAATTTTGCAGGCGCAACAATGAGTCGGTTGAAAGGGCCCGGAGGCCGAAAACACTCAGAGGTCGGCGTGAAATTCCTCGATCAGGTGGCGCACGACGGCTTTCCCCGGATCGTCCCCGCGCGCTATTGCCTCGGCATGAATACGGCGTTGGCGCGTAGCGGAAGTGCCGTTTTCAGCAATTTGCCTGAGCCGTGCGAGTTCAGTCATCGTGCCGAGGGCCTCGGTGTCTTCAGCCAACAACCCCATAAGGTCGCCGATCAGTTCAGACATGGGCTTGACCGACCGGTCGCCGAAATCAATCAGCCCTTCACCCACTCCGTAGCGTTGAGCGCGCCAGCGGTTTTCACCGATCAGAAAACGATCATATTGCCGCCAGCGCAGGTTGCGGTCTTTCAGTCGGCACAGCATCCGGGTCAACGCCTGCACCAGTGCCGCCAACGACAAAGTGTGCTCCAGCCGTGGTTGAACATCCATGATCCGTGTTTCCAAAGTTGGGAAACGATGCGAAGGGCGCAGATCCCACCAGATCTTGGTGGTGTCTTCTATGACGCCGAGCTCGACCAGAATACCCGTGGTCCGTTCATACTCGCTCCAACTGGCAAAAACTGGCGGCAGCCCGGTGCGCGGCAGGTTGTCGAACACCGTCAGACGGTATGAAGACAGGCCGGTATCCTCGCCGCTCCAGTAAGGCGAAGATGTGGACAGCGCCAGGAGATGCGGCAGAAAGTACGACAGTTGCGGCATCAGGTCGGCCCTAAGCGCAGGGTCTTCGACCCCAACATGAACATGCATCCCGCAGATCAGCATCCGTCGGGCAACACCGCCTAGTGCGTGTTGCAACGCGTCATACCGTTCTTTCCGGGTGTGGTGTTGATCTTTCCAGTTGGCGAAGGGATGGCAAGAGACGGCGATAGGGGAAAGGTTGTATTCGGCCGCTCGTTTCGACACGCATGACCGCAGCCGCTTCAGATCTTCGCGCGCTGAAGCTACCGTGGTGTGTGGTCTGGTTCCAACCTCTATCTGGCATTGCAGGAACTCGGGACTGACCTGGCCTTCGAAATCGCTTTGGCAGGCTTCCATTAGCGCTTCGGGGGCTTCGGACAATTGCAGGCTGTCGCGATCCACCAACAGGTATTCTTCTTCGATCCCGAGTGTAAATTCCTGCTGCATCGCGGCCCTCGCAGTTGTCAGTTCAATCAGTGAATACGGAAATTTACGTTTTGCCAAGGGTTTGCCCGGCTTGCCCTTGCAGAGAAACGGTCTGCAGCGGTAAGGAACGGTGCATCACAGATCGCGGAGCCAGCGCCTTGAAACCCAGAAAATTCCCAAAGATCAACGCCGCCCTTGAAGAATTGGGGGTGAAACTGGTCGACAGAGTTACGGAACAGGATGAACGGGCGCGGCTGGAAGCCTTCGAGGCTGCGGGTGGCTTGGCGCGTCCTGCATATGCGTTGTCGCCGGGAATGGAGGGGTTCGACATCTCACAACTGGTGGCGGAATACGAGCGTCACAAGGCAGCCTTGGAGGCACTGAAAGATCCCACGCGCAACCAGACCGGCTATTGCCCAGAAAATGGTTACTATGACAGCCCGGATGCGGATGCATTGTATTTGATGATCCGTCGCTTCCAACCCAAGCGGGTGATCGAAGTCGGATGCGGCAACTCTACCCGTGTAACCCGACAGGCGATCATCGATGACAGGCTGAACACCACCATTACCGCAATCGACCCTTATCCTCGTGCCGACATTGCCCACGTTGTAGATCGGTTCGAACAAGAACGACTCGAAGAAACGGACCCGGAACTGTTTGCAGAACTGGAGGCCGGAGACGTTCTGTTTATCGACTCCAGCCATGTTGTGCGGATGAGCAACGACGTTGCCCATCTTTTCTGTCGCATCATACCGACGCTTAAACCTGGGGTGGTGATCCACGTTCACGATGTGTTTTTGCCCTACGAATATCCCAAGCGCTTCTTCTATGATTGCCCAGGTTGGGGAGAACAGTACATGCTGCACGCGTTGCTGCAATCTGACGCGTATTCAATGCTTTGGCCGGGATACTACCTGCAACAGGATCGGCCCGATGCCGTTGCGGCCTTGCCGTTTCTGTCCACAGGACGCGCGCAGAGTATCTGGGTGCAGCTCAGAGAAAAATGATTTCAGAGTGATCCACAGCGGCAAAAGGTCCGTATCTCTTTCGATAACACGCTGGAGAGGAGAAGACAGCTATGTTCCGTCGCACATTCATGGGCGCAGCCGCCGCACTTGCATTCGCTATGCCACTCAAGGCTCAGGCCGCTGACATCGTTGACACCGCCGTTGCCGCCGGGTCCTTCAACACATTGGTTGCCGCCGTTCAGGCCGCAGGGCTGGTTGACACCCTGAAAGGGGATGGTCCGTTCACCGTATTTGCACCCACAGACGAAGCCTTTGCTGCGCTGCCTGAAGGTACTGTTGAGACGCTCTTGAAACCTGAAAACAAGGATCAACTGATCGCCATCCTGACCTATCACGTGGTTCCGGCCAAGGTTATGTCCGGTGATATTGCCGGCAAACGCGCCAAGGTTCTGACCGTTCAGGGCGATCGGCTGAGCGTCAATGCCAAAAACGGCGTGAAAGTGAATGACGCCAAAGTCGTGCAGGCAGATATTGAAGCCAGCAATGGTGTCATCCACGTCGTCGACGCGGTGATCCTGCCGGAATAAAGCCTGGTTTCTGGAAACAACAAAGCCCCGGCGATCGACCGGGGCTTTTGCTTTTCAGAGATGATTGGTCAGACCAGACGAACCTGCGTGCCGACCTTGACCAGCGGATACAGTTCTTCGACATGCTGGTTGTACAGGCCGATGCAACCTGATGAACTCTGGCGACCGATCTTTCGCGTGTCGTGCGTTCCGTGAACCAGATACGCAGGCCAACCCAGATACATGGCGCGGGTTCCCAACGGGTTGCCGGGGTCACCACCTTCCATCCGAAGCGGCAGCGAAGGGTCACGTTCGCGCATTGATGCCGTGGGTGTCCAGCTTGGGAATTCGGTTTTGCGCACGACTTTCGTATACCCGCGTTTGGTAAGCTCTTCGCTCATGGGTACGGAACTTGGGTACAGTTTGTATGTGCCGTCAGGCCCCCAGTAATGGACGGCGCGGCTGGTGATATCGGCCAGCAGGCAACCAGCGCCCACTTCATCGAAATGGTCCTGCCAGTTCTGCTGCGAGAAGGACGATACGTTGCGCCGCACCGGCAGTTGCGTACTGATTGCGTCTTCCGTTTCCGGAAAAGCATCCGCGCTTTGTGCCCGAACAAGGGCAGGTGTCGCCATCAAAGAGGCCACGCCCAGCAAGGCAGAGCGACGGGTCATACGGGATTGGGACAAGGGTGCCTCCGGTAGGTTCACTGCTCGGTATATTATTGACGCCAAAATATGAGCATTGTTCGCATTTTTCCAGAGTAAACCACCTGAATTTCTTGTGAGCGAGTGATGGAAAGCAGGTTTTTCGGCGGAAAGATGCGAAAAGCCCGGCCGTTGAACGGGCCGGGCCTGAAAACTTCGGGGCTGTTGGATCAGTCCATAGCCTTGAAGTTGAACTCGCCACCTTCCTTGATGCCCGACGGCCAGCGTGCGGTCACTGTTTTGGTGCGGGTGTAGAACTTGAAGCTGTCCGGGCCGTGCTGATTCAGGTCGCCGAACATAGACTTTTTCCAGCCGCCAAAAGTGTGATAGGCCAGCGGAACCGGGATCGGAACGTTGATGCCCACCATGCCGATATTGATCCGGCTGGCAAAGTCACGCGCGGTGTCGCCGTCACGGGTAAAGATCGCGGTGCCATTGCCGTATTCGTGATCCATCGCCAGTTTCAGCGCTTCTTCATACGAACCCGCGCGCACGGTGGACAGAACCGGGCCAAAGATTTCCTGTTTGTAGATGTCCATCTCGGGGGTCACGTTGTCGAACAGATGCGGGCCGACAAAGAAGCCGTCCTCATAGCCTTGCAGGCTGAAGTCGCGGTTGTCGACAACCAGTTTCGCACCCTGTTCCACGCCCGAATTGATCAGGCCCAGAATGCGTTGTTTCGCTGCGGCGGTCACAACCGGGCCCATGTCGACATCATCGCCGGCAGTGTAGGGGCCAACCTTCAGCTTTTCGATACGCGGCACCAGTTTTTCGATCAGTGCGTCCGCGGTCTCTTCACCCACGGGAACAGCCACCGAAACCGCCATGCAGCGTTCGCCTGCCGCACCGAAACCGGCGCCAACCAGCGCGTCCGCGGCCTGATCAAGATCAGCGTCGGGCATGACGATCATGTGGTTCTTGGCGCCGCCGAAACACTGGGCGCGTTTTCCGTTCGCCGTTGCGCGGCTGTAGATATACTGCGCGATCGGGGTTGAGCCGACAAAACTGACGCCCTGAATGATCTCGCTGTCGAGAATGGTATCAACCGCTTCCTTGTCGCCGTTTACGACCTGAAAAACACCTTTAGGCAAACCGGCTTCGACGAACAGTTCGGCCAGCATCAGGGGCACTGATGGGTCGCGTTCAGACGGTTTCAGAACAACGGCGTTACCGCAGGCCAGAGCGGGGCCGACGTGCCAGAGTGGCATCATGGCCGGGAAGTTGAACGGCATGATCGAGCCGACAACACCCAAAGGCTGACGCATGGAGTACATATCAATGCCGGGGCCCGCGCTGTCGGTAAACTCGCCCTTCAGCATCTGTGGCGCGCCAATGCAGTATTCGATCACTTCGAGACCACGCTGCAAATCGCCCTTGGCGTCTGGGATGGTTTTGCCGTGCTCGCGGCTCAGCGCTTCGGCCAGTTTGTCCATGTCGCGGTTCATCAGGCCGACCATGGCCATCATGACGCGCGCACGTTTTTGCGGGTTGGTTGCACCCCATGCGGGTTGGGCGGCGGCGGCGGCCTCGATCGCGGTGGTGGTTTCCGCTGCACTGGCCATCGGGCACTTGTATTGAACTTCGCCCGTTGCCGGGTTGTAGACGTCGTCGAAACGACCGGACGTTCCGGCGACCATTTCGCCGTTCAGGAAATGGGTCAGGTCTTGCATCAATAGCTCCTCCGATAGATTTGCGCGCAGAATAGGCTTGCAGAAATCTCGCGAACAGAGGCAATGTCTCAAAAGAGTTTTGCAAAAATGCAAAAGGGATCAAAATGACCCCAAATTGGGATGATATGCGGATTTTCCTGGCTGTTGCGCGAGAGGAAAGCCTGTCTTCCGCAGGTCGCATCCTGAAGATCGACCCTGCCACCGCCGGTCGGCGCATAGCACGCTTGGAGGCAACGCTTGATTCCACATTGTTCACCAAGTCGCAGCAAGGCTATGTTCTGACCCCGGCGGGACAGCGACTGTTGGAACACGGGCTGCACGCAGAAGAGGCGATGCGCGCGGCAGCCGGGGCGGTAACAGGACCGACGAAATCGCTGAGCGGACAGATCAGGATTGGCGCGCCGGACGGTAGTGCCAACTACCTGCTGCCTCAGGTTTGTGCAAAAATCAGCGATGCAAACCCTGATCTGGACATTCAGATCCTGGCGCTTCCGCGTGTGATCAACCTGTCCCGTCGAGAAGCAGATATGGCAGTCACGGTCAGTGCGCCGACTGCCGGACAGCTGCTGGTGAAGAAAATCAGCGACTACAAGCTGCACATGGTCGCGACCGAAGAGTATCTGAAGCGACATGATCCGATCCGGAACATCGCTGACCTGAAGGGCCACAGGTTGATCGGCTATATCCCCGACATGATTTTTGACCGGGAACTGGATTACCTGAATGATATTGGCGTTGACCGTGTCGCTCTTGCATCGAATTCGGTGTCGGTACAGTTGCGACAGGTCTGCCTGGGAACTGGCGTTTGCGTGGCACATGATTTCACGTTGCCGTTCCACCCGGGGCTTCGGAAAATCCTGACGGATCAAGTGAGTTTGACGCGCAGCTTCTATCTGGTCCGGCATCAGGGAGACCAGCGCAACGAGCGGTTGAACCGATTTGCTGATGCCCTGACACGCGGTATTCGCGAGGAAGTGCTTCGTTTGGAAGCAGGCCCCGACGCTTGACAGGTCGCGGCAATCGCGCAACGCTTTGGAATAAGTGTTATTATTCCGGAGGTATTCTTCATGCTAGTACAGGCCATCCTGAAGTCCAAAGCGACAGATGGTGTCGTGACCGTGGCGTCAACGGCGACAATCTCAGAGGCCTCGAAGATTCTTGCGGACAAGCGCATCGGTACGGTCGTTGTTTCCGACGACGGTGGCGAAACCGCGGCCGGCATATTGTCGGAACGTGACATCGTCCGGGAACTGGCGGCCAGCGGCAGCGGTTGTCTGGATCAACCGGTAAAATCATACATGACACAGGACCTTGTGACGGCGACTCGTCAGACCACGGTAGAAGACATCATGTCCCGCATGACCGAAGGGCGTTTCCGCCATATGCCAGTGGTTGAAGACGGAAAACTCGTAGGTATTGTCACTTTGGGTGATGTGGTGAAAGCCCAGCTTTCCGAACTTGCGATGGAAAAAGATGCTCTAGAAGGCATGATAATGGGGCACTGACGACAAGGGTTGCCCAAGCAATCACTTGCACCTGCAGCAAAGTTATGTTTGCTTGCGCAGAAATTTTGTTGCGCAGGAGGGCGCGATGCGGGTTGGATTGTATCCTGGAACCTTTGATCCCATCACGATGGGGCATATCGATATCATCCGTCGGGCGGCAGCTTTGGTGGATAAACTGGTTATCGGTGTGGCCATCAATCGGGACAAAGGCCCTCTGTTTTCGTTGGAAGAGCGCGTTGCCATGATCGAGGCAGAATGCGCCCGGCTTTCGGAACAGACCGGAACCGAAATCATCGCGCATCCCTTCGAAAACCTTCTGATTGACTGCGCGAGGGATGTCGGGGCGCAAATCATCGTACGGGGCCTGCGGGCGGTCGCCGATTTCGAATACGAGTTTCAGATGGTCGGCATGAACCGCGCTCTGGACGATTCGATTGAGACCGTCTTTTTGATGGCTGAAGCGCGCCATCAGGCAATTGCGTCCAAGCTGGTGAAGGAAATCGCCCGGTTGAACGGGGACGTGTCGAAATTCGTCACGCCCCGAGTCAATGAAGCGCTGAAACAGCGGTTAGGCTAGGGCACCCATTGCGGCCGCTGTGTCCAGCATGCGGTTCGAGAAACCCCATTCATTGTCATACCACGCCAGCACACGAACCAATGTGCCATCAGTGACTTTGGTTTCAGCCAATGAAACGGTCGAGCTGTGCGGATCGTGATTGAAATCAATGGAAACCAGAGGGCGGCTTTCCGCCGCAAGCACTCCGGGGATTTTGGCGGCTGCATCGACGAACAGTTGGTTGACCTCTTCTTCGGTCGTGGGGCGTGAAACCTCGGCCACAAGATCAACAACCGAGACATTCGGGGTTGGAACACGGATGGCCTGACCGGTCAGTTTTCCTTTAAGTTGCGGCAGCACCAGACCCACGGCAGCGGCTGCACCGGTTGTCGTAGGGATCATCGACAGCGCCGCTGCTCGCGACAGGTAGGGATCTTTTCCAACTGTATCATGCACCGGCTGGCTGGCAGTGTAAGCGTGAACCGTGGTCATGTTGCCGTGCTTGATACCAATACCGGCATCCAGAGCCGCAGCAACAGGAGACAGGCAGTTAGTGGTGCAGGACGCGTTTGAGACCACCAGATCCTCGGCGGTCAGTTCGCTATCGTTGACACCAAAGACGATGGTTTTCACACCGCCGTCGCCTCTGGCAGGGGCAGAGATCAGAACTTTCCGGGAGCCGTTTTTGAAGTGACGTTCCGCCGCTTCGCGCGTACGAAACACGCCCGTACATTCCAGAACGACGTCAATATCTGACCAGGGCAGATCCTCGGGGTTGCGCTCGCTGCTCAGCCGAATTGGGCCACGACCCACGTCCAGACCAGCATCGTTGAGCGCGACCGGGTTGGGGTAACGGCCGTGAACGCTGTCAAATTCAAAGAGATGCGCGTTCATGTCGGGTTTGCCAAGATCGTTGATCGCGACGATCTCAACGTCCGTACGTCCGCTTTCTATCACCGCGCGCAGAACCCCGCGCCCGATCCGTCCAAATCCGTTGATCGCCAGTTTCAAGGTCATGGTCTGCTCCGTCCAAATGTCTCAGCAATATGAGTTAGCGCTAACAAAGCCAGATCAAGCGAAATGTCAAGGAAAACCTCAGTCACCGCCAGAAAGCGAGCCAGTCCAGAAAGTCGTAAAGCTTCTTTCCGAGGAAAAGCAGATGTTCGGTCCCGTGCAGCGTCACATCCAGCATCATGCCGCCGAGCAGAAGAAGGCCGAGCCAGATAGCGATTTGGTTGGTCATTGCTGTCCCGAACGTAAAATGCCCGCTCAGATAACCTGAGCGGGCATCAAGGTACAAGCGAAGTCCGAAGGGTCAGTTAAGGCGGCCCATCGCAACAGCTACGTCGGCCATGCGGACCGAGAAGCCCCATTCATTGTCATACCAGGCCAGAACGCGGACCATACGGTCATCGACAACGCGGGTCTGATCCGGTGCAAAGATCGAGCTTTCCTCAGTGTGGTTGAAGTCGGTCGACACCAGCGGAGCGGGCTCATATCCCAGAACGCGCTGCATCGGGCCTTTGGCGGCCTCTTCGACGATCGCGTTGATTTCGGCCGTCGAGGTGTCACGCGAAGCACGAAATGTCAGATCAACCGCCGAGACATTCGGAGTAGGCACGCGGATGGCAGAACCGTCCAGACGACCCTTCAGGTTCGGCAGAACTTCACCCAGCGCCTTGGCCGCGCCGGTCGAGGTCGGGATCATCGACATTGCAGCAGCGCGAGCACGGTAGAGGTCGCTGTGGCGACGGTCCAGAGTAGGCTGGTCCCCGGTGTAGGCATGGATGGTGGTCATGATGCCGTGTTCGATGCCGACGCCTTCGTCCAGTACCTTGGCCAGCGGAGCCAGACAGTTCGTTGTGCACGAACCGTTGGATACCATGTTGTCGTTGGCGGTCAGGGTGTTGTGGTTCACGCCGAAGACGATGGTCTTGTCGACATTCTTGCCAGGAGCAGACAGAAGAACCTTGCCGGCACCACGCTCCAGGTGGGTTTTCGCCTTGGTTCCGTCATTGAATTTACCTGTGCATTCCAGAACGACGTCGCAGCCTTCCCAATCCAGATCGTTCATGTCGTAAGTCGAAAACATCTGCATCGGGCCTCGGCCCAGATCCATGGTGTTTCCTTCGATGGCAACCTCGCGCGGGAAACGCCCGTGAACACTGTCATATTTCAGCAGATGCGCCGAGGTTTCCAAAGGGCCAGTTGCGTTGACTTTGATCACTTCGATGTCGTTGCGCCCGGACGCGGCGATGTGCGACAGGGTGCAGCGGCCAATACGGCCAAAACCATTGATACCGACCTTGATGGTCATATGACGTCTCCAGATGCGCTTGCTTTGAGGGCCATATAGCGGCGAAAAGGGAATCTCAAAAGGGCAAAAACGGCATATTTTTAAGGTGTTAGCGCAAACCTGCGCCGGTTGCGCTAACGCTTGCGCTAGCCGTTGGATCAGGTAGGGTCCGGTTTGCAGCAGCAGATGTGAAGGGAAACGCGATGAGTGGTCTTTTGGCCCTGTTGGATGATGTGGCGGGCATTGCCAAAGTTGCGGCGGCATCAGTGGATGATGTGGTTGCGGCAGCAGGCAAGGCGGGGGCCAAAACCGCTGGTGTGATCATTGATGACGCAGCGGTGACACCGAAGTACGTGCAGGGCTTTGCCCCGGCGCGTGAACTGCCGATCATCTGGCGCATCGCGCGCGGTTCGGTCTTCAACAAGATCATACTCTTGCTGCCTGTGGCTTTGTTGCTGGCCAATTTTGCACCGTGGCTGATTACGCCTTTGTTGATGCTTGGTGGGTCATATTTGTGTTTTGAAGGGGCCGAGAAGATTTTTCACGTTCTGTTTCCTCATGGAAGCCATGTCATTGAGGAAGACATGAAGAACCCCGACCCGGGCCATCTGGAGGAACAAAAGGTCAAGGGCGCCATCAAAACGGATTTCATTCTGTCTGCCGAGATCATGACCATTGCATTGGCGGCGATCGAAGCCCCGAACCTGTGGATGCAGGCCGCTACTTTGGCCGTTGTGGGGATTGGCGTGACGGTGGCCGTCTATGGGTCGGTGGCGTTGATCGTGAAGATGGATGACGTGGGGCTGTTTCTGGCGAATAACGCTCCAACTCCTGTTGGTCGTGGTATGGGCCGCGGCTTGGTCAAAGCGATGCCCGGGGTGATGAAAACCCTGTCGATTGTGGGAACCGCGGCGATGCTGTGGGTCGGCGGCTCAATTGTGATCCACGGGATGGAGGTGTTGGGCTTTGGATGGTTGGGCCATCATATCCACGATTGGGCCTATGCAATTGGACATTCGGTTTCTGATCAATGGGTTGGCGCAGTTGAATGGATATCCAAGGCCACGATGGATGGCGTATTTGGTTTGGCCTGGGGATTGGTTTTGATCCCGGTGGCGACCCGGATCATTTCACCACTGTTAAACAAGAAGACGAAACATTGAGTTGACCCGTTATCGTCTGGCCGCGATGATTGATGGCCCTCTGGTTCGGCAAGTCGGTAAGCGCGGATCAACCGGCGGAGCTTCATTTCTATCTGCTTTGAGTGTTGCGGCCGACGAAGTCCCATTCGATGAAACTGATCTGTATGGTTTCTTGCATTTTCGTATTGATACTGCGTTCACGGCGCAGAAGCGTAGTAATTGGTTCGGGGGACGCTTCTACAACGCTTTGGTGGGACAATCGGCCACCTATGTTCCGCTGTCCGGAACACATCTTCGCCAGGCGTTGTCTTGCCTCGGTTTGCAAGCCCCTGAGAAAGTGGTGGTGCAAGGACGGTATGAGTTGCGTTTGGATTACGCTCTGAAAGCCTACGAAGAACTTGCACTTCGGGTTAACGCTGAACCCAATTGAAAAGGGCGGCCAAGGCCGCCCTTTGCTCGATCAGGTGGGCCTGTCTCACAGTCCCAGCAGTTCCTTGACTTTGGCAACGGTTGCTTCGGCTGTGATGCCGAAATGCTTGTACAGCTCACCGGCAGGGGCCGAGGCGCCAAAGCTGGACATGCCGATAAAGCCTGCCTTGGCTTCGCGGCCACGCTCGCCTAACAGCCAGCGATCCCAGCCACCGGCGCGCACGGCGGCCTCGATGCCGACGCGAACCGGACCGGCGGGCAGCACGCGCTTGCGATAGGCTTCGTCCTGCTGTGCGAACAGCTCCATGCAGGGCATGGAGACGACGCGGGTGCCGATGCCTTCGGCCTCGAGCATCGCCTTGGCTTCCATTGCCAGCGAAACCTCTGAACCTGTTGCAATCAGGATCGCCTGACGCTTGCCCTCGGCCTCGGCCAGAACATAGGCGCCTTGCGCGGTCAGGTTCTTGGTCTTGTGATCCTCGCGCACGATCGGCACACCCTGACGGGTCAGCGACAGCACCGAGGGGCTGCCTTTGAAGGTCAACGCCAGTTCCCAGGCTTCGGCGGTTTCGATCGTATCGGCGGGGCGGAACACATAGGTGTTCGGCGTCGCGCGCGAGATGGCCAGATGTTCCACCGGCTGGTGGGTTGGGCCGTCTTCGCCCAGACCGATCGAGTCGTGGGTCATCACGAAAACCGACGGGATCTTCATCAGTGCCGCAAGACGCATCGATGGGCGGGCATAATCGGTGAAGGCCATGAACGTACCGCCATAGGGGCGGATGCCACCGTGCAGGGCCATACCGTTCATCGCTGCGGCCATGCCGTGCTCGCGGATACCGTAGTGAATATAGCGACCTTTGCGGTTTTCCGGCAGGAAGACACCCATATCAGCCGACTTGGTGTTATTCGATCCGGTCAGGTCAGCCGAACCACCAACGGTCTCGGTCATGATCGGGTTCACAACGTTCAGAACCCTCTCAGAAGAGGCGCGGGTGGCCAGTTTCGGCTGTTCTTCGGACATCTGCTTTTTGAACGCACGAATGGCACCAGCCAGTCGTTTGGGGGCCTCAAACGCATAGGCGCGGTTGAACTCGGCCTGCTTGCGCTCGGACAGTTGCGCGAAACGTTCTTCCCAAGCGGCACGCTCGACTGTGCCACGTGCACCAATGGCTTTCCAAGCGGATTTGACGTTGCCAGGAACTTCGAAAGCGCCGTGGGGCCAGCCGTAGGCCTCTTTCGCGGCTTCCAGCTGATCCTGATCTGTCAGTGCCCCATGACCTTTCGAGGTGTCCTGTGCAGCATGACCCAGAGCGATGTGGGTTTCACAGGCGATCATGGTTGGTTTGTTCGACTTCTTCGCCTGAACGATGGCTGCATCGATGGCCTTGGGGTCGTGGCCGTCGATTTCGATCACATGCCAGCCCGAGGCCGCGAAACGGCGGACCTGATCGGTGCGATCCGCAATATCGACAGTGCCGTCGATAGTGATGTTGTTGTTGTCCCAGAAGACGATCAGTTTGCTCAGCTCATGGCGGCCGGCCAACGTGATCGCTTCCTGACTGACACCTTCCATCAGGCAGCCGTCGCCCGCGATCACGTAAGTATAGTGATCCACGACTTTCTTGCCGTAATGCGCGCGCTGGATTTCCTCGGCCATGGCAAAGCCCACCGCGTTGGAAATGCCCTGACCAAGCGGGCCAGTTGTGGTTTCAACACCGTCGATCAGAAAGTTTTCGGGGTGACCCGCGGTCTTGGCGCCCAACTGGCGGAAGTTCTTGATCTCTTCCAGCGTTACATCGGCATGACCGGTGAGATAGAGCAGCGAATAGACCAGCATCGAACCATGGCCAGCCGACAGGATGAACCGGTCACGGTCCGGCCAGTTCGGGGCGGAGGCATCAAATTTAAGGTGCTTTTCGAATAGAACGGCCGCAACATCGGCCATGCCCATGGGCATGCCGGAATGGCCGGAATTTGCGGCGGCGACGGCGTCAAGGGTCAGGGTGCGGATTGCCGCAGCTTTGTCCCAGTGTTCGGGGTTGGCTTTGCGCAGCGCAGTCAGGTCCACGGGCGTTGTTCCTTTGGATAAAAAGCAGATTGCGGGCTCAATACCATTCAGCACCCAAAGTGCAAGCGGAACCGGGCCTTGATCGCACTGGGCGGGTGAAGAGTGCGGTCCAAGTAGTTGAAACCAAACAGTGGGTATTTTCTGTCGCATTCCGTTAGACTGTCAACAAGCGGGATTCGGTTTTGATTCGGATCACTTCGCGACAGAATGAACCTTGATAAAGAGGTGACAGGGGCATGAGCCAGATAGAGGAATTACAACACCGCATTGTAGCTGCGATGGACCGTATCAGCGCGGGCGTCGAAGCAATGGGCGATGCGTCCCGGAATACCGGGGCGGATGAGAGGCTTCAGGCCGAACTTGAAGACGAAAGAGTCGCCAATGCACAGCTTCAGGAGCGCCTGAAGACCCTGAAAGAGCAGCACGAACAGCAAGTGGACGAGTTGCGTGCCGATCTGGAGGAGTTGAGGACAGCCCCAGCAGACTCTGACGAAACGGATGCGTTGCGCGCTGAGCTGGAAGAAGCCAGGGCAAAAATCACGTCTGTTGAAGCGGCCCGTGCCGAGCTGGCCGAGGCCAAGGCTGCGTTGGACAACAGTGCCGAACTGGAAGCGTTGAAGTCCGAGAACGAAAGGATGCGCGCAGAGCTTGACGGAATCGGAGATCCTTCCGCGTTGAAGGCCGAGCTTGAGCAAATGCGTGAATTGCTTGCTCAGGCAAAAGAAGTTGAAGCGGAAAACAGCCGCCTCAAGGCAGAGCTTGAAGATACCGAGCGGGTCAATGAACTGAGCGCAGAGCTTGAGATGCTGCGGGCCGAGAGGGCCAGCCATGGTGCTGCGATGTCCCGCCTTGATGACGATCTGCAACGTATGCGCAAGGCGAACGAGCAGTTGCGGAATTCGGTCGAAGAATTGCGTTCTGCGGCCACAGAAGGGCTGACGGACGCTGAATTGCTGAACCGCGCCACCGTCGCCGAGTTGGAGGCGACACGTGCCGCGCAGGCTTCGGACGCCGCCGAAGCACAGGCCGTGCTGGCACGTTTGGAACCTCTGTTGTCGCAGGCGAAACTTGTTGAAGGTGAGGTAGAGTAATGCCCGAGGTAACCATTCATATCGGCGGGCGCGGTTTTGATGTGTCCTGCCGGGACGGGGAAGAGCCCTTTCTGCACGCTGCCGCCAAGATGCTGGATGACGAAGCGCAGGTTTTGTCCGATCAGATCGGGCGGATGCCGGAAGCGCGCATGTTGCTGATGGCCGGTCTGCTGCTGGCTGACAAGACAGCGGCAACGGAAGACAAGGTAAAGGCGTTAGAGGCCAAGCTGGCCGAGGCCGAGGCCGAGCTTCAATCGCTGCGAAATGCGCCTGCGCCGGAACCCGAGCGCATTGAAGTCGCGGTCGTCCCGCCTTCCGTCACGGATACGCTGGCAGAGCTGGCGGCACGTGCAGAAGCGCTGGCTTCGGTGGTTGAGGAGAAAACGGCACAATGACGTACCTGCGCAATCTCTTCTGCGGTGCTCTGCTTGTTTTCCCGGCAACAGCTGCACTCGCCGAAATCGACATTCTGTCCGTTACATTTACCTGTGAGAACGGAGTTCCGTTGCCGGTGACCTATTTCAACGCGCTTGACGGATCAGGCGCGGCGGCGACGATGGTGGACAACACTCTGGTTGCGATGCGCCAGGTCGAAAGCGGGTCGGGCATCCGCTACGAATCCGTTGGAGATCAAGGAACCTATATCCTGCGGTCAAAAGGCTGGAACGCGGCAATCAGCTATTTGGCGGCAGGCGCCGCCAATGAGCAGGTGATTTATCAGGACTGTTCCAGCCGGTAGGCCGGATTACGCGTTTGCTTCGCGGATTTTGTCGGCTGCTTCCTTGTTGTAGCCGACACCGTTTTCTTCAAACAACGTGTCCAGTTCGCCGGACAGGGTCATTTCGGTGATGATGTCGCAACCGCCTACGAATTCGCCTTTGACATACAGCTGCGGCACGGTCGGCCAGTCGGAATAATCCTTGATGCCCTGACGCACGTCTTCGTCGGCCAGTACGTTCACGTCGGTGTATTCAACACCCATGTAGTTCAGAACGCCGGCAACACGGGACGAGAAGCCACATTGAGGCATTTCCTTGGTGCCTTTCATGTACAGCACCACGTCATTGGCTTTGACGGTTTCGTCGATCTGGGTTTTTACATCGGTCATTTTGCGTTTCCTTTGCTCTTCGGCATCATAGCTTTGGCGTAGTCTTGAGGGTCTTTGGGGACACGATATTGCGTGGAATGCCCTCCGCCAGACCCGCCTGACTCATAGTTTGCGTGGATTGTGCGATAACCTATCCCAGGAAGCGATCCGCGCTTTGGTTGCGGTTCGTTTTTGGATCGGCTCCAAGCCAATAGCGCGACAAGCACGACAAAGACAGTGACCGCAATTGAGATTACAATCGCATGTTCCATTTTACTCCGGCACTTTGGTGGTCAGCGCCAGCGCGTGCAACTCACCATCCGGGCCATCCATCTTGCCTTTCAGCGCGGCATAAACGGCACGCTGCTGTTGTACCCGGTTCTTTCCGCGAAAGCTTTCGTCCACCACCATGGCAGACATATGAACACCGTCCTGGCCACCGACCTGAATCTCGGCATCAGGAAAGGCTTCGCGCAGCAGGTGTTCGATTTCGTGGGCGCTCATCGGCATGTAGGTAACTCCAGAAGGTCTTTCCCAAGATGTAGAGCGCATGAACCGGCCGTGCAAGGGCGCTGGCTCATGCAATAACAACGAAACCCCCACGGGATAACAGCGCGGGTTTCCATTGGTTTTCGTGTGGCGTTGTCAGGCTACGGCCTCGGCAAAGCTGTTGCGGTAAACTGCGGCAAGTTCATCAAGCGAGGCTTCCGAGCTGCCGATCTTGACCGTCTCGCCGGTGAAACGACCAACCGCATTCAGCGGAACGCCGGTCTGACCGGCAGCAATCATCAATGCCTCGGCCTGATCGAAATTGCACGCAACAAGATAGCGGGCCTGATCTTCACCGAACAGGAACTCAGTCGGCGCATCGTCCAGACACACGCCAACGCCTGCGGCTTCCGCCAGTTCGAAGGCAGCCTGAGCGATACCGCCATCGCTGAGGTCGGTGCAGGCCTTGATCATTTCGCGGTTGGCGCGGATGAAATCACCGTTGCGCTTTTCGGCATCCAGATCGACATGAGGTGCATCGCCGTCTTCGCGGTTGAAGACCTCTGCCAACAGGGCGGACTGACCCAGATGCCCCTTGGTTTCACCTATCACCAGCGCGACATGACCTTCGCGCACTTCGTTGCCGATGACCTCGTCCGAGTGCTGCAACAGGCCGACTGCACCAATGGTGGGGGTTGGTAGAATGGCCTGCCCGTCGGTCTCATTGTATAGAGACACGTTGCCCGACACGATCGGCATATCCAACGCGTCAACGGCGGCGCCGATGCCCTGAATGGCACCGACAAACTGGCCCATGATCTCGGGCTTTTCGGGGTTGCCGAAGTTCAGGTTGTCCGTGGTGGCCAGCGGCTTTGCGCCAACGGCGGTCAGGTTGCGATAGGCTTCGGCCACGGCTTGTTTGCCGCCCTCAAAAGGGTTTGCGCGCACATAGCGCGGGGTCACGTCGGATGTGAAGGCAAGCACCTTGTCGGTACCGTGGACGCGAACCATGCCCGCACCCAGACCCGGCGTACGGACGGAATCCGCCATCACCATGGTGTCGTACTGTTCATAGACCCACTGCTTGCCTGCGTAGTTGGGCGAAGCGAGCAGAACGCGCAGCCCGTCAATCGGGTCGATCTGAGGCACTTCGGCCAGTTCCTCTGCCTCTGGCGTAGGCTCCCATGGGCGGTCGTATTCCGGCGCGGTAGAAGACAGTTTGGACAGAACCAGATCGGCTTTGACTTCGCCGTTATGCATGATCAGGAAGCGGTCTTCGGCAATCGTTTCGCCAACGATTGCGAAATCAAGATCCCATTTTTCGAAGACGGCGCGGGCCTCGGCCTCAAGCTCGGGCTTGAGGACCATCAGCATACGCTCCTGGGACTCGGACAGCATCATCTCATAGGCTGTCATGTTTTCTTCGCGCTGGGGGACATTTTCCAGATCAAGACGCACGCCAAGGCCGCCCTTGTCGCCCATTTCAACGGCGGAACAGGTCAGGCCCGCCGCGCCCATATCCTGGATCG
The DNA here is from genome assembly GCF_059612005.1 of Ruegeria sp. CDSA141. Classification (NCBI taxonomy): domain Bacteria; kingdom Pseudomonadati; phylum Pseudomonadota; class Alphaproteobacteria; order Rhodobacterales; family Roseobacteraceae; genus Ruegeria; species Ruegeria sp. CDSA141. The sequence goes on from NZ_JBXWPT010000002.1 coordinate 349,683, forward strand.
AGATCACCGCACCGGTCCGCATCAGTTCCAGCGTCGCCTCCATCAGGCGTTTTTCGGTGAAGGGGTCGCCGACCTGCACGGTGGGGCGCTTTTCTTCGATGGTGTCGTCGAACTCGGCGGATGCCATGGTTGCGCCGCCCACGCCGTCGCGACCGGTTTTTGCACCTAGGTAGACGACGGGCATACCTACGCCCGAGGCAGCCGAGTAGAAGATCTTGTCACTGTCGGCCAGACCGGCTGCAAATGCGTTCACCAGGCAGTTACCGTTGTAGGCAGGGTGGAAGCGGACTTCGCCACCGACGCAAGGCACGCCAAAGCAGTTTCCGTAGCCGCCAATCCCTTCGACCACACCATTGACCAGTTGGCGGGTCTTGTGATGGCCGGGTTCGCCAAAGGACAAAGCGTTCATGGACGCGATGGGGCGTGCGCCCATCGTGAAGACGTCGCGCAGGATGCCCCCCACGCCGGTCGCAGCACCCTGATAAGGTTCGATGTAAGACGGGTGATTGTGGCTTTCCATCTTGAAGACCACAGCCTGACCGTCGCCGATATCGACCACACCTGCGTTCTCACCCGGGCCGCAAATCACCTGAGGCCCAGAGGTGGGCAGGGTGCGCAACCATTTCTTCGAAGACTTGTAGGAACAGTGTTCGTTCCACATGGCCGAGAAAATGCCAAGCTCGGTGAAAGTAGGTTCACGCCCGATGATCTCGAGGATCATGTCGTATTCCTTGGGCTTGAGCCCATGTGCAGCAATCAGATCGGGTGTGATGGCGGGCTCTTGCATCTTCTGTCCTGTGTCCAAATGGGCCGAGATTGCGCGCCTTGTAGGGCAAGCGCGCGCATGTGGAAAGGGTCAAGACGGCGCAGGTTGCTTCTTTCAAAGAAAAACGGAACCGGCATCACTGCCGGTTCCGAAGAAATGCACCCCAGTACTGGCGCAAATCGAAGGCGTAAACCGCGAAGGTTACGCTGACCCCTGGTCTTTGTTGAGTTGAGCTGCGGCTGCGGCACCTACAGCGGCCTTCTGTTCCGGGGTCAGGTTTTCGGCTTCTTCCTGCCCCGGCATCGCAACACGCACCTCACGGCGGGCAAAGTCGATGCCGTTTTCCTTGAAGGCTGCCTTGACCCGGTTGAAGATTTCCTTGCGCAGTGTGAATTGTTTTCCGGGCTTGGCCATGAACTTGCCGCGGATGATCATGCCGACATCGTCAAAGTCGAACACGCCCTGCGATTTGAAGGGTTGCAGGAAGCCATCCTTGTGGGTCTCGTCGGCCATCATCTCGGCACCGATCTTCTTGAAGATCTTCTTGACCTTGTTGGGGTCGGTATCAAACGGCACGGTGAATTTCAGCTTCATGATAACCCAGTCACGGCTGAAGTTTGTCAGCTTCTGAATCTCACCATATGGGATCGTATGCACGGCACCTCGATGGTGACGCAGCTGCATTGAGCGAACCGAGATCTTCTCGACCGTTCCCATCGTGCCGCCGACGTCGACATATTCTCCAACGCGGAAGGCATCGTCGATCAGGAAGAATACCCCGCCCACGATATCAGCGACCAGCTTCTGCGCGCCAAAGCCGATAGCCAGGCCCAGAACACCGGCACCGGCCAGCAGCGGCGTGATGTTGATGCCTAATGCACCCAGTGCCAGCAGGCCAAAAATCACGGCAATTGTGATCTGGGCCGTTATCCGCATCAGGGGCAAAACGGTCGCCAGACGAGATCCACCGGCACCGCCGCCTTCACCGCCTGCTTCTTCGTCCAGCTCCTCGGCCGCAGTTTGTTCCCTTGCCAATCGACGGTTGATCCACAACGAGACGACCTCGTTCAGGATATAGCCAACGGCGATGATCAGCAGGAACTCAATCACAGCACCGCCGACTTCGGCACCAACACCGGCTGAGGCGACATTGCGCAGGTCAAGGTGCCACGCGCGTGCGATCATGAAAACCACGACCAGGCCCGCGATAACGCGACCAATCCGGATATAGCTGCGTTTCGCAGAACGGTAGGCGCGTTCGGCAAGAGGGCCTTCGCCCGACATGGGGGGTTGCAAATGCCGCACCAAACCACGGATCAGCGTATCAAGCGCGGGGACGATCAGCAACCAGAACAAGGTTGTGAAATGTGCACCGTTGGTCAGCAACCTCAATGTCGATGGGTCGCGCTGTGCGACCAGAAACTCAACCAGCAGCCAGATCGCCACCGAAACGCCGATGGCAAAATAGGGGTAATAATGCGCGACTTCTTCATCGAACTTCGTATGGTCCGGGTCCGTCCCCAGCATCATTTGCGAAAGCCCTTCGCGAGCAGTCCAGGCGATTACGGCGATATAGATGTGAATTGCGGCGTTCAGCCAGAAGCCAATGCGGGTATCGTCACCCGTGATGCCATTAAGCGCGTTGAACCGAACGACGAACAGCGTGAACCCGATCAGGATCAACAATCCGATCAGGTTGCGATGCAGGTACTTTGCCCAGTGGTCGTCTATGTTGACCAACCGGAATTGAGGTTTCTCCGGTGCCAGAACAAAGCGTGACGCCGCTGCACCCAAACGCGGCACCCAGATAAGATAAAATACAAACGGAGCGGCATAGGTGATCTGTTCCGTTGTCAGAAGGCCGCGGCCGACCGCGCGTATCACGACATAGAATACGATCAGCCCGGCGATTTCCCGGCAGAACCGACGAAACAGGTAGCTGACGGCGCCCCAAAGATCGGCCTCGTCCGCCGCTTCGGTTGCCTCATGCCAGCGGCGGGTCAGGAATATAAACAGCTTTTCAGCAATAAACCCGACAACAAGCACTGAGAGGACAAGCCCGAACAGAGTAAAGACACCAGTCGTTCCGAACGTGTCTCTAAAATTGCTGAACGCGGTTATCTGTGCCGTGACAATGTTGGGAACGGTGGTCAGAACATGAGTCCAAGACGTGACCATCTCTGCCCAGATATCGCTTATTTCCGTCAACGGGTCTTCTACGTTCGCCTTCTCGGCGGCTTGTTTTTCCGCCACGGCATCAAGGCGTTCCAATAGAATGGCGCGAACCTGGTCATCGGACATACGCGCGACCAGATCGTCGACCTGTTCGGGTGTCAGGTCTTCCGGAATGGTCACGGTAGAAGTTGAACCTGTGTCTTGTGCGTATAGCGGCACCGCCAAGAATAGTGCGGAGATGATCGCCAAAACGAGGCGGGGTAGGTGGAACATGTATTTTCCCTCAAACACGAAATTGTATCGTTTTTTTGGGATCATATGCCTATGCGTGTTTTTTTCCCAGAGCTTTCGCTGGCTTAATGTAATGCCCTGGGCAAAAAAAAGGCCGAGCTATAAGCTCGGCCGTAGTCCAACAGGGAGGTATGAAGATGATGAGCGTTTCAGCATCACCGCCTTCGAGTGCTCATTTAGGGGTCAGTTTGTGAACGTTCAAGATAATTAACCCTGTGATCTCTTCATGTCCGATATGCTGCATGCGCATAGCTACAGTTTTCCCATCTGTTTCAGCTGTTTGCGCTGCGCGAGGATTTCGTCCTGCACGAAATCTCGGAACGCGCCAACGCGTTTTGAGTGCCGTAATTCTTCCGGGTAGGCCAAGTAGACCGGGACATCTGCGGTTTCGATGTCTGACAGGATGGGCACAAGGTGCGGAAAATCCTGCGTGACATAATCGGGCAGGACACCGATACCCAGATTGTGCAAAACGCCCTGAAGCACGCCAAAATAGTTGTTCACCGTCAGCAAGGAGCCGGGATTATAGGTCATCAGGTGGCGCACCATGGATGCACTGGCTCCAACCTGCGGTGCCGCAGGGGTCTGACAGATCAGACGGTGGTCCTTGATCTCGTCCAGTGATTGCAGCATGCCGCCATGAGTGTCGATATAGTCCTGGGTCGCATACAACATCATCTGAACTGTCATCAGACGTTTGCGCACCAGATCAGCCTGGCTTGGTTCTTTCATGCGGATGGCGACGTCGGCCTCGCGCATTGGCAGGTCAAGAACGCGTTCTTCAAGCATCAGGTCGATGTTCAGATCAGGGTATTGCTCGTACAGCTTGGGCAGGCGCGGGGCTAACCAGAGTGTTCCGAACCCGAAAGTCGTCGTGACCCGCAAGACACCAAAGACCTCTTCTTCGCTGTCCCGAATACGCGCAGCAGCGGCATCAAGCCGTTTGGACATGGCGGATGTGGCGTCGAACAGCAATTCACCCTGTTCAGTAAGAATCAGCCCCCGGGCATGACGGTGGAAAAGAGTGGCATCCAGCGACTCTTCCAGTGCACGGATCTGTCGGCTTACGGCGGATTGAGACAGATTAAGCTTGTCTCCGGCGTGCGTGAGGCTGCCAGCATCGGCCACCGCGTGAAATATTCTAAGCTTGTCCCAATCCATCGCCGCAACTTTCGTTATCTTTCAGAAGCCCTATATGAAATAGGTAACAAGTTCTACATTCAAAGGACGAAATCGTTAAATATCAGTGGATAAATTCTATACAGGTCAGAAATTATGACCTAAAATGAACCTAAGTAAAGCACACTGATCTGACGAGGGGAGACGTCTGATGAGCCAGCCACAGATAACGCTGAACGACCGGTTCGATCTTGAGAAAAACCCCGTTCTTCTGAACGGAACACAGGCGCTTGTGCGCTTGATGCTGATGCAAAAGGCCAGAGACCGGCAAGCGGGTCTTAACACCGCGGGATTGGTCACTGGATACCGCGGGTCTCCTTTGGGGGCCGTAGATCAGCAAATGATGCGGGCTCAGAAGCCGTTGGCCGAAAGCGATGTCACGTTTCAGTTCGGTTTGAACGAAGATCTGGCAGCCACCGCACTTTGGGGCAGCCAGCAGGCGGGTCTGCGCGGCGACGGCAAGTTCGATGGGGTATTCGGGCTTTGGTATGGCAAGGGTCCGGGCGTTGACCGATCCGGTGACGTCATGCGCCACGCAAACATGGCGGGTACAGCCAAACATGGCGGCGTGCTCATGGCGATGGGTGATGACCATACCGGCGAAAGCTCGACGGTGCTGCATCAGTCGGAATGGTCGCTGGTCGACATGTATATGCCTATCGTCAGCCCTGCTGGCGTTCAGGAAATCCTCGATTATGGAATTTATGGATTTGCACTCAGCCGTTTCGCGGGTGTCTGGGTCGGCCTGAAGACGATGAAGGACACGATCGAAGTCACCTCGGTCGTGGATGGCAGTCCGGACCGAATGCAGGTGGTCATCCCTGAATTCGATATGCCGGATGGCGGATTGAACATTCGATTGGGGGACACGCCGCATCTGCAGGAAACGCGCGTTATCGACTACAAGAGGTTCGCGGCCGAGACGTTTTCACACGCCAACAAGCTGGACAGGCGGATGTGGGGTAAACCCGGCGCCAAGATAGGCTTTGTCGCGGCAGGCAAGAACTGGCTGGACCTGACACATGCACTTTCGCTTCTGAATATTGACGAAGCCGAGGCCGAGCGTCTGGGCATTACCACCTACAAGGTGGGGCAGACTTTCCCGCTGGATATGGCCGGTTTCCACGACTGGGCCGAGGGGCTGGACCTGATCGTGATCGTCGAAGAAAAGCGCAAGCTGATCGAGGTACAGGTCAAAGAGGCCATCTTTGACGACCGGCGCGGACGCCGGGTCTATGGCTGGTACAAAGGCGGTGCCGGGACGTTGCACCGGGAAGAACTGTTCCCGACGCGGGGTGCGCTTGACCCGATCATGATCGCTGAAAAGCTGGGCGAAATCCTGATTGAAGAGGGGCGCGAGACTGATGGTATCCGGGCCGGGCTGGCGTCTTTGTCAGAAGCGCGCCGGGCTGACAACGCGCAGGAAATTGCGACACGGCTTCCGTATTTCTGTTCCGGCTGTCCACACAACAGCTCGACCAAGGTGCCGGATGGCAGCCGCGCCTATGCCGGCATCGGCTGTCACTACATGGTACAATGGATGGATCGCGAGACGACCGGATTCACGCAAATGGGCGGGGAAGGCGCGAACTGGATCGGCGAGGCACCGTTTTCGACAACCAAGCATGTGTTCCAGAACCTTGGCGATGGCACGTACAACCATTCGGGCGTTCAGGCGATCCGGGCGGCGTTGTCCGCAGGTACCAACATCACCTTCAAGATACTGTTCAACGACGCGGTCGCCATGACCGGCGGGCAGGACAATGAAGGTGACCTGACTGCCGAACGGATTGTTGCCGAGGTCAAGGCAATGGGTGTTCGAGAGGTGGCTCTGGTTTATGACGAAAAGGAAGACGTCAACTTCAAGGCTTTGCCCGCCAGCGTTCAGACATTCGAGCGAGCCGACCTCATGCAGGTGCAGGAGAAGTTTCGCGAGATCGAGGGTGTTTCGGTCATCGTTTATGTTCAAACCTGCGCCGCCGAAAAGCGCCGCCGCCGCAAGCGCGGTACATTCCCCGATCCCGACAAGCGAGTGTTCATCAACACCGATGTATGCGAAGGCTGTGGTGATTGCGGCGTACAGTCAAACTGCGTTTCGATCGTTCCCAAGCAAACTGAACTGGGTCGCAAGCGCGCCATTGACCAATCAAGCTGCAACAAGGATTTTTCATGCTTGAACGGTTTCTGCCCATCTTTTGTGACGCTTGAGGGTGCGAAAATTCGCAAGGAGGCGACGACCGAAATTGATCTGCCGGATCTGCCAACACCGGATCTGCCGAAGATCACCGGCACGCACAACGTCGTGATTACCGGTGTTGGCGGTACGGGTGTCGTCACCATTGGCGCCATCCTGGCGCAGGCGGCGCAGATTGACGGAAAAGGCGCGGGCATGATGGAAATGGCGGGCCTCGCGCAGAAAGGCGGCGCAGTTCACATCCACTGCAGATTGGCCAACCGCCCCGAGGACATCAGCGCGATACGTGTCGCCACTGGCGAAGCCCATGCGCTGATTGGCGGTGATCTGGTGGTCTCGGCCGGCGCAAAAACGTTAGGCCTGACGCGTACCGGACGTACGGGTGCCGTCGTGAACAGCCATGAAACGGTGACTGGCGACTTCACGCGTGATACCGAGTTCAGCATTCCGACGGATCAGCTGGAACTGGCCCTGCAAGCGCGGTTGAAAGAAGATGTCTCGCTGTTTGATGCGACCGAACTGGCGCGCGCAGTGATGGGGGATTCAATCTATTCCAACATGATGATCTTCGGCGCGACCTGGCAGCGCGGACTGTTGCCGGTCAGCCATCAGGCGATATTTGAGGCCATTGAGTTGAACGGCGCAGCAGTCGAACGCAACAAGCGCGCGTTTGATGTCGGCCGTTGGGCGGTTCTGCATCCAGAAGAAGTACAATCCATCCTTTCCCCAACCCTGGCTGAAATGCCCAAGTCACTGGACCAGATCATTGCGTTCCGTGCCCAGCACCTGACGGACTATCAAGGTGCACGGCTGGCCAAGCGGTACCGCAAGCTGGTGGACAGTGTAGAGGACGCGGATGTACGCGAAGCGGTGGCAAATGGCTATCACAAGCTGTTGTCGTACAAGGACGAGTACGAAGTTGCGCGCCTTCTGCTGACCAGTCGGGAAAAGGCGGCGGCAGAGTTTGATGGTGACTTCAAGATGACCTTCCATCTGGCCCCGCCGATATTCGGAGGATCGGGCAGCAACGGCAGGCCAAAAAAGCGTGCGTTCAGCGAATCCATCATGACTGCGTTGAAACTGTTGACCAAACTGAAAGCGTTGCGCGGGACGCCTCTGGACATTTTCGGGTATTCATCCGAACGCAAGATGGAACGCGCCCTGATCCGCCAGTATGAAAAGGACATGCGCGAAGTTTTGCCCCTGGTGTCGCAGGAGACGCGTGATGCGATTTCCGCTTTGGCCCGCTTACCGTTGGATATCCGCGGATTTGGGCCGGTACTGCGGGAAAAAGAGGCCAAAGCTGCCAAGCGGAGAGAGGAGTTGCTGGCATCCATCCGCAGCGGTGGGCCAGAATTGCAGGCCGCAGCGGAGTAAATCGTCACTAGGGTGTCACGATAGCTGGTCAAAACTGCTGCTTGCATTTATTTTGCGTGCAGCAAAACGGAGCCCTACATGTCTTCTCGCCGTCATGTCGTTCGTGACATCTCGTATGCCCATTCCGCCGAAACCAGGGGGGGGCGGTTGGTTATCAGGCTGATGGAAAACACCACGGGCCGGTTGCGTCTGATAAAACGGGCGGACGGGTACGAGAAAGAGGTCGCAAAGGGTCGCGATTTCTGGTCGGTTATGGTCGATCGCTATGGATTGACCTTGGATGTCGTTGGTGGCGCACTGGCGAATATCCCCAAAGAGGGTCCCCTTATCCTGATTGCAAACCATCCGTATGGAATTCTGGATGGCCTGATGATGGGTCACATTTTATCTCAGACCCGTGGTGATTTCCGAATTCTTGCAAATCGCGTTTTCCGCAAGGCCGAAGACCTGAACCGTATCGTTTTACCAGTTTCGTTTGATGATACGAAAGAAGCGTTGAAGCTGAACCTGGATACGCGAAAAACCGCGTTGAACTACCTTGGGGATGGTGGCGCGATCGGGATTTTCCCTGGTGGTACGGTCAGCACTGGCGTTAATCCGTTCGCGTATCCCATGGATCCGGGTTGGCGCGGTTTTACGGCCCGTATGGTAGCCAAATCCAACGCCACTGTAGTTCCGGTTTTCTTCGACGGGCACACCTCACGTCTGTTTCAGATCGCAAGCCATATGCATAACACACTGCGCATGGGACTGCTGATCAAGGAATTCAAAAAACGTGTCGATACCCCGGTCAATGTGGTGATTGGCGCGCCGATCGGACGCGACATTCTGGACCCGCTGGGCAAGGATACGCGCAAGATGATGGATTTCCTGCGCAAAGCGACGTATGAGCTGTCTCCGACACCGCTGAAGTCGTATGACTATGGCTACGAGTTTGAGGAACGGCATCGCGCCTGAAGGGGCTAATGGCAGTAGGTATCTTTGATTCCGGATTGGGCGGTCTTACCGTCCTGAGCGCCGCGCAGACACGTCTGCCTGACGTTGATTTCCTGTATTACGCGGACAGCGCGCATGCCCCGTACGGTGTGCGCGATGCCGAGGACATCTATCAGCTGACCCGAAAGGCCGTGCAGGACCTTTGGGATCGCGGCTGCAATCTGGTGATTCTGGCTTGCAACACCGCCAGTGCAGCGGCGCTGCGTCGGATGCAGGAAGAAGGCGTGCCCGACGGCAAAAGGGTTCTCGGTGTCTTTGTTCCATTGATCGAAGCCCTGACCGAACGGCAATGGGGCGACAATTCCCCACCACGCGAAGTGGCGGTCAAGCATGTCGCCTTGTTCGCCACGCCCGCGACTGTATCCAGCCGGGCCTTTCAGCGCGAGCTGGCGTTCCGGGCAATTGGCGTGGATGTCGAGGCGCAGGCATGTGGTGGCGTTGTGGATGCCATTGAAGACGGTGACATGATCCTGGCCGAGGCGCTGGTGCGCAGCCATGTGGATGCTCTCAAACGCAAGATGCCCGAACCGCAGGCAGCCATTCTGGGCTGTACGCATTACCCGCTGATGGCCGAAGCATTTCAGGCGGCATTGGGACCTGACGTACAGGTCTACAGCCAGGGAGCGCTGGTTGCTGAAAGCCTTGCGGATTATTTGCATCGCCACCCCAACATGTTGGGTACCGGCCCGGGAGGATTCCTGACAACGGGGAAACCCAATGTGGTGAGCGATCGGGCAACTCAGTTCCTCCGACGACAAATCACATTCGAGGCCGCCTGACTTAGGTCAAGGACGCGGCCGTTCTGCTTTCTTTATTTCAAGGCCGTCGCATCGTCGGTCGTAACATGTGACACACGTTGAGAAGAGGTCTGACATGACCCATAAAATCGCAATTCTGGGCGCCTCGGGCTATACCGGCGCGGAACTGGTGCGGCTGATCGCCGAACACCCGAACATGGATATCGTTGCGCTGGCCGCTGAACGGAAGGCGGGAATGACAATGGCGCAGGTTTTTCCCCATCTGCGCCACATGGACCTGCCGGATCTGTGCAAGATTTCCGAGATCGATTTTTCCCGGATCGATCTGTGTTTTTGTGCCCTCCCACACAAGACCAGTCAGGAAGTGATCAGTGCGCTGCCCAAGGATCTGAAGATCATCGACCTGTCTGCTGACTTCCGGCTGACTGACCCGGACGAATATGAAAAGTGGTACGGAAACCCGCATACCGCGCTCGAGCAGCAGGAAGAGGCCGTTTATGGCCTGACCGAGTTCTATCGCGACGAAATTCGGGACGCGCGACTGGTGGCGGGCACGGGGTGCAATGCGGCAACCGGGCAATACCTTCTTCGGCCGCTGATTTCTGCCGGAGTGATTGATCTGGACGATATCGTGCTGGATCTGAAATGCGCTGTTTCCGGGGCAGGGCGGTCGCTGAAAGAAAACCTGCTGCACGCTGAACTGAGCGAGGGCGCCAATGCCTATGCCGTCGGCGGGACCCACAGGCATCTGGGCGAATTCGATCAGGAGTTTTCCAAACTGGCCGGGCGTACGGTTCATGTGCAGTTCACACCGCACCTTATCCCTGCTAACAGGGGCATTCTGGCCACGACATACGTAAAAGGCGACCCGCTGAGCATCTATGAAACGCTTGCAAAGGCGTACGCGGACGAGCCTTTCATTCAGATGCTGCCAATGGGCGAGACACCGTCGACCCACCATGTGCGCGGGTCCAACTTCTGTCATGTCGGTGTTGTGGCAGATCGGATCGAACGGCGCGCGATCGTGATCGCGGCGCTGGATAACCTGACAAAAGGTAGCAGCGGCCAAGCCTTGCAGAACGCCAACCTGATGTTAGGTGAGATTGAAACCCAAGGCCTGATGATGGCTCCGTTATTCCCGTGAGGATGGTATGAAAACGCTCAAGAAACGTCGCCGAGTACAAGTCATTCTGGTAGCTGTCGTTGCCTTGGTGGCGTCGACGGCGTTGATTGGGTATGCCATGCGCGATGGGATCAACTTTTTCCGCTCGCCAAGCCAGGTGATTGCCGAACCACCCAAACCGACCGAGGTCTTTCGGATTGGCGGCCTGGTCGAAGAAGGTTCGATCATCCGTGGGCAGGGTGAAACCGTGCGCTTTGTCGTTACCGATGGCGGCGAAAGCGTCAAGGTTTCTTTTACCGGCGTCCTGCCTGACCTGTTCTCTGAAAATCAGGGTATGGTGGGCACCGGAAGCTACGTGAACGGCGTGTTTGAAGCCACTGAAATTCTTGCAAAACATGACGAGACTTACATGCCTAAGGAAGTCGTGGACGCGTTGAAGGAACAGGGTGTATACAAAGAGGCCGAAGACAGCTGATCCAACCGGATTTCGTATTGAGGGCGTTGCGCGCGGGATGCGGGCAGCGCCCTTAATCATTCGAGCTTGTTAATCCTTTTTCAGGATCGTCAGCGCCATTCAACGAAATGAGGGCGCCATGCAAACGGTTCGGCAGATTGCCAAAGAAATTGTGCATCGGGAAGGCGGGTTCGTAAGCGACCCGGACGATCCGGGCGGGACAACCAAGTTTGGTGTCACGATCCATACTATGCGCAGGTTTGGATTGGATCTGACCGGGGATGGGCTGGTTGACGAAATGGACGTTCGGGCGCTTACTCGGCGCGAGGCAGTCGATATCTTTGTTCAGCACTACTTTGAAAAACCGCGTATCGCGCTGCTGCCAGAGGTTCTGCATGCTTCTGTCTTCGATATGTGTGTGAATGCGGGTGCACAGGCGGTGAAAATTCTGCAACGGCTATTGCGTGAAATGGGATTTGAAGTTGTGGCAGATGGCGTGATCGGCCTGCAAACGGCGCAGGCGTGCGAAGAGGCGGCACAGCCTGATCCCATTGCGCTGCGCGATGCGTACGGCGTGGCTCGGCGGAACTATTACTTTCGGCTCGCCGACAAACGCCCGGCATCCAGAAAATACGCGCGCACCCGGTCCGGGGGCAAAGGAGGCTGGATCAAGAGGGCCGAAGAGTTTCTGTCGCCGCGCTATCGTTTGTCAGTAAGTGAATTCAACGAAAGGGTTTCGGCATGGGGCTGATTTCGGGAGTATTGGCGCTGTTGTTCGGGGGCGGTCGCAACGCTGTGCGTGAAACGGTTGAAATATACCGGGAAAACGCTGAGTCTCGTGCTCAGAGAACAACAGAGTTGCAAAGCCAGGCCATGATGCAGTTTGGCGGAGAGTTTCAGGTTGCTGAGAAAGGCCTGTTCGACCGCGTCATGGATGGTGTCAACCGGTTGCCGCGCCCGGCTTTGGCACTTGGAACGCTGGGATTGTTCGTTGCCGCAATGGTAAATCCACTGTGGTTTGCCGAACGTATGCAGGGCATTGCACTGGTGCCGGAACCTCTTTGGTGGTTGCTGGGCGTGATTGTGTCTTTCTATTTCGGTGCGCGCCATCAGATCAAAATGCAGGATTTTCAGCGGGATATAGGTGCAGCGATGCAGCGCTTGCCGACGGTCATGGGAAACATAGAAACGGTACGGGCCATGCGCAGCGACAGTCCGGGCGTCGCCGACCCTGGCCCCGATGCCAACCTGATACAGAACGCCTCACATCTCGACGCGAACCCTGCACTGAACGATTGGCGCAGGCTTCGGGGGCGCTGACCCGCGACACTATGTGCCCCCGGATCATGCGAAAGTTAATGGCCCCCGGTTCGGCCTCGGAGTATATTCCGGGACATGATTACAGAGCTCGGCCACTTCGCCCTTATCCTCGCCTTTTTCGTTGCCATCGTGCAAAGCGTGGTGCCTTTGATCGGCGCTTCAAAAAACTGGACCGGCTGGATGGCGTTTGCAGAGCCTGCTGCCATCGTCCAGTTCCTGCTAACTGCGTTTTCCTTCGGTGCGCTGATCTGGGCTTTCATAATGTCGGATTTTTCGCTGCGGATCGTGGTCGAAAACAGTCACTCAGCAAAGCCTATGCTTTACAAGATCAGCGGGACGTGGGGGAACCACGAGGGGTCGATGCTGCTGTGGGTGCTGATTGTCACTCTGTTCGGAGCGATGGCAGCTTTCTTCGGGGGCGGGTTGCCACCAAGCCTGAAGGCGCGTGTGCTGGCGGTACAATCATCCATCGCAGTCGCGTTTTTCGCATTCATTCTGTTAACTTCGAACCCGTTTGACCGGCTGGCAATAGCACCATTCGACGGTCGCGATCTGAACCCTCTCCTGCAGGATCCCGGTTTGGCTTTCCACCCGCCATTTCTGTATCTCGGCTATGTGGGTCTGAGCATGGCTTTCAGCTTTGCCATCGCGGCACTGATCGAAGGGCGTATCGATGCGGCCTGGGGGCGATGGGTTCGCCCATGGACGCTGGCTGCCTGGGTCTTTCTGACCATAGGTATCGCACTGGGTTCCTGGTGGGCCTATTATGAGCTGGGCTGGGGCGGTTTCTGGTTCTGGGACCCGGTTGAAAACGCTTCGTTCATGCCATGGCTTCTGGCGGCGGCGCTGCTGCATTCCGCAATCGTTGTGGAAAAGCGCGAGGCGCTGAAAAGCTGGACCATCCTGCTGGCGATCATTGCATTCGGGTTTTCGTTGATCGGGACATTCATCGTTCGTTCAGGGCTGCTGACGTCGGTTCACGCCTTCGCCAATGATCCCGAGCGTGGTGTCTTTATTCTGTTCATTCTGGTGATCTTTATCGGTGGCGCGCTGACCTTGTTTGCAGCACGGGCGCAGGCGATGGAGGCCAAGGGCGTCTTCGGCATGGTCAGCCGTGAAAGCGCGCTGATCGTGAACAACGTGTTGTTGGCGGTCAGTTGTTTCGTGGTTTTTGTCGGCACCATGTGGCCGATGTTGGCCGAGATGATGTTTGATCGAAAGCTCTCGGTTGGGGCTCCGTTTTTCAATGCTGCTTTTTCACCGTTCATGGTGCTGCTGGGATTGATTCTGCCGATTGGATCAATGCTGCCGTGGAAACGCGGGCGGATTGGAAAGACAGCTTGGTCCCTGCGTTATGCCTTTGGTCTGGCTCTGGCGATTTCCCTGTTGGTTTGGGCGATGCAGACCGGGCGCAGCGCTTTGGGGCCAGTGGGTCTGTTCCTTGGGGCGTGGATTACGTTTGGCGCCACAGTTGATTTGTGGAGCCGTACCGGTCGCAACGGCAGTCTGAAGCGCTTGTTCCGTCTGCCGGGCGCGGATTGGGGCAAAGCCGTCGCTCATACCGGACTGGGGGTCACTATCTTTGCCATTGCCGGCCTGACGGCGTGGGAGGACGAGGATATTCGCGTCGCTCAGCTCAAACAACCTTTCGAAGTCGGGCAGTTCACACTGACGCTGCAAGACGTCCGTCGGGTTGAGGGGCCGAACTATTTCTCGACCACGGCGGATGTTCTGATTGAAAAGAATGGCCGCCCGATCGGGACATTGCATCCCGAAAAACGGGATTACCCCGTTGCGCGAATGCCCACGACAGAAGCCGCCATCGATTATCGTTTCCTTGGGGATCTCTATGTCGTGATCGGCGATCAACAGGCAGATGGCGGCTGGGTCATGCGAACCTATATCAAGCCGCTGGCAAACTGGATCTGGGGTGGATGTATCCTGATGGCGCTCGGCGGTGTCCTGAGCCTGTGTGACAGGCGGTTCCGCGTGGCCGCAGGTGCCAGAAAGACCCCGGTTGGCGGAGTACCTGCAGAATGAAACGCCTTGTTCTGATTCTGATGATGCTCGCATCACCTGTCTTTGCGGTTCAGCCTGACGAAGTACTGGATGATCCTGTTCTGGAACAACGGGCACGCGACCTCAGCGCCGGATTGCGTTGCCTTGTGTGTCGCAATGAAAGCATTGACGAAAGCAACGCAGATCTGGCCCGAGACCTGCGTCTGCTGCTGCGGGAACGGTTGGTCGCAGGGGATACGGACGAACAGGCCATCGCGTTTATCGTAGATCGGTTTGGCGAATACGTCCTTCTGAAGCCGACCACCAGCGGCTCGAACCTGCTTTTGTGGTTGGCAGGGCCCATCATGCTGTTGATCGCTGCAGCGGTTGGGCTGAACTTTCTCCGAGCCCGGGCCAAGGCTCATGCTTCGGTTGACTCCGCGGCGTTGAGCGACGACGAAAAAGAACGTCTGCGTCAAATTCTTGAAGACTGACGCGTGGTTCCGCTTTTCCCGTTCCGTCAGGGCCAGTAAGTGTGCAAAAACACGTGGCGCGACGGGAGGGTTTTCATGAATTACGAAACGGTTGCTTTGGATATTACAGACAGTCTGGCAGTTCTGACACTGAACAGGCCGGACAAGATGAACGCACTGACCACTCAGATGCGGGCAGAGATTACTCACGCCATGAAAGACGCAGCGGTCAAGGCCCGCTGTATAGTTATCACCGGTGCTGGTCCTGCGTTTTGTTCGGGGCAGGACCTGGGTGATGCGTCGTCAACCGGCAAGATCGATCTGGAACGGTCGTTGCGCGATGAATATGAACCGATGTTGGACACCATCCACAATTGCCCGGTGCCCACGATTGCCGCGGTTAACGGACCGGCAGCCGGGGCAGGCGCGAACCTCGCCCTCTGTGCCGACGTGGTAATTGCGACGGAAAGCGCCTATTTCCTGCAGGCATTTGCACGTATCGGCCTGCTTCCTGATGCTGGGGGAACATGGTTCATGCCTCGCCAGATGGGGCTGGCCAAAGCAATGGGCGCGGCCTTGTTTGCAGACAAGATCACTGCAAAGCAGGCGGATGAATGGGGCATGATCTGGGAAGCCGTGCCGGATGACGTATTTGTCGACCATTGGCGCAAAAGGGCAGAGTATCTGGCGAAAGGTCCCACGGCGGCCTATGACGCGATCAAGCGGGCCATTCGCGGAACCTATGAAAACACCCTGCAACAGCAGCTTGAGACCGAGGCGCACCTGCAAGGCAAATGTGGCCGCTCCAGAGATTTCGCCGAAGGCGTGGTGGCCTTTATGGAAAAACGCCCTCCGAAATTCGAAGGGCGCTGATCAGGCTGGTATCATGCGCGGCGGCGGCGGCGTGTGCGGCGTTCCGGTGTCGCATCGTCATCCGTCCCGTCCGAGGCGGATGTAAACGAACCCAGAGCATCAGCAATCTGATCGAGAGTCGGGCGTTCGCCACGAGGCGTGGTGTCCAACGCCTCACGCATCTTGCGCAGGTGATCGGGCATGGTTCCGCAGCACCCGCCAATGATCGTCGCGCCGGCATCCCGCGCCATGGCGGCATACTGCCCCATCAGCTCGGGCGTGCCGTCATAGTGGATGTGACCATCCACGTATTTCGGAATGCCTGCGTTGCCCTTCGAGATCAGTGGGCGCTCAGTCCCTTGCGCGGCAAAACCCAGAACGGTGCGCAGAATGTCAGATGCGCCAGTGCCGCAATTGGCGCCAAACGCGATAGGCGGATTCGGCAAGGTTTCGACCAGTTGGGCCAGATCGGCTGATGTCACACCCATCATCGTGCGACCGGCCGTGTCAAAGCTCATCGTGCCGCACCAGGGCATGTCGGTCAGGGCAAAGGCTTCGGCAGCGGCGCGGAACTCTTCGGGTGCGCTGATGGTTTCCACCCACAGAACATCCACGCCACCTTCTTTCAGCGCTTCAGCCTGTTCGTGGAACATTTCCACTGCTTCGGCGTGCGACAGGCTGCCGACCGGTTCCATGATTTCTCCGGTTGGACCGACCGATCCTGCAACAATGACAGGTCGTCCGGCTTTGTCGGCGACTTCACGTCCCAGCTCTGCACCGATGCGGTTCAACTCTCCCACGCGATTTTGCGCGTCGTGCAGTTTCAGCCGTGCCGATGTGCCGCCGAATGTGTTGGTCAGGAACAGGTCGCTGCCTGCATCAACCGAACCCTGATACAGCGCCCGGATCTTGTCCGGAGCATCCACGTTCCAAAGTTCAGGAGCGTCACCAGACTGCAGGCCCATGTTGAACAGGTTCGTCCCTGTTGCACCATCGGCCAGAATGGCGTCATTGGTTTCCAGAAGCTTGCTCAGCGCGTTTGTCATAGGGTTGTTCCAGAAAAAGGCGCAAAACGCCGTTAAAAAGAGACGCCCCGTGTCTCATGACCAAGGCGTCAAATCAAATTCATAAAACTCATGAAGATCATGAGTCAGGCACCTGAGGCTCAGCCTTTCTCGCTCAGGACCTGCGCCTTGGCTTCCGGCAGAAGATCGGCCATTTTTGCGCGGATTTCGTCGTCCGAGGACAGGTTTCCGAGATCGCCCGAAACCTTGCGTACGACATCTTCGTGTCCGGCTTCCTCAAAGTCTGAAATTACAACCGTCCTTGCATATTCCTCTGCATCTGCACCAGTTTTACCAAGCTTTTCTGCGGCCCACAGACCCAGAAGTTTGTTGCAGCGGGCCTGCGCCTTGAACTGCATCTCTTCATCATGGGCAAACTTGGCTTCAAAGGCGTTTTCGCGTTCGTCGAACGTGGTCATAGGGTAAGGACCTCTTGGGTTACATCTTGTTTCCTGATGATATGACTATACGACGTCCCATACGCAAGGGATTTGCGCTGCGTCAAAGCCTCTCGGGTACATGAACTTGCGGGAAATGGGTGCTTGGACTATGAGGACGCCAACGTGAGGGGACTCAATCCCTCTGTGCAGAGTGGAAAGGTCGCTTATGGCGCGTCGCAAGAAAATCTACGAAGGCAAGGCCAAGATTCTGTACGAAGGCCCTGAACCGGGCACGATCGTTCAGTATTTCAAAGATGACGCTACTGCCTTCAACGCGGAAAAGAAGGACGTGATCGACGGTAAGGGGGTGCTCAACAATCGCCTGTCCGAGTTCTTCATGACCGGCCTGACCCAGATCGGCATCCCGAACCACTTCATTCGCCGCCTGAACATGCGTGAGCAGTTGGTTCGCAACTGCGAAATCGTTCCGCTGGAAGTGATCGTGCGCAACTATGCCGCCGGATCGATGTCCAAGCGTCTGGGTATTGCAGAAGGCACCCAACTGCCCCGACCGATCGTCGAGTATTGCTACAAGGACGACTCGCTGGGTGACCCGCTTGTCACCGAAGAACACATTGCCGCTTTTGGCTGGGCCAGCCAGCAGGACATGGACGATATCCTCAGCCTCGCCCTGCGGGTGAACGACTTCATGAGTGGTGTGATGCTGGCGGTGGGCATCCGTCTGGTGGACTTCAAGATCGAGATCGGACGCGTGTTCGAAGGCGACTATCAGCGCCTGATCGTTGCTGATGAAATCAGCCCCGACAGCTGCCGCCTGTGGGATATCGAAACTGGCCAGAAACTGGACAAGGACGTCTTCCGCCGCGATTTGGGCAGTTTGACCGACGCTTATTCCGAAGTTGCACGCCGACTGGGCGTCCTGCCCAGCAACAATGTCACCAAACCGACGCTGATCAACTAAGCAGGGCTGGATCGGAACCTCGCCAAAGCGCCGCGGCTGTGTTTGCGGCGCTTTTTCGTTGGCGGTTGAATTTGACAGCCTCCCGTTTCCTGAGCATGTTTGCCCCGTGCAGTCACAAAAGGTTCAGGATGGGTGTCAAATGGCTGAACTGTTTGATCAGACGGTGTTTCTGAAGTTTCTGGCAGCCGTGCTTGCAATCTTCAATCCGCTGTACAATATCCCGATCTTTCTGAGCATGACCAAGAACTGTACTGCGGCCGAACGGCGGCATGTTGCGGTCGTTGTTACGATTTCGGTTACTGTCATTGCGCTGACCGCGGTTGTGATCGGGGAAGAAGTGCTCGGGGTGTTCGGTATTGATGTGCCGTCTTTTCGGATTGCTGGCGGGATCATCATTTTCGGAATCGGGATGTCGATGTTGAAGGCCGAGGACAGGCCGCCGGGCGATCAGGCTGCGATGGACGACGGGCATGAGCGCAAATTGAATTTCGCCGTCGTACCGCTGGCCATTCCTCTGACCATCGGGCCGGGCACGATTGCCATTACGATTGTTTTTTCGCACCAACTCTCTAACGGCGCCGAAATCTTGACGCTGGGTTCGGCGATCCTGATTGCCTGCGCGATCGTGGGGCTGGGTTTGTTGTTCGCAGATCAGATCTCGCGCCTGTTGGGTGAGACAATGATCAATGTCCTGACCCGGATCATGGCAATCCTGCTGGTCGCCGTCGCGGTCGAGATGGTTCTAACGGGCACGTTCCATGCAATTGATGCGCATTATCCGGGATTGGTCAAAGAAAGCGGATAGTTGGATTGCTGCGGCAAACTGCTTTGCAAACAGGGTTGTCGAATGCCATTTGGCGCGCTATCCCCCGCGCAACGAAATGGGCCGCAGATTGCGGCCCGCAGGTGGAGTTGCCAAAATGAAAGCACGGGTTCATGTGATGCTCAAGAACGGGGTGCTGGACCCGCAGGGCGAAGCAGTTCGGCACGCATTGGGTGCAATGGGCTTTGATCAGGTCGAAGGTGTGCGTCAGGGCAAGGTGATCGACCTTGAACTGGCCGACGGCGCGACCGAAGCAGATGTGACCGAGATGTGCGAAAAGCTGTTGGCCAACACGGTTATCGAACGCTACGAGATCGAACTGGTCTGATTGAATGCGGGCCGCGCGTCTGATCACCTCCCGTCAGCCGCTTGAGGTAACGACGATCCCGGATCCCGCACCTGCGGAAGACGGCGTGATCGTGCGGGTGCTGGCCTGCGGCGTGTGCCGGTCAGACTGGCACGCGTGGTCTGGTTCGGATCCGGACGTCGTCTTGCCCATCACTCCCGGGCATGAATATTGCGGAGAGGTGGTCTCAGTCGGCGCGCGCGTCACCCGGTGGCGTGTCGGGGATCGGGTGATCGCACCTTTCATTCTGGCTTGCGGCCGGTGTCCCGATTGCGCGCAGGGTCATCAGACGATCTGCCCCGATCAGGTTGTACCGGGGTTCACCTGTGACGGCGCTTTTGCGGAATACATAGCGGTGGCGCATGCCGATGCGAACCTGACGTCATTGCCGGACAGTATTGCGCCGGAAACCGCGGCCGCGTTGGGGTGTCGGGTGACGACAGCCTGGCAGGCTCTGGTCGGTCGGGCAAAGGTTCAGGGTGGTGAATGGATCGCTGTCTTCGGCGGCGGCGGAGTAGGGATATCCACGCTTCTTTTGGGTAAGGCGCTTGGCGCTCGTGTCGTGGTTGTCGATATCACGGATGATAAACTGAACTATGCCAAGGCTCTGGGCGCTGACGCGGCGGTCAATGCGGCTACCTGCGATGCGCCGCAGGCGGTGAAGGATCTCACCGGTGGCGGTGCTCATGTTGCGATTGAGGCGCTTGGCGTTGAAGTGACGACCGTTTCAGCAATGCGATCCCTGCGTAAAATGGGGCGCATGGTGCAGATCGGGATGCCTGCCGGGGACCACACTCAGATGGCGTTGCCGATGGATGTTCTTTATTCCGGTCAACTTTCTGTCTTCGGAACGCGTGGAATGCCAAGCTGGCGCTATCCCTCTTTGTTGTCGCTGATCGCAGGCGGCGGAGTTGACCTGAGCCCATTGGTCACGCGAAAAATATCTCTGAACCAGGTGAGCACAGAGCTTGCCGCCTTTGACCATTCAACTCCTCCGGGTGTTGCGGTCGTCACCGATTTTGTCTCGTAGGAGGGCCCGCCATGCGCGCAGCCGTAATCGTATTCCCCGGATCAAACTGTGACCGAGACCTCGCGGTCGCTTTCGAGCAGGCCGGTTTTCAGGTCGACATGGTCTGGCACAAAGATGCCGCGCTGCCGGAAGGCATTGATATCGTGGGCGTTCCAGGTGGTTTTTCCTATGGCGACTATTTGCGCTGTGGTGCAATTGCCGCGAAATCTCCGATCTGCAAGGCCGTGGTCAATCACACCGAACGTGGCGGTTACGCCTTGGGGATTTGCAACGGATTTCAGGTTCTCACGGAAACGGGTATCCTGCCAGGGGCACTGTTGCGAAATGCCGGGTTGAAATACATCTGCAAGACCGTGGGCCTGAAAGTCGCAACCAGCGACAGTGTTTTTACCGGCGGCTACAATGCGGGCGACGTGATCGGTATTCCGATCGCGCATCACGACGGCAACTATTTCGCAGATGACGCGACGCTGGCGGCGTTGAGGGGTCAGGACAGGATCGCATTCACCTATACCGAGAACCCCAACGGTTCGGTCGGTGATATCGCGGGGATCCTTTCCGAAAACCGTCGTGTTCTGGGTATGATGCCGCACCCCGAACGCGCGGCGGACCAAGGGCATGGCGGCACCGACGGGGCGGCGCTGTTCCGCGCATTGTCAGGTGTGTTTCAAGCGGCGTGACTTGAGGTCACGCGCGCCCACGCGTAACGTCTGACCATGAACTCGGACGTGCGATCAGGCTGGTCAAAACTGCTGAAACCGTTTCGCGGCGCCCCATTGGGATGGCGACTGCGGCTGGCTGTTCTGGTTTTGATGGTGGCGACAATTGCAACGGTTTGGGTCACCAACCGTCTGCTGACTGACAGGTTCACCGAATCCACACGCAATCGGGCCGAGCTGCGCCTTGCGCTGTATTCCGGTAATTTGCTGAGCGAATTGCGGCGCAATTCCATCGTGCCGCAATTGCTGGCGCGGGACCCGACCCTGATTTCGGCGTTGCAATCCAGGGACTATTCGCTGTCGACGCAGCGATTGATCTCTTTCGTCGAAGAAATCGGTGCGGCGTCGCTGAGGTTGTTGGATGGTGACGGACGAACGGTTGCAGCGACAGATCGGAGTAAACTGGGCGAGGCACACAGGAACACATCGTATTTCGTGGACGCGATCCGGTCAAATGCGACAATCTTTTCCGTCATTCCCAAGGAATCCGGCGGGTACAGCTTTGTCTACTCACGGCGACTTGAAAACAGCGCTGAAATACTGGGCGTAATTGTTGTCGAAGTCGATCTGCAAAAGTTTGAACAGGCCTGGGCCGGTATTTCTGATGCGGTGATGGTTACAGACAGCACCGGAACCATCATCTTGTCTACTGAGCCGCGCTGGCGAGGTCTAGATGAGGGCTCGGCCCTGCTGCGTCAGCCACCCCAAGGGGCCATCCAGCGGGCCATTCGCGCAACGACCGATTGGACAGCTTTGCCACCCGACGCCTACCTGCAAGGCGAGGCGGTAATGCGTCTGGAAACGCGCATTCCCTTCCGCGGCTGGCAAATGACGTCATTCACGACCTATGCCTCGATCCGCGAGAAAGTGAACAGCGTTCTGGCGCTCGAGATCATGGGCTTTGCGATTCTTCTGGCGCTGGCGTTCTACGCGCTGAGCCGACGCGCGACGTTGCGCATGACCCTGTTTCAGCGCGAGTCGGCAGAGCTTCGCGCATTGAACGCCCGGCTACAGCGGGAAATCGCTGAACGTGAACGGGTTGAAAAGACGTTGGATTTGGCTGAACAGACCCTTGCCCAAAGCTCGAAACTGGCGGCATTGGGTGAGATGTCAGCCGCAGTCAGTCACGAGCTGAATCAACCGCTGGCTGCAATGAAAACCTATCTGGCCGGTGCCCGTTTGCTGTTGCGTCGAAACCGGCCTGAAGAAGCGCTGGCAAGTTTCGGCCGCATCGATGGTCTGATCGAACGGATGGGGGCGATTACGCGGCAGCTCAAATCTTACGCCCGCAAGGGGGCGGACGCGTTTTCACCTGTAAACCTTGGCGAAGCACTGGCCTCAGCCTTGTCGATGATGGAACCGCAGTTGCGCCAGCGCCATGTCAAGATCACTCAGATCCTGCCTGAAGAACCGGTGATGGTGATGGGGGACCGGATGCGGATCGAGCAGGTTATGGTCAACCTCTTGAGAAACGCGCTGGACGCCACCAAATCAATGGCAGAGCCAGATGTGGAAATCATCCTGGCGGCGGGTGATACGGCTGTACTGACGGTGCGCGACAACGGGCATGGGATCGAGAATATCGAGAACCTGTTCGAGCCGTTCTATACCACCAAACAACCCGGAGATGGAGTTGGGCTGGGGCTTGCCATCTCGTCAGGGATCGTGAACGACCATGGGGGACGGTTGACTGCGCGCAACGGCCAATACGGCGGTGCGGTGTTTGAAATGCAGTTGCCAGCACTGGGAAGCGACGGCCTCGAGGCCGCGGAATAACGAGGAATGACTATGGCACAGGCCATGAAAATTGCCATTGTGGATGACGAACAGGACATGCGCCAGTCAATCAGCCAATGGCTTGCTTTGTCCGGATATGACACGGAAACCTTTGCCAGCGCGGAAGATGCGCTCAAGGTTCTGGGTCCGGATTATCCAGGGATCGTAATCTCGGATATCAAGATGCCGGGTATGGATGGCATTCAGCTTCTGAAAAAGCTGATGGGAGCCGACAGTACCCTGCCGGTGATCATGATCACCGGTCACGGTGATGTCCCGATGGCGGTTGAGGCGATGCGGGTTGGCGCGTTTGATTTCCTTGAAAAACCGTTCAATCCAGACCGTATGTCTGAGCTGGCCAAACGCGCCAGCAATGCGCGCCGACTGACACTGGACAACCGTGCGCTGCGGCGCGAGCTGTCCGGTGGCACGCAGATCATGAACAAGCTGATCGGTGCCAGCCCGGTTATGGAGCGGCTGCGTGAGGATATTTTGGATCTCGGCCAGGCCGACGGTCATGTGTTGATCGACGGAGAAACCGGAACCGGGAAAACCCTTGTAGCACACGCGCTTCATGCTGTTGGCAGCCGTGCAGGCAAGAAATTTGTCCTTGTATCCTGTGCTGCGCTTGAAGAAGACGCACTGGCCAAGCGTCTCTTTGGTCCGATGATGCCCGAGGATGCGCAACTGCCTGCCATCGAAGAGGCGCGGGGCGGGACGCTGGTTCTGGAAGATGTCGAAGCGTTGAGCGATACGTTGCAGGCCAAGCTGTTGAGCGTGATGAACGAGCAAGGCACACCTGCGGAGACTCGGATCGTTGCCATCTCGAACTTGCAGGAGGCGGGCAAGACGTCGGAAGACGTGCTGCGCCCAGATCTGTTCTATCGCCTGGCGGCGCTGCGCATCACCATGCCACCGTTGCGCCAGCGTGGGGAAGATATCCTGACCCTGTTCACCCGTCTCAGTGAGCAGTTTGCCGAGGAATATGGTTGCGATGCACCTCAGGTGAGCGCGCAGGAGGCGGCGCAGTTGTTGCAGGCCCCCTGGCCGGGCAATGTGCGTCAGTTGATCAATATTGCCGAACGGGCGGTGCTTCAGTCGCGTCGTGGGTCAGGCACGATCGCGTCGCTTTTGATGTCGGATCATGAGGAAATGCAGCCGGTGATGACGACCGAAGGCAAGCCGTTGAAAGAATATGTCGAAGCGTTCGAGCGAATGCTGATCGACAACACGATGCGCAGGCACAAGGGCTCGATTGCGTCTGTCATGGATGAGCTGTGCCTCCCGCGTCGGACGCTGAACGAAAAGATGGCGAAATACGGCCTCCAGCGTTCGGATTATCTTTAAGCGATGCGATCGGGGGCTCTGCCCCCGTCGCCTATGACGCCTCCCCCGAGATATTTTTGGCCAGATGAAGTGGATCCGTCACGCTGGTTGGGTGATGGAATGCAGTTTGCCCATTGTCTTTTCCACAGGGTTGCTTTTATTGTGTCCGAACGGGCCGGGTGTATTTGACGCCTACAAGTCCCGAATCTTTGAGTTTCGCTGCTGATCCGTTGGTGAGGATCAAGACCTCGCGGTTCAGCAGACCGATTGTGCCTCGATAGGGGCAGTAGAGTACCTGAGCCCGGAACATCTGGGCGAAAGGAATAAATGGGCAGGCTGCGTTCAGACGCGCCTGTCGGAGAAGAACCGCGATGACGCGCGCGCAACGATTGAGAGAACGGGCAGGGGGCCAAAGCGCCAGACCCTGCCGCGCGCCGTCCGATATCGCCCTGACAAGACACCTCCCCAAAAGCGCCTGTCCGCCTGGACAGGTCAGGACAACGCGTTTGGCGCGGTGCACCAAGGACACATGGCTAAGAAAATGCTTATCGATGCCACCCACGCGGAAGAAACCCGCGTCGTGGTGGTGGACGGAAACAAGGTCGAGGAGTTCGATTTTGAGTCCGAAAACAAACGCCAGCTTGCTGGCAACATCTATCTTGCAAAAGTAACACGGGTTGAGCCGTCACTGCAGGCGGCTTTTGTGGATTATGGCGGGAACCGGCATGGTTTCCTGGCGTTTTCCGAAATTCATCCGGACTATTACCAGATCCCCGTTGCTGACCGCGAGGCGCTGATGGAGGAAGAGCGCGCCTATGCCGAGGCAATGAAGGCGCGCGATGAGGCTGAAGAGGCCAAACCCAAGAAGCGGCGTTCCCGGACACGTTCAAAGGCCGCGGATGTGAAATCCGACGATCCGGTCGAATCGATGGAGGTGTCGACGGAACCATCCGGCATGGAAACCATTGATTTGGATGAGGGTGACGATTCCAACGGAGACGTGCCCGAGGGTACCTCGCCGATGGAAGTCGTCGCTGAAACTCCGGTAGAGGAGCCAGATGGTGACGACGCGCTGGCGGCCGAAGAAGCGGCTGTAGCCGCATCGGATGAGGACGCGTTAGACGTTGCCGAGGTTGTCACGGAACAGGCTGTCGAGGCGTCGGAAAACGACGCAGACGAACAAGCCAAAGAGGCTGTGGAACCCGAAGAAGCAGTTCAATCGGAAGGGGATGAAACCCAATCTGAATCGGAGCAAACAGAAGAACCTGTTGACGCTACTGAGGATCAACAGGACTCCGATGAGGACGGCAACGATACGCTGAACGCTGACGCTGCTTCAAAAGACGCTTCGATTGAAACGGTAGCTGATGAGGATGACAGCGAAGACATTCGTCCGCCGCGCAAACCGCGCCCGCGTCGCTACAAGATACAGGAAGTCATCAAAGTACGTCAGGTCCTGCTGGTTCAGGTCGTCAAGGAAGAGCGTGGCAACAAGGGTGCCGCTCTGACCACGTATTTGTCGCTGGCCGGTCGCTATTGCGTTTTGATGCCGAACACGGCGCGCGGCGGCGGCATCAGCCGTAAGATCACCAATGCGCCGGACCGTAAAAAACTGAAAGAGATTGCTGCGGAAATTGATGTGCCTACCGGGGCTGGTCTGATCATTCGGACTGCAGGGGCCAAACGCACCAAATCCGAGATCAAGCGCGACTATGAGTACCTGCAGCGCATGTGGGAACAGATCCGCGAACTGACGCTGAAATCCATTGCGCCCGCGAAAATCTATGAGGAAGGCGACCTGATCAAACGGTCGATCCGTGATCTTTATAACCGCGATATCGACGAGGTTCTGGTTGAAGGCGAGGGCGGATACCGCATCGCCAAGGATTTCATGAAGATGATCATGCCGTCTCACGCCAAGAACGTGAAACGGTATGAGGATGCGCTGCCGCTGTTCGCGCGCTATCAGGTGGAAAGCTATCTGGCGGGGATGTTCAACCCGACCGTACAGTTGAAATCCGGTGGCTATATCGTGATCGGCGTGACTGAAGCACTGGTGGCGATCGACGTGAACTCGGGCCGTGCCACGAAGGAAGGGTCGATCGAGGAAACCGCACTCAAGACCAACCTTGAGGCTGCAGAGGAGGTTGCACGGCAGTTGCGTCTGCGCGATCTGGCCGGTCTTATCGTGATCGACTTCATCGATATGGATGAGCGCAAGAATAATGCGGCCGTTGAAAAGCGTATGAAAGAGCGGTTGAAAACCGACCGTGCGCGCATCCAAGTGGGTCGTATTTCGGGCTTTGGCTTGATGGAAATGAGCCGTCAGCGCCTGCGCCCCGGTATGATCGAGGCAACGACACAGCCTTGCCCTGCGTGTCATGGCACCGGCCTGATCCGCTCGGACGACAACATGGCTTTGTCTATCCTGCGTCAAATTGAAGAAGAAGGTACCCGTCGACGTTCGCGCGAAGTGTTAGTACGCTGCCCGGTTAGCATCGCCAACTTCCTTATGAACCAGAAACGGGAACATATTGCGCAGATTGAGGCGCGGTACGGCCTGTCGGTAAGGATCGAAGGGGATATCCATCTGGTCAGCCCGGAATTCTCGATGGAGAAATTCAAGACGGCCAGCAGGATCGTTCCCGAGGCCACGGCGCCTGTCGTGTCGGTCGATGCGTCGCTGATGGATCTTGTCGATTCCTCTGACGAGGAAGAGGCTGAAGAGGAAATCGCTCAGACCGAAGAAGAGACAAAACCCAAGCGCAAACGCCGTCGCCGCCGCCGCAAAAAGGGCTCGGGCAATGGCGACACGCAGGAGCAGAGCGCGGAAGAGGACGAAACGCCTGCACAAGAAGACGCAGAGAGCGATGCTTCTGACGTTGAAAATGCTGAATCGGCTGAAGCTGAAGCTTCGGAGGAAGAGAAGCCTGCCAAGCCCAAGCGCAAACGTGCTCCACGTCGTCGTAAGAAAGACGTAACAGCGGAAGAAGCTACAAATCAGTCTGAAGAAACAACTGCCATTGCGGTTGAAGCTGTTGCAGAAGAATCAGCGACCGAAGAAGCTCGCGAGAGCATTGAGGGTGAAGGCGTTGAGGTCTCAGCGGATCAGGTTGAGGTGACCGCTGAATCTGTCGAAGCGGAACCTGATTCGTCGTTGCCAACAGAGCAATCTGTAAACGGCACGGATATGGCGCATGCGGCGGAACAGACCGATGAGTCAGAAGAGCCATCTATGGAATCTGTGGAAGCATCCGAGGTAAAAGATGCCGACGATCCCGTCGATGACGCGCCAGTAGCAGCTACGCCCGAGCCGGTGCTGGAAGCCGTCGCGGAAGAACCTGACCCTGTATCAACTAAGCCTAAACGGCGCGGTTGGTGGTCGCTGGGAAGTTGACAAAAAAGGCGGGCTGACAGGCCCGCCTTTTTTTGACCTCACGAAAGGTCAGCAGGATTTCCGGATCAGATAAATCTGATGCGCGCCGTCAAGGTCTTGCGAAAGTAGCGTGTGTCCGGCCTCGGCACAAAAATGTGGGACATCCACTATGGCCGCAGGATCATCGGCCAGTACCCGCAGAACAGCACCTTCAGGCATAGACTTCAGTCGTTTACGGGCTTTCAGGACGGGCAACGGGCACAACAGGCCCAAGGCGTCCAGGGTATCTGTAATCTCTGACATGATTATCGGGATAGGGTGAAGTTGTAATATTGTCCAGATTTCGAGCACGAGGATGTGACTGTTTGGCCCCGTGACGGATCGTTCTTCATCACATATGTGCAGAAACATGTTCGGAATCGAAATCATAGACGCGGGACTTCTGCCCGCCATGTTCGTCGCGCTTCTGGGTGGTTTGATCAGCTTTCTGTCGCCCTGCGTATTGCCCATCGTACCGCCTTACCTGGCGTATATGAGCGGCGTCACCATACATGAGATGCAGGACGAGGCGCGCGCGCGGCGCAAGGCAACCATGTCGGCCCTGTTCTTTGTCATGGGCCTGTCGACCGTCTTTTTGCTGCTTGGATTTACCGCATCGGCCTTTGGCGCGTTTGTGCTGCAAAATCAGGTGCTATTTGCCAAGTTATCCGGAGCCGTTGTTATTGTCTTCGGTCTGCACTTCCTGAATGTTTTCCGGATTCCTTTTCTGGATCGCGAAGCACGGATTGAAACCGGTGATTCCGGTGGTTCGGTCTTTGGTGCCTATATCCTTGGCCTTGCTTTTGCATTCGGCTGGACTCCGTGCATTGGGCCACAACTGGGGGCGATCCTGTCACTGGCTGCCAACGAAGCCTCGGTTGCACGAGGCACGCTTTTGCTGGGTGTTTACGCTGCGGGTTTGGGTATTCCGTTCTTGTTGGCAGCCATGTTCCTGAATCGCTCTATGACCGTGATGAACCGGATCAAACCGTATATGGGCACGATCGAGAAGGTCATGGGCGGCCTGCTGTTGTTTGTCGGAATAATGCTGATCACGGGTCTTTTCACCCGCTTTAGCTGGTGGCTGCTGGAAACCTTCCCGGCGCTGGCAAATTTCGGTTGAGCACCTGACCCTCTTACCTTGACCTCAAGCCTGCGTTAACCTGCGCGTCAGAAGGTGAGGGCATGAGCAGTCACACAAATCAGCCGCAGGTGCGCAGACGTCGGGTGTTCTATATACCCGGCTACGATCCTATGCCGCCCCGGCGGTATCGAGAGTTGTATCGCACCGAGTCTCAGAAACAGGCCCGGATCTCGGGGTACAAGATCGCAATCGCCCCAAAGACGACAGGCGAGCGTTTTGGGTGGCGTGTGACCTCGGAACAAGATGGCCAGACCGTTGAAACTGAGTTCGAGGTTCTGGTGTGGTCCGACATCGTGCGCGACAGCATGTCGGTCTCGATTCCGGCGACCTATTGGCAATTGGCGCGCACGGCCTGGATCTACATTTCAACCGGCACATTGTGGCGTCTGATGCGCCTCCGTAAGGGGCCGGTGATCGCGGCGTTGTATCCAGTAGGTATGTTGGTGTCCCAGTTGCTGATTGCGCTTGCGGTAGCATGGGCATGCACAGCCATGGCAGGTTGGTGGGGGCTGTTCCCGGGAGCGGCCGCAGCCGTTGCGCTGTTGTTATGGTTTCGCAAGGTCGACAACCGGCTGTTTGCTTACTACCTGATGCATGATTACGCTTATTCTGCACAGTTGAAGGGAAAAACTCCTGCCAAGCTGCATGACAGGTTGGCTGCGTTTCGAGAAACGATCGAAGCTGCGCTTAAGTCCGATGTGGATGAAGTGCTGGTCGTAGGCCACAGCTCGGGCGCGCATATGGGAACGTCTGTTCTGGCTGAACTGATCCGAAAAACGAACGTGCAGGAGCGGCGGGCAGCACTGTCTTTCCTCAGTTTGGGGCAGGTTGTTCCGATGGTTTCATTTCTGCCTCAGGCATATGAGTTGCGGTCCGATCTGCAATTCCTGTCCACGCGGTCTGAACTCACCTGGGTCGATGTCTCTGCCCCCGGAGACGGCTGCGCCTTTGCTCTTTGCGATCCGGTTGCGGTCACGGGGGTTGCGCCCTCTGACAAGCGTTGGCCGCTGGTCCTGTCGGCGGCCTTTACGCAAACGTTGTCGCCGGAACGTTGGAAGGCGTTGCGATGGCGGTTTTTTCGCCTGCACTTTCAGTACCTTTGCGCGTTCGACAAGCCGGGAAGCTATGACTATTTCCGGATAACGGCTGGTCCTTTGACGCTGAAGCAAAGGTTTGCGGATCGTGAGGCTTCGCGCAGCCGCATCGAGACGCCTGTGTCCAAGTTCACCGCGGTACGCCCATGACCCCGCCCAAGCCAGAACCGCGCCCTGATAAGGTTTCTTTGCTGCGCTATTTGAAACTGTTCAGACATGACCTGCTGTCGGCCCAGCCAGCCCGGCTGTATCGCGCGTGGATGGCCGAATTCAAAACTCCGTTCTTCCGGTCGTTCATGATCAATCAACCGGACCTGATTCAAACGGTCCTCAAGAAGCGACCTGACGATTTCCCGAAATCTGGCAGGATCAGCGAAGGCCTGCGGCCGTTGCTTGGCAATTCGGTATTTCTGACCAATGGTGAGACTTGGAAACGACAGCGGAGGATTATCGATCCGGCGTTCGAAGGCGGGCGGTTGAAGGATACATTTCCTGCCATGCTGGCTGCTGCCGAGGCGTGCGTGGAACGGTTGCGACCTCACGTCGGCGGACAAATCGAATTTGAAGAACAGACAAGCCATGCGGCGGCGGACGTCATATTCCGCACCTTGTTTTCCGTTCCTATCGAACACGTTATTGCCAGTCAGGTGTTTGACAAGTTTCGGGCCTATCAGCGTGAGCAACCTTTGCTGAATCTCGCGGCCTTTGTTCCGTTGCCAAAGTGGCTGCCCCGGTTCCATTCCAAGGCGACGAAACAAAACGCGCGGGATATCAGGGCGCTGATTGCGGAACTCACCGGAACACGCGCAAAGGCCATCAAGGACGGAACGGCACCGGATGATCTGGCGACCAAGATCATGACAACGGCTGATCCCGAAACCGGACAGTTCTTCGACCCCGAGGAAATGGTTGATCAGGTAGCGATCTTTTTTCTTGCCGGGCATGAAACCAGTGCGTCCGCCCTGGCCTGGACGCTGTACTTGATGGCCCTTTACCCGGAATGGCAACAGAAAGTTGCAGATGAAGCCGCTGTTCTGGATGAGCCTTCATTTGTCTCTGTTTCAAAACTCAGGATCAGCCGGGAAGTGTTTCGCGAAGCGCTACGCCTTTATCCTCCGGTGCCCATGATGGTCCGCGAGGCCACGTGCCCCGAACGGTTCCGTAACAGGGATGTGCCGGTTGGCGCGCAAATCGTGATCAGCCCCTGGCATTTGCACCGTCAGGAGCGTTTGTGGGACAATCCGGACGGTTTTGATCCTATGCGTTGGGGCACGGAAAACGGCAAGCGCTGCCAGCGCGACGCCTACATTCCGTTCTCTGCGGGCCCTCGAGTGTGCACCGGGGCCGGGTTTGCAATGGTCGAAGGGCCGCTGATCCTGTCGATGCTCTTGCGCCGTTTCCGGTTCGAAACAATCCCGGGAAAAACACCTGTTCCGGTCGCACATCTGACGGTTCGATCTAAAGATGGCATATGGTTACGCCTGTTTGAGCGCTAACAACCTACCATCGGTTCACGCCCTGTTGTATGCGGGGAAGAACATCGGAATCATCATTGAACGGGAAAACAATATGTCCAAAGCAGAACAGCGCGCGCAGATGATCAACGGCACGGGCTTTATCGCGGCACTGGATCAAAGCGGCGGATCAACCCCGAAAGCGCTTGCGTTGTATGGTGTCGAGGCATCTGACTACAGCTCAGACGAAGAGATGTTCGGTGAAATCCAGAAGATGCGTGCCCGCATCATTCTGGCCGACGACTTCACCAAGGACAAAGTGATTGGCGCAATCCTGTTCGAACGTACGCTGGGGGAAGAGATCGAAGGTCGCAAGGTTGCCGACTACCTGTGGTCTGTCGAAGGTATCGTGCCTTTCCTGAAGATCGACAAAGGCCTGGAAGAACAGGCAAACGGCGTCCAGGTGATGAAACCGATCCCCGGTCTGGCCGAGACCCTGGCCAAGGCCGATGGTGTGTTCGGCACCAAGGAACGCTCTGTCATTCACGAAGCGAATGCCGACGGCATCGCGGCGGTGGTTGCCCAACAGTTCGACGTTGCCCGCGAAGTCACCGATGCCGGTATGGTTCCGATCGTGGAACCCGAAGTTAACATCCATTCGCAAACCAAGGCCGAGGCAGAAGAAATCCTGAAGGCGGAAATCCTCAAAAACCTCGATCAACTGGCCGAGGGTCAGGAAGTGATGCTGAAGCTGACGATCCCGACAAAGGCAAACCTGTATGACGCGCTGGCAGACCACCCGCGGGTATTGCGTGTTGTGGCCTTGTCGGGCGGTTATTCGACGGAACAAGCCTGCGACCTGTTGGGTCAGAACGGCAAGATGATCGCATCCTTCTCGCGGGCTTTGACCGAAGGTCTGTCGAAGCAGCAGTCAGATGCCGAATTCAACGCGGCTCTGGGTGGTAACATCGACAAGATTTACAAAGCCTCGGTCTGATCCGTCAGGCAGGTTTGGTGAAAGAGCGGCGCATCTGTGCCGCTTTTTTTCTGCCGATGCAGCCCTCGGCGTGGTCATTGACCAGGCCCATGGCCTGCATGAACGCAAACACGGTTGTGGGGCCAACAAACTTCCACCCCCGTTTCTTGAGATCCTTTGACATGGCTACAGACTCGGGAGATGTGGATGCTGTTTGCGGTGGCGGCGGCGTTTTAGCTTCATAACGCCAGACATAGGCCGCCAGAGACCCTTCCTCGGCCACCAACTCCTGCGCGCAACGCGCATTGTTGATCACTGCTTCAATCTTGCCGCGATGACGGATGATCCCGGCGTCCTGTAGCAGGCGTTCCACATCTGCATCAGAAAACGCAGCCATCTTGTTGAAATCAAATCCGCAGAAGGCTTTCCTGAAGTTTTCGCGCTTGTTCAGGATTGTCCGCCAGCTGAGGCCTGACTGAAAGCTCTCGAGGCACAGTTTTTCAAACAACCGTTGGTCTTCGCCAACAGGGTAGCCCCATTCATTGTCGTGATACTCAAAGAACTCGGGCGCGGCCTGACACCATGCGCACCTTTGCTGACCATCCGGGCCGGTAATGGTGTTGCTCATGAATGTACCTCTTTTGTTCTCCATTCACGTTACACGCGGTGATCAAGGAGTGACAAGTCCTAATCGCGATTGCGAAACCAGTTCAGAACAAAGACGCGTATGGCCGATGCAAGGCCGGTTTGCGGGTCGCGTTCCACATCAATCTCAGCCGCCAAGACATTGATTGGTTGCCCTTTTTCATGAGCGATCTCGCGAAAAGCCCTCCAGAACTCATCCTCGAGTGAAACCGAGGTTCGATGCCCTTTCAGGGTCAGAGAGCGTTTGACAGGGCGGCCGCTCATTCGTCCAGCTCATGATTGTCGAGGTCGCGCTTTTGTTTTTCTTGTTGAAGCTTCACGATTTCTTTTTCAGCTTTCGTTTGTCCAAACGCGACCGCGTTCTGGTCAGCGCGGGCCTTTTTCACGGCCCGCGCTTTTTCTTTTCGATACCGGTTCAGATTGACCGGCTTGCCCATCAGTCTTTCGGGCCGATCATCTGTTCGGGACGGACGACGGCGTCAAAGGTTGCTTCATCCACAAAGCCCAGCGCGATGGCTTCTTCCTTGAGGGTGGTGCCGTTCTTATGAGCGGTCTTCGCAACGGTGGTGGCATTGTCATACCCGATGGTTGGGGCAAGCGCCGTGACCAGCATCAGCGATTCCTTCATCAGCTTGTCGATTCGCGGCTCATTGGCCTTGATGCCCAGTAGCATCCGCTCGGTAAAGCTGTCGGAGGCATCTCCCAGCAACTGGATCGATTGCAGCAGGTTGTAGGACATCATCGGATTATAGACGTTCAACTCGAAATGACCTTGCGACCCGGCAAATGTCATCGCAGCGTTGTTGCCCATCACATGCGCGGCGACCTGAGTCAGTGCCTCGGCCTGCGTCGGGTTTACCTTGCCGGGCATGATCGACGACCCGGGCTCATTTTCCGGCAGGATCAGCTCACCCAGACCGGAACGAGGACCGGAGCCCAAGAAACGAATGTCGTTTGCGATCTTGTAGCAGCTGCCGGCAATCGTCGCTAAAGCGCCCGAAAGGAAGACCATGGCATCATGGGCGGCCAGCGCTTCGAACTTGTTCGGGGCTGTCACGAAGGGCAGGTCGGTGATCTGTGCCATATGGCCTGCAACGGCTTTATCCCAGCCGTGTTGGGTGTTCAGGCCGGTGCCAACGGCCGTACCGCCCTGGGCCAGTTCATAAATCCCCGGCATTGCCGCGTGTACGCGTGCGATCCCCTGACGAACCTGGTGGGCATAGCCACTGAATTCCTGACCCAGTGTCAGCGGTGTCGCGTCCTGCGTGTGCGTTCGGCCGATCTTGATGATGTCTTTGAACTCCTTGGCCTTCTGCTCGAGCCCGGACGCCAGTTTCTCAAGCCCCGGAAGCAACACGTCCCTGACGCTCATTGCAGTGGCGATATGCATGGCGGTTGGGAAGGTATCGTTCGACGATTGCCCCATGTTGCAGTGATCATTCGGGTGCACCGGGTCCTTTGAGCCAATGACGCCGCCCAGAATCTCGATAGCGCGGTTGGCGATGACCTCGTTCGCATTCATGTTCGACTGGGTGCCCGAACCCGTCTGCCATACGACCAGCGGGAAGTTGTCGTCAAATTTGCCCTCGATCACCTCGCCTGCGGCCTGGATGATCGCATCGGCAATCCTGACGTCCAGCGTTCCGGTCGCCTTGTTCTCCATCGCGCAGGCTTTCTTGATCACGCCCAGCGCGCGCACGATGGCGACCGGCTGCTTCTCCCAGCCGATGGGGAAATTCATGATCGAGCGCTGCGTCTGTGCGCCCCAATACTTGTCGGCAGGAACCTCGAGCGGGCCAAAGCTGTCGGATTCTGTGCGGGTTTGAGACATCGGTCACTCCGTCTGGTATGCAGTTGTATGCCGTTTAGCCGCAGCCACGCCGTGACGCAATCGGCCAGTTGCGCGCACCTTAAACTTAAGGACGTCAAACGTATAGGCGCGGGGTGCGTCACTTTAATCGTAATTGGGGGAGAATGTGCGTTGTTTGCGGACACCTCTGGGCTACAATAGAGCAATGACCGCCCAGGAGGATAAAATGCCAAATTTCCATCGCCTTAAGCTTGAAAAAGCTGCCGCGATACTTGCAGTTTGCGCTTTGTGGCTGTCGATTCTGAGTTTGCAGGCCCGCGCGTCAGACATAGCACCTTTCATAGGTGACTATATCGGTTCAGCCGAAGTTGTGGACGCGGATGGCACTGCAACGCCACGCGACATGAGCGTTTCTATTGTCGAGACCAAAAACGGTTTCAACGTCAGTTGGCGGACGACGACGTACAAGTTGGACGGTCGTATAAAGGAACAGAAGTTTTCGATTGATTTTGTCCCGTCGGACCGCCCGGACGTGTTTTCGGCGGCGATGAAACGCAATGTCTTTGGTCACGAAGTGCCATTGGACCCGATGAAGGGCGAGCCGTTTGTATGGGGCCGCATTGTCGGCGACACGCTGACTGTGTTTTCGTTGTTTATAGATGAGGATGGAGGTTATGAGTTGCAGCAATTCGACCGTACACTGGCCGAAGGCGGGCTGAACCTCGCGTTTTCACGATTCATCGACGGCCAAAAATCCCGGTCGGTCGAGACTTTTCTGATGAAACGATAAACCCCGCGCAGGGCGGGGTTTTAAGTGTTATTTCCGGAAGCTGTCCAGCGACACGACTTCCGCATCGTGATGGACTTCATCTTCCTCGACTTCGATTTCGATCTCATCTTCGATGATGTGATCTTCCTCGTCTTCATCTTCCGGGCTTTCAAAGCGAAGGCCGAACTCGACCGATGGATCTACAAACGTCTTGATTGCGGAATAGGGGACATACAGCGGTTCTGGTGCGTCTCCGAAATTCAAAGTGATGGAAAAGCCGGCCTCTCCGACTTCCAGGTTCTCGAACCAATGCTGCATGACGATGGTCATTTCTTCGGGATAGCGTTCACGCAGCCAGTCTGCGATTTCCACACCATTCTCACGCGTGTCGAAAGTTATAAAGAAGTGATGCGCCCCGGGTAGACCGGTTTGGGAAACTTCCGTCAGCACTGTTTTGATCAGGCCGCGCATGGCGGTGTGCATCAGGTTTCCATAATCGATGCCTTGCGACATATTTGATCCTCAAAAGTGGTTATGCTCAGCATAGGGGTTTTGTTCGGAAACGAAAGGGCGGGTATGACCGGATTGATCAGATATTGTGTGCAACCAGCCCGGCCATCGACATCAAGGCCAACACAGTTCCCATCCCTAATTTCAGTCGAAAAATCAAGGCCCCAGCAAGGATAGTTAGACTAAGTGCTGTGAAATCCAATGCGGATAACTGCGGCGCGGGTATTGCCAATGGCCCCATTGATTTTTTAGGCACCGATTCGAAAAGAACATTCAGGGCGAACCACACGGAAAGGTTGAGAATCACTCCGACGACGGCTGCGGTGATTCCGTGCAGGGCTGCTGACAGGCGGGGACGTGCAGCCAAACGATCAAGATAAGGGGCCGCAAGAAAAATCCAAAGAAAGCAGGGAACGAACGTCGCCCACAATGCAACTGCACCAGCGGCAAGTGCCAACGTAAACCCACTAGTCTGTTGCCCGGTCAGCATGGCGACAAACTGTGTAACAAGAATTAGCGGACCCGGTGTCGTTTCCGCCAGACCCAGCCCGTCTATCATCTGATCCGTGCTGATCCAGTGGTACTGGTCAACAACCGTTTGGGTCATATAGGCCAACACGGCATATGCGCCGCCAAAGGTCACGACAGCGAGACGGGCAAAAAACCACCCCAGATCGCTCAGCAGTTGATGACCAGTGACGCTCAGAGCGACAAGCGGGCCCAGCCACAGCGGCAACCAGACAGCAATCGTTCGAAGCGAACGCGCCAGATGTGATGTTCCTTCCCGTGTGGGTGTTTCAACGGGTCCCTTGAACGTCACGTACCCCCAGAAAGCGGCAGCGAAAATGATCGCTGGAAAGGGGAGGTTCAGCAGAAAAATGGACAGGAAGGACAGAATTGCGATTGTCCGGTGCTCGCGATCGTTCAATGCCTTACGCGAAAGATTGCGAAGCGCCTGCAAAACGATCACGATGACAGTTGCCTTGATGCCCGTGAAGGCCGACTGCACCAAGGGGATATCGCCAAATGCTGAATAGAGTGCGACCAGAACCGCGATCACCACCGCGCCGGGCAACACGAACAAGCTGCCGGCAATCAGCCCGCCAGCAACACCGCGCAGACGCCACCCCGCATAGGTCGCAAGCTGCATCGCCTCTGGACCAGGTAGCAACATGCACAGAGACAGGGCGCGCAGGTACGTCTGTTCATCCAGCCAGGATCGACGCTCGACCAATTCCTGATGCATCAAGGAAATTTGTGCAGCGGGTCCACCGAAAGACAGCAGTCCGATCCTGCCGAAGACCTTGATAATCTCTGTCAGTACCGGTGTCATGGTGTTTGACCTGTGGGCCAGTCATGGCTTTCGTCAAACCCATCGCGAGCCCAGCGATACAGCGCGTCGTAAAGGGTTATCCCGGCCTCCAGGTTTTCGTGGTCATCGCGATACTGCCTTGAAAGCCCGACGGACACCGCCAACAATCCCGCCGCTTCGGGTGCAAGCGCGTGTCGGTTCGTGTCTGCTGCCCGGATTATTGTGGCCAACCGGTCAAGTGCAGGGGAGTGAAGCTCGAATTCATCCAACATGGTGTCAAACGTGCAATTGTCGTCCCGGTGGCTCCAGAACGTGTTCTCGATATCAAAAGGTGACGCCCTGAAAGCAGTCGAAACGCTTTCGACTTCGCCGGGTGCCACAAACAGGAATTTTGCGTCGGGATCAACATACCTGCGTATCAGCCAGGGACATGCGATTCTGTCGATCTTTGGTCGGTGGCGCGTGACCCAGAGCGTATGACCACCAATCCGTTCAGGAATGCGGGCTGCGGGTACGCGTAGCGCGTCGGTCAATTCGCGCCAGGCATACATACCACCTTCCAGATATTCGGCTTGATGCCCTTCGCTGCGCAGCCAGGATACAACGCCTTGGCTCAGCTTCTTACCTTTTTGACAGATAATCACAGCCGAGCGGCCGGAGATCTTGCATTTCAGCCCCTGAAGATCTGTGACCGGGTGTCGGACTGACGCGGGGATCAGATAGGGATCTTCGTCAAAATCGTCATTCAGGCAGACGTCGAATAGAACGGGCGCATTCGGAGTACCAATCAGACGCAGGAGTTGTTTGGGGGAAATAGAGTTGGGCGATGCCATGGCATGTTTCCTTGTAACCGCGGATACATGCGAAACTTGGGCTGTCGCCTCACGGGGCGTTCGCAATCTTACCCCATGACACTTGCTAACGCGCAAGGGTCATAGGGGTCAAGATTGCGTTGTGTTCACGCCCAGTCCAGGCGCTGCCCTGTCATGCACACGGGTAGGGTGTCTGATGGAAACTGGCCCAGTTCTTCAAAAAACGAGATGAAATCAAAATGATTGTAAGCCTCGACCATCTTTTCGTCTTTGAACCGCGCCATGACCTGGCCGGTGACTTCCAGTGGCGCGCCATTGTCGGCACGAAAAGTACGAACATGCAGAATGGCTGACACCCAGTCGCCGTTTTCGATGATCTTGGGCAACTCGACCTTGATGTCCCCCAGAATGTGGCGGAACGCCATGACCAGATCCCTGAAATCGTCGGCACCGACCTGCATTTCCGGAATCAGCCCTTCGGCCATTGTTTCGGGTGCGAAGAACTGATCGATTGCTTCGGTGTTTCCGTTTTCCCAAACTTCGGAATACCACGTTCTGCGTATCTCTGAATTCGTCATCCCAGCTCTCCTGTCCAAGTGCTGGTAAGATGACAAAAAGGAGTGAACAAACTCTGAACCCGCGAAAACGCGGGTAAATAATTCAGACTTGTAGGAGATTAATGCAGGTTTCTGTTGCCAGGTACCTGCGAACCCCGCCTTACGCGGCTAGGCGCAAGGGCTTAAGTTTCGGTCTTGCTACTGCTTACGCAGCAACTGCAACCGGAGCACGATTGTCGTTTGCAATTGTACTGTTTTCGCCGGTAACGGTGGCAGACAGCCGGGACAAAGCTAACCCCTTTAGACGTTCGTCGATCCTATTTCGGCCCCCCGGTTCCGAAAGTGATCCCCAAACGAAGGATGCCCCCAGAAGGTGTATGGTGGAGCCGCCGGGTACCGCCCCCGGGTCCGATCCGCTTATTACGAGCGCGTTTATGTCCATAGTCCCGAAGGACACCTCTTATATAGGTGAGGTGATGGATGGATGCAAACTCAGAATGAAGTCTATCGCATCCCATATTTCCAATCTGTTAGGTGGCTTTGTTGAAGTTTGCGGAGATAAGCCAAACCGCCAGAGCCAGTTCGATTCCCCCAAAGATCAACGCCTTGGCAAAGGGTGGATTGTCCAGCGCGACCGATACAAACCTGCCCAGTGCAGCACCGGAATAGACAATGCCCAGCATGAAATAGGCCATTGGGTTGTTCAGCCAGATAACGGCGATCCCGGTCACAACAAATAAACCACCGACCGAGGCGCGCATCTCGGACAACCCCATTGTGCTGTTGGTCGGGGCCAGATCCAGGGCCGACGCGGTATGGGCCGGGGCCAAAAACCCGAATGCGCCGAACCCGATGGTCAGCAATGCCGCAATGACGTTCAGAGTAGCGACCATAGCGGCCTCCTTGGTTCAGGCCGCGTAAGCGGCGTCAAAGAAATCACGTTCCAACTCGACGGCTCGATGAAACAGCCGTGTAACCTCGGCCTGTTCATCCGCATCCAGCGTTGGCCAGACGTTATCCAACTGACGCCGCAGATATTCCACCACGCTTTCGAACCCTTCGCCCGCATGTAGCGTGATCCATTCCGCAAACCAGAACGGCAAGCCGTCTTTGGGTGGGTTTTCCGGGCTGGCCCAGCTCAGGTAAACCCATTCTGCTACGACGAGTACCGCCAGCATGTTCTGATAGCGGCCAGAGGCCACGGCTTCGGTCATCAGATCCTGAAACGCCCGTGTGGCCGGCGCGGGGTCGGTGCTGGGTTCAGTGCCCAAAGCGTCCATCGCGCGCAGAAAATAGGTGTTCTCGGGGCCTGTGATCACCGCCAGAAACTGCGCGGCCGGTACGCTGTCTGCAAGGGTCGGTGCATGCGCGATGGCGCTGGCCAAAAGACGCACGAAACCGTCGACGAACTGATAATCCTGCCGCAGGTACCAGCGCATTTTATCCTCGGGCAGGGTGCCGTCAGACAGTTCGCAGGTGAAGGCATGGGTTGTCGCGGCCTGCCACTGGTCGATTTTGCCCTGACGCAGCACTTCGGTTGGGCGGGTTTGGTCCTGCATTCGGAAGCTCCAGTTTTGTTTTGATGCAGACAAAGCGCGTTTCAAAACAAAGTACAAGGTCAGCCAAGTGCGGACCAAAGACCCAGACCACCGACCAGAATGAGGCTCAGCGCCCAGATCAGTTCCAGGTTGAACCAGCTGCGCGACAAAAATTGCAGACCAAGCCAACGATAGACCGCAAAGGCCAACACCCCCCCGCCCAGAACCATGGCGGCCGTATGCAGCGCGGCGACACCCAGAACCAAAAGCGTATTTGTCGTCATGATCTGGGAAATCGCTTGATGTCCCGCGTCCAATTCATCCACAGCGCAAAGGCCCAGATAGATTGGAACCAGCATCAGGGCGGCTCCGTGGGCAAGCGCCACCAGAAAAGACCACAGCGCGAGCTTGCTTGGCGGAACACGTGAAAGAAAGCGGGGATGACGGCGGGTTATGGCGATGTACAGTCCCATGCCTATGACGACCAGGGCCGCGCCGATGCGGATTTCATTTTGATAGTCGACCAGTACGGCCATCAGGGCAAAAGGCAGAAGCACGCCGAGCATGGCCACGAAATGCCCGCCAGCCAAAGCCGCGAGTGCGCTCCACAGGGCGGATTGGCGTTGTTCCATCAAAGCCGAAGACACCGCCAGCGGCCAGCCCATGCCGGGGTTCAGACCGTGATAGGCGCCGCTCAGAACAACGGCCAGCCACAGGCCAGCCGTTGATGACATCAGAACGTCCAATTCAGACCGACGGATAGCAGAAGCTGTCGGTTGAACAGTCTCCGCCCTCTAACCGGATCTGGTGGCTGCGATAACCCTTGGGAAACTCCACCCAGAATTTCGGATCCAGTATCAGACCACCATTCTCGCCGACATCAGCCTTGACCATGGCCGCACCGCCTTCCTCGGGGTAGAACTGGTCGTCCCACGTGGAATAGAGAGAATTGGTCCAGTAGACCCGTTTGCCGTCGCGGCTGATTTCGACCATCTGTGGACCATAGCCAAAGGTTTGACCATTTGGGTGCTTTGTCTTTTTGACGATTCCACCGATCTCGACCTTGCCTGCCAGAGTTGGATTCATCGGGTCGGATACATCGTATTGATGCATCTCGCCGGTTCCCCAGCAGGCGACATAGAGGTACTTGTCATCCAGACTCAGGTCGATATCAGTGACCAGCGGCGGAACAGCAGAGAAGCCTTTCAGAAGGTCAGGAAGATCATCGGGATCAGCGGGTTGCGGATCGATTGTTATGGTTTTCTTGGCTTCGAACGTGCCGTCATCATTGCGCCACCAGGTGAAGATCGCACCTTGCAGGTTTGTTGTATCGACTACAACGCCGCAGAACCCGTATTGTTTTACGGGATCATGAGCGGGGCGGATTTCCAAGGCCATCTGATGGTTTTCACCCAGATCGATGGTTTGAATGTTCGTCCGGTTTCGAAGGTTCCAAAAATGGATGCTATGGCCGTATTTATTGGACAACAGGTCTTCGGCCACGAGTCCGTTTTCGAATTGCGGTGGCAGGCCCCATTCGGAACTGACCATGTAGTCACGCGGCAGGTTCCACCAGAAATCATAATGCTTGTCCTGCACGCCGCGCTCGATTTCATAGCGCCCGATTATATCGAAGGTCTCGCAGTCCATGATGAAAATGCCCGGAGGGCCATCTGTGCCGTCGGGGCCGCCGCCACCAAGGGTGCTTACATAGATGCCCTCAGGCCCACAATGGATCGTGTGCGGACGGGAATACCCAGTCTTTGCAAAGACTTCTTCGGGTTCGATGATCTTGTGTATCTTGGCCTCGAGCGGGTTTTTGACATCGATGACGTAAATTCGGCTGGACCGAATGCCTGGGATGATCAAATAGCGCCGCTCCAGAAACGCGTGACCGCTGAGCGGCGACAGGGCCGAAGAACAGGCGTTCCAACCGAAATGGTGAAATTCATCGCCTTTCTCGGGCATGATCACCTGATGCACGATCTTTCCGAAATCGTCCGAGCTTGGATCAACATTCACAACCGCCAGTCCGTCGGGTTGTGAAAAGTCAGGGCTGAGCATCAGCGTGAATGCAAGCGTCTCAGCGGGGCCCTCCATCGCCAGTTTTGCGGATGGATAAAAACTAGGGTCCGGTCTTTGATTCATAACGTCCTCCCGTAAGTCATTGATCTTCAATTCACATTGAGAGTTCCGGTCTTGGCGCCGGATGACAATCTGCCTGCTCGTGTGCCCCTTGTTCTGATTTTGTTTCGAATTCAGCCCTCAAGTCGGTTTACGTTTGCTCTTGGCCACATCATGGGCCAGCCGTCGTGTGTAACGTTCCAGATCAATCAGTGCGGAGTCCACGGTATCCGCGTCTTTTGTCTCAAGCGCGTCCACTATTTTACCATGCAGGCTGATAATTTCCTCGCGGGATCGCGCAGTGAAAGTGATCATGTTCATCAGCGGTTGCATCGCTTCCACAGCACCTGCCAGTTGATAGGACAGGACCGGGTTTCCAGCCCCATCCACCAACGCGCGATGGAAAGTCACGTCTGATGCGCAAAAGGCTTCATCCGTCAGGCCGGGTTGGGACTGGCGGAATATCTCCGCCCGCATAGTCGCCAGGTGATCTGCAGTGCGTCGCTGCGCGGACAAAGGCGCACAGGCCCTTTCCAGGGCATATCGCGCCTCGCAAGCCGTATCGAAGCTGACCGCATTCATCGACAGCAACAATGTCGAAGTCGTGACTTGCTGAGAATAGGCGTCCTCAAAGCTCAGGCGATTTACAAACGCGCCGCCGGAAGCGCCGCGTTGTGTGCGGATCAGGGATTGCGCCGCCAGCCGTTTCAATGCTTCACGCACAGTCGGGCGAGAAACCTGGAACTGATCCGACAGTTCCGCTTCGGATGGCAAGCGCGCGTCCACGATCAGCTCACCCGACACGATCGCATCCCGAATGGCTTGGGCGATCTGGGCAGACAGGTCTGCGGTTTTTCGGGGCGCGGTTTTCATCTTCAGACGACCTTGGGTAAATTTTTATTTGTCTGACATTTAAAAGTCTGACATTTGAAAAGCAAGGGAGTTGAGTCGGGAGGCTGAAGTGAGTCGCACGTGGCTGCGCAGCGGAATGTGGCTGGGCTTTTATGTTCTGATCCTGTTGGCGTGGTGGATCATGTTCTCGATGAGCCGGGACATGGACCTTGATCTGATCGGTCGCCCGGGGCCGATGGGGCAGGCGATGGCCGCAATGGATCCGCGCATGGATATGTACATGCCGATGGCCGAGTTCGGCCCGCTGTTTTCAATGTGGGCGATCATGATGGCGGCAATGATGCTGCCGACCCTGATTCCGACCCTGCGCAGTTACGAGGACCTGATCCGCAGTGCAAATGGCAGCCGCGGAGGCTGGCTGGGGGTTCTGGTCGGGTATTCCATCGTCTGGGTCGGGTTTGCGGCTCTGATCGCAGGAATACAACTGCTTCTGCTGTTTGGTGGCGTTGTCGATATGCTGGGTATTGCCAAATCCGGCTGGGTCGCGGGCGGCTTGATGATTGCCGTGGGCGCCTTTCAGTTTTCCCGCGTCAAAGAGGTTTGCCACGGTGTTTGCCATGCTCCGATGACTTATTTCCTTGGGCATTGGAGAACCGGTTTTTCAGGCGGTTTACGTATGGGCCTGGGTCTTGGTGCCTTTTGCGTCGGCTGTTGCTGGGGCTTCATGGCACTTGGCTTTGTCGGCGGTGTCATGAGCCTGTTGTGGATGGGGCTCGCAACCCTGTTCATGGTTTTGGAGAAACTCCCTCAGATCGGGCACGCTGTGACCCGTCCAATGGGATTTGTATTAATTGCGGGCGGTCTTTTTCTGCTCGTGTACCCAATTAGCTACGGAGGATAAGCCTATGGCTAAAAACAGAAAACAAGACGCCGATCGGCTACCTGTCAGCCAGCGCATCGACAGCCGCATGCCCAATCCCAAGCGGCGTGAAATGAGCCCGACGGACTGGGCCATCAAGGGTGAGCTGATCCTGAACTGTTCATGTGACGTGTTCTGCCCCTGTGTAGTGTCGCTGGGCGCGCATCCTCCGACGGAAGGTCATTGTCATGCGTGGATGGGTATCATCGTTGATGAAGGCCACTATGAAGGCGAGGATCTGTCGGGCCTGAATGTCGGGTTGCTGGTCGATATTCCGGGCCGGATGGGTGAAGGCCAGTGGAAAGTCGCCGCTTACGTTGATGAGCGAGCAAGCGGCAAGGCATATAACGGGTTGTTGCAAATCTTCAGCGGTCAGGCGGGCGGTACAACCGGACTGTTTACCATGCTGGTCAGCGAGATCATTGGGGCGGAACGAGCTCCGGTCCAGATTGAACGCGACGG
This sequence comes from Ruegeria sp. CDSA141, assembly GCF_059612005.1. NCBI lineage: Bacteria > Pseudomonadati > Pseudomonadota > Alphaproteobacteria > Rhodobacterales > Roseobacteraceae > Ruegeria > Ruegeria sp. CDSA141. The sequence goes on from NZ_JBXWPT010000002.1 coordinate 394,478, forward strand.
AAACAAACGCCGGATCGCGATTGGTCGCAAAATCCAGGGCGAGATCGAGATGCTTGCTGGCAAGGATCCGGAGCATCCGGTGATGGTTTCAAACTCCAAATACTGGATGGGACCGGACATCATCGTGGCGCGTGGTACCAAATCGAAGGTGCGCGACTACGGCAGAGTCTGGGATTTCGGCGGCAAGTCCGCTGAAATCTGCCCCATCGACTGGCATGGGCCCAAATGATGATCACGGGCGCGTATGCGCGGGAAATGGCGCGGTACAATCACTGGCAAAACAAGCAGTTGTCAGAGTTTTTGCAATCTCTGACACCCAAGGAACTGACCCTTGAACGCGGGGCGTTCTTTGGCTCGATCATGGGCACGGTAAACCATTTGCTGTGGGGCGACTGGATGTGGATGTCTCGTTTCGAAAAGCGCGACGGGCCCGACGGCAATATTCACAATGCGGGCGGGGGTATCCATGAAAGTGTATACCTGTGCCCGGACCTGCAAAGCTGGTTGGCGTTACGCGAGAAGATTGATGGCCGCATCCAGAAATGGGCGAAAGGGTTGGGGGATGATCCGCTGACCGGATCGTTCACGTGGTACTCTGCCGCGAAAGAGGCCGATGTCACAATGCCTTACGCGTTGTGTGTGATCCATTTCTTCAATCACCAGACCCACCACAGGGGACAAGTGCATAAAATGCTGACCGAGACGGGCTCGGAAGCGCCTGTCAGTGATATCGTCTTTATGCCCGAGGAGGTATGAATGCCACAGATTTCCGCCTCACGCCGCTTGCGGCGCACTCCGTTCTCTGAAGGGGTCGAAGCTGCCGGGGTCAAGGGATACACGGTCTACAACCGTATGTTGTTGCCGACGGTTTTTGAAAGCGTTGAAGCTGATTACCGGCACCTGAAAACCCATGTGCAGGTCTGGGATGTGTCTTGCGAGCGGCAGGTCGAATTGCGTGGCCCTGATGCTGCACGTCTGATGCAGATGCTGACCCCGCGCGATCTGCGCGGTATGTTGCCGGGGCAATGTTTCTACGTGCCTATCGTTGATGAAACCGGCGGCATGCTGAACGACCCGGTTGCGGTGAAACTGTCTGAAGACCGCTGGTGGATATCGATTGCCGACAGCGATCTGTTGCTGTGGGTCAAGGGTATCGCCGTTGGCTACCGTCTGGATGTGTTGGTGGATGAACCTGATGTGTCGCCGCTTGCCGTTCAGGGGCCCAAGGCGGACGATCTGATGGCCCGTGTGTTCGGCGATCGCGTGCGGGACATCCGGTTTTTCAAATTTGATATGTTCGAGTTCGAAGGACGGGATCTGGCCGTCGCACGATCCGGCTATTCGAAACAGGGCGGGTTCGAGATCTATGTGGATGGCAGCGATATCGGCATGCCTTTGTGGAACGCGTTATTTACGGCAGGCGAAGACCTGCAGGTGCGCGCGGGCTGTCCGAACCTGATTGAGCGTATAGAGGGCGGCTTGTTGTCTTACGGGAACGACATGACCGATGACAATACACCGCATGAATGCGGTCTGGGGAAGTTCTGTAACACGCATACCGCGATTGGCTGCATCGGCAGGGACGCATTGTTGCGTGTCGCCAAAGAGGGACCAGTACAGCAAATCCGACCTATCGCCATTGATGGTGATCCGGTGCCGGGTTGCGATCGCCCCTGGGGTATGTTTGCGGACGGAAAGCGTGTGGGGCAGGTGACTTCGGCGGCCTGGTCTCCTGATTTTGAAACCAACGTCGCGATCGGTATGGTGCGCCTGAGCCATTGGGATGCCGGAACGGAACTGGACGTGGAAACACCGGATGGGATGCGTCGCGCAACCGTGCAATCGCATTTCTGGATCTAACACAGTTAAGGGCGCTGTTGTGTCGTCCTCGGGATATTTTTGGCCAGGTGAAGAATTGGGCTGGTCGCTGAAACACGAAAGGAATGACAGATGTTCAATGCTCTTGTAATGGACAAGGATGAAGAAAGCGGACTTGCCACCGGCTCGCTCAAACAGTTGTCAGTGGATGATCTGCCGCATGGTGAAGTCACGGTCGCCGTTGAATATTCCACAGTGAACTACAAGGATGGCCTGTGCCTGTCTCCGAAAGGGGGCGGGCTGGTGCGGGCCTATCCACATGTCCCCGGTATTGATTACGCGGGTACGGTCGAAGCTTCATCGGATGATCGCTACAAGCCCGGTGACAAGGTTGTTCTGACCGGATGGCGCGTGGGCGAGGCTCACTGGGGCGGTTATTCGCAAAAAGCCAACGCGCGGGCCGACTGGCTGGTGCCGCTGCCCGAAGGGCTGACCACGCGGCAGGCCATGGCCGTGGGCACCGCCGGGTTCACTGCGATGCTGGCGGTCATGGCGCTGGAGGATCATGGGCTTACCCCGGATCGGGGGCCGGTATTGGTGACCGGGGCCGCGGGTGGCGTCGGTTCGGTGGCCACAGCCATTCTGGGCAAGCTGGGCTATGAGGTCGCTGCGGTAACCGGGCGCCCCGAAACCGGTGATTATCTGAAATCCCTGGGCGCGACGACAATTGTTCCGCGAGAAGAATTGAATGAGACGACCAAACGCCCTCTGGAAAGCGAATCCTGGGCTGGCTGCATTGACGCTGTGGGCGGCGCCATGCTGGCGCGTGTTCTGGGCCAGATGAAATACGGATGCTCCGTCGCCGCCGTTGGTTTGGCAGGGGGGGCTGCTTTGCCTGCGACGGTGATTCCATTCCTACTGCGCGGCGTGAACCTTTTGGGGATCGACAGCGTGATGCAGCCCTATGACAACAGGGTGCGTGCGTGGAAACGGATCGCCACGGATCTGCCGATGGACAAGCTGGAGGCGATGGTTCAACCGGCCTGTCTGTCCGATCTGCCGCAACTGGGGGCCGACATTCTGAAAGGACAGGTCAAGGGGCGCGTCGTGGTTGATATTAATGCCTGAGGCTGAGCTTTGAACTCAACCTGGCCGGAGAAACTCGGCCAGGTTCGGGAAGACGACGTTTGTCCAAATTGGTCGCAACACCTCTGGCCATTGATAAATTTCCCGATCATGATTGCTATACATCCCAATGGCGATGGCGTAAGACCCATCCAAAGAGTACCTGAAGACGGGGAGTGAGCAGAATGTCTGACGACTTCGAACTGGACACCGATGATCTGCAGCGCCGCATGGATGGCGCAATGGCCAATCTGAGAACCGAATTTGCATCATTGAGAACAGGACGCGCTTCGGCCTCGATGCTGGAACCTGTCATGGTTGACGCTTATGGCTCGATGACGCCAATCAACCAGGTGGGCACCGTGAACGTGCCCGAACCGCGTATGGTCACTGTAAATGTCTGGGATAAGTCACTGGTCGGTAAGGTGGAAAAGGCCATTCGCGAAAGCGGCCTTGGTATCAATCCGCAGTTGAACGGCACCATTATAATGCTGCCGATACCTGAGCTGAACGAGGAACGCCGCCGCGAACTGAGCAAGGTCGCCGGTCAATATGCGGAAAGCGCACGTGTCGCGATCCGCAATGTGCGTCGCGACGGCATGGATCAGATCAAGAAAGCCAAAGCGGACGGGATGTCGGAAGATGACCAGAAGCTGTGGGAGGGCGAAGTTCAGGAAATGACGGATGAGATGATCAAAGCCGTGGATGCAGCACTGGAAACCAAGCAAGCAGAAATCATGCAGGTCTGAGCCCGACTGATGCCAAAAGACCCGCAAACCGACCTGGAGTCCGGCCCGCGCCATGTGGCCATCATTATGGATGGCAATGGCCGCTGGGCACAGGCGCGCGGTCGTCCCAGGCTGTTCGGTCACCATGCCGGTGCGCGGCGCGTGCGCGAGGTTGTCGAGGCCTGTCCAAGTTTGGGAATCAAGTATCTGACGGTGTTCGCTTTTTCGACCGAGAACTGGAAGCGGACACAGGTCGAAGTGGCGGGCCTGATGAACCTGTTCCGCCGCTATATCATCAAGGAAACCCGGACACTTGCGGATAATGGCATCCGGGTTCGGTTTATCGGAGACCGCGTCCGGTTGGATTCGAAACTGATCGAGTTGATGGACTCTCTGGAAGAAGAAACCCAGAACAACGATCTTGTTCATTTGACAGTCGCACTGAATTACGGTGGGCGCGACGAAGTCGCGCGCGCCACCAAACGCCTGGCGCGGGATGTGGCTGAGGGGCGGTTAAAGCCCGATGAGGTCGATGAAGAAACCCTGCCTAAGTATTTGGATACGCGCGTTCTTCCCGACCCGGACCTTGTGATCCGAACCAGCGGCGAAGCACGAATTTCGAATTTTCTTCTGTGGCAGTCCGCCTACTCCGAATATGAATTCATCGATACCCTCTGGCCGGACTTCTCTGCCGCTGAACTAGCCCGTCTGTGCCAGAATTACGGCTCAAGAGACCGGCGGTTCGGAGCGGTTCTGGCATGAGTGAAGGCCGATGGTCTGACCTGACGACACGGGTCCTTTCTGCTGCTGTTCTGGTCGTAATCGGATCAATCGAAGTCTGGCTTGGCGGTTGGTGGTTCGAAACCTTCATCGCCGCAGCCTGTGGGCTGATGACCTGGGAATTGGTTCGGATGATTGACCCACAGGCCCGGGGCGTGGCTGTGCAATTGGGGATTCTGACAAGCGCGGCGGTTGTCCTCAGCTATCATCTGCCCCCGATCTACACTTTGCCGATCTTGCTTGCGCCTGCGCTTGTGGGTGTCGGGCAGGTCAGTCGTTCCAGGGTTCTGTTTGGGCTGTGTGTCGTCTGGATAGTTGGGGCCGGGCTCGGCTTCATTTCGATCCGGGAAAACTCCGGGTTTGGCTGGATGGTTTGGCTGATCGCGGTCGTGGTCGCCACGGATGTTGCTGGCTATTTTGTTGGCAAGGCGGTTGGCGGGCCGAAGTTCTGGCCAAGGGTAAGCCCAAAAAAGACATGGTCGGGAACGGCTGGTGGATGGGCCGCCGCCGCGTGCGTCGGTGTCGTGTTCGCAAGCCAGGCGGGGTTCGGATTCGGTTTTGTCGTTGTTTCCGTTTTGGCCTCAATGGCCAGTCAGGCTGGTGATATTATCGAAAGCGCGGTCAAACGTAAGTTCGGCGTCAAAGACAGTTCGAACCTGATACCGGGTCATGGCGGCTTTCTGGATCGGTTTGATGGCATGATGGGCGCCGCGCTGTTTGTTCTGATCGCAGGGCTGATCTATTCGCCGGGTGAAATGTAATGCGAAAGGTGTCTGTTTTCGGGGCCACCGGGTCGATCGGGCAGAATACGATCGATCTGATTTCGCGCGCGCCGTCCGAGTATGACGTTGTGGCTTTGACGGGGGGCGCCAATATTCAAAAACTTGCGGATGATGCGCGTCGGCTCGGCGCTGATATTGCCGTCACCGCTCATGAAAACCGGCTTGACGACCTGCGTTCAGCCTTGGCCGGCAGTGACGTTGAGGCGGCTGCGGGCCCCGGCGCTATTGTCGAGGCTGCTGCACGCCCGGCGGATTGGACTATGTCGGCCATTGTCGGCTCGGCAGGGTTGGCGCCCGGTATAGAAGCTTTGAAACAGGGTTCGACACTTGCACTGGCCAACAAAGAGACGCTGGTCTGCGCCGGGTCATTGGTTCTGGAAACGGCCAAACAGCATGGCGCGCGATTGCTGCCGGTAGACAGCGAGCATTCGGCTGTGTTTCAGGCTTTGGTTGGCGAGGAAATCGAAGCGGTTGAGCGCGTGATCATTACGGCCAGCGGCGGCGCGTTCCGTGATTGGCCCCTGAGTGATCTGGCCAACGCAACTGTTGAACAAGCCTCGAGCCATCCGAACTGGGATATGGGGCAGCGTATCACCATTGACAGCGCATCGATGTTCAATAAAGCACTGGAAGTCATAGAAACAAAAGAATACTTTGGCGTCGATCCGGATCAGATCGAAGTGCTGGTTCATCCGGAATCCATAGTGCATGCCTTGGTCGGCTATCGGGATGGCGCCGTTATGGCTCATATGGGATCACCAGATATGCGCCACGCCATTGGATACGCGCTGCATTGGCCTGAAAGACGGGACTTGCCGATACAGCGGCTTGACTTGGCAAAGTTGGGGAAACTGCGTTTCAATGAACCGGATTTAGCGCGTTATCCTGCCCTGAAACTCGCGCGGGACGTGATGGAGCGTGGCGGCCTTGCAGGCGCTGTTTTCAATGCCGCAAAGGAACGCGCGCTGGATCATTTTATCGCACGCCGGATTGGGTTTCTGGATATGGCTGACGCTGTTTCCGCAGTCCTGGACAGGTTCGACGCGTCAGACAGCCTTATTGATGCCCCGATGACCCTTGATAACGTACAGCAAACCGACCATGTGGCACGTCAGTGGGTCGATGACACTGTGGTGGAACGAGCAGGATAGAATTTTGGACGTACTTTCCCTAATCCCCCAATTTGGCAACCTTCTGTGGACGATAGTCGCGTTTGTCATCGCGTTGTCGGTCATCGTCGCGGTGCACGAATACGGACATTACATTGTTGGACGCTGGTCCGGTATCCATGCCGATGTCTTCTCGATCGGATTTGGGCCAGTTCTCTGGAGCCGTATCGACAAGCGGGGAACCAAGTGGCAGATCGCGTTGCTGCCGTTTGGGGGCTATGTAAAGTTCCTGGGCGATGCCAATGCTGCATCCGGCAAGGATGAAAAGGCGATGGAAGGCATCGCAACCCAGAGCCCGGAAGAGCTGCGCCGCACCATGCACGGTGCCCCTTTGTGGGCGCGTGCCGCCACGGTCGCGGCCGGGCCTGCCTTCAATTTTGCGATGTCCATTCTGGTGTTTGGCCTGATCTTCTGGTCACAAGGCGTATCAAAAGAGCCGCTGACAGTCGGATCGTTGCAACCCTTGCCGGGCACCGTGCAGGAGCTGAGAGAAGGTGACGTGATCACGGCCATCGCGGGCACTCCAACGCCAGATTATGATGAAGAGGGGGCCTGGCAGAACTTCATTGATGCGCTGCCTGTGGAACCGGTTCTGAACTATTCGGTGATCCGTGACGGTGAAACCCTGGATGTTCAGGCACCTTGGATGTTTCCGCCACTGATCCGTCAGGTGGCCCCTCGCAGCGCGGCCATGGATATCCAACTGAAACAAGGCGATGTCATCATGTCAGTGAATGGCGAGCCGATCTTTGCCTTCGACCAGCTGAAAGACTTTGTCGAAGGGTCCGACGGTCGGGTTTTGCTGCTGGAGGTCTGGCGGGACGGGTCCGTGCTGGAATTCGCATTGGCACCCAGACGCACGGATGAACCGCAACCGGATGGTGGTTTTGTAACGCATTGGCGGATTGGGATCATTGGGGGCATGATGCTGGAACCGGCGACTGAACCAGCAGGTATTCTGGCTTCACTGACGGGTGGTGTCAGACAAACGGGTCGTATTATCGAAGGATCGCTGTCGGGCATGTGGCACATGGTGACGGGTGCGATTAGTACCTGCAACATCTCGGGACCGATCGGAATTGCCGAAACCTCGGGTGCCATGGCCAGTCAAGGGGCCCAGAACTTCATCTTCTTTATCGCGGTTCTGTCTACAGCGGTCGGATTGTTGAACCTGTTTCCGATCCCGGCACTGGATGGCGGGCATCTTGTGTTCTACGCCTATGAGGCCATCGCCGGAAAGCCACCCAGTGACGGGGCCTTGCGGGTACTCATGGGGGTGGGGATCACTTTTATCCTCACGCTGATGCTGTTCTCAGTGAGCAACGACCTGTTCTGCTGATTGTGGCGCTCAGTGCAAAATTGAGCCGCATTATCGCCTTAATTGGACGGTATTCTCTTTGCGTCTGAGGGAAATGCCATGACCAAAACGCTGAGAAAATCGTATCAGAGCTTTAGCTTCCTGTTCGTATTGAATTGGGACGTTCTGCTGAGCTTTGCGGTTACAGCTTTGGCGATGGCAGGTGCCGCCTATCTGGCGGCTATGTGATTCTTACTGAAACCGACGTCATTAAATTGCTTTGCAGTCTGAACGGCGGCTTTGATTTCGCCTTTTGACAAGCTCATTCAATCCCGTTACTCAGCATTAAAGTCTTAAATTCTGGGTAGAGCATAAAATGACTGACAGGCGAGGGGCGGGCACATCCTGCGGGCAGCAAGTGCCAACAAACAATATTTTGTGGCAGGCGCTAGCGGTTCTTTTCCTTTTTGTTGCAGCGAGCTTAATGACTTTTCCGCATGCAGCACTGGCGCAAAACTATACGATCAATTCGTTTGACGTTCAGGGCAATCGCCGGATTGAAACCGGTACGATCATCGCCCGAACGGGAATCGAACCAGGCCAGAGTGTAACCTCAGGGCAACTCAATGATGCCTATCAGCGTTTGCTTGACAGTGGTGTATTTGAGACAGTCGAACTGACGCCGCGCGGCTCTACGCTGGTCATCGAAGTTCAGGAATACCCGACAATCAACCAGATCAGCATCGAGGGTAACGCCCGTGTCAAAGACGACGTGCTGCTGGACGTTATCGAATCCCAGCCGCGTCGTGTTTTTACCCCGCAGGTGGCTGAAGCTGACGCCGATATAATTGCTGAAGTGTATTCGGCTCAGGGCCGTGTCGCCGCGACCGTGATCCCTCGGATTATCCGCCGTAGTGACAACCGGGTTGATCTGGTCTTTGAGGTGGCAGAGGGCACCACCATTGAAGTGGAACGTGTCAGCTTTGTGGGCAACCGCGCATTTTCGGATCGGCGTTTGCGCCGTGTTCTGGAAACCAAGCAGGCGACATTTCTGCGGACTTTCTTCCGGAACGACACTTTTATCGGCGATCGCATCGAGTTCGATAAGCAGGTCATCCGGGATTTTTACCTGTCACGAGGCTATGTCGACTTCCGTGTGAACAGCGCCAACGTCGAGTTTACCAGCGAACGGGATGCGTTTTTCCTGGTGATGAATGTAACCGAAGGTCAGAAATTCTCATTCGGTAAAATCACGACCGTCAGCGAAATACCGGGCGTGGATCCAGCACCTTATCAGGACTCGCTGAAAATCAAGCCCGGCGTAACCTATACACCGTCGCTGGTTGAAAATTCCATTACACGCCAGGAACGTCTGGGTCTGAAACAAGGTGTGGATTTCCTGCGGGTGGAGCCGCGTGTCAAACGCAATGACCGTGACCTGACTCTGGATATCGAGTTTGTCCTGACAAAAGGCCCGCGTATCTTTGTTGAGCGGATCGATATAGAAGGCAACACAACCACCCTGGATCGCGTGATCCGTCGTCAGTTTGACACCGTCGAAGGTGACCCGTTCAATCCACGCGAAATCCGTCAGGCGGCTGAGCGTATCAATGCCCTGGGTTTCTTCGCTGTCGCGGAAGTCGAACCGCGCGAAGGATCGTCGCCCAGTCAGGTCATTCTGGATGTGGACGTTGAAGAACAACCCACAGGCTCGCTGAGCCTTGGAGGCAGCTACTCGGTTACGGACGGTTTCGGGATTGCAATCGGTCTGAACGAATCCAACTTCCTGGGCCGTGGCCAGAACCTCGGTGTCTCGATCTCTACCGCGCAGGACTCGGAGGAATACACAATCAACTTTACCGAGCCCTACCTGCTGGGCCGCAAGCTGCGATTTGATCTTGGTCTGGGTTTGTCAGGCACCAATTCCGGGTTTGCGAGTTACGACACAAGCAGTCTTTTCTTTGCACCGCAGCTGACCTACGCGATTGGTGAATTGTCGGCTCTGCGGGTCCGCTATGGCTGGGACCGCAGCGAGATGACGCAGCAGGACAACGAAACTAACGGTGCAGTGATTGCTTCTGAAATTGCGCAGGGCAAACGGACGTCCAGTTCTTTGGGTCTGTCCTACATTTACGACAGCCGTCTCGGCGGCCTGGACCCGAATTCCGGGGTTTTGTTCGAAGTTGGTGTTGATGCCGCTGGTCTTGGTGGGGACAACAAGTTCTTCAAGACCACGGCGCGCGGTATCGCGCAAACCCGTGTCTGGAATGAAGAGGTGGTACTTCGGGCTACGATGGAGCTGGGCGCCTTGCATTGGCGCGGCAACGATTTCAGCCGGACTGTGGACCGGTTTGTCCTTGGTCCCAACACCTTCCGTGGTTTCGAACCTGCGGGTATCGGACCACGTGACCTGTCCAACGGTCAGGATGACGCGATCGGAGGCAACTACTATTGGGTTGCCCGTTTCGAAACCGACTTCCCGCTGGGTCTGCCCGAGGAACTGGGTTTGCGGGGTGGCTTGTTCTATGATGTTGGCAACCTCTACAACATCGACAACGTGAACACGGCAGGTGCAACTATTGTCGGCGCAAATGGATCGATCCGCCACGTGATCGGCATTTCGGTTCTGTGGGAAACCCCGTTTGGACCGTTGCAGTTCAACTTCTCGCAGCCTCTGAAGAAAGAGTCTTTCGACAAGGAACAGAACTTTGATTTCACGATCCAAGCCCGGTTCTGATCCGCGATGCTGAACAGATTGCTTAGCAGAACACGGGGCCCGCTTTGGGCCCTGTGTGCATTTATGACGATGGTCTCGGTGCCTTTGGCAAATGCACAGCAGCTTGGTGTGCCGCAAGCCAGTGTGGTTACCCTGTCCAGTGAAGAGTTGTTTGCCAAGTCAGCCTTTGGGCAACGTGTTTTGCGCGAAATTGAAAAGGAAAGCGCCTTACTGGCCGAAGAAAACCAACGGATTGTCGCGGAACTGAGCCGCGAAGAAAAGGAACTCACCGAGCAACGCGCCTCCATGTCGGCCGACGAGTTCCGCCCCTTGGCCGAGGCGTTTGATCTTAAGGTTCAGTCCCATCGCGAAGGGCAAAGGGCAAAGCTGGACGTTCTGGCCCGTCGCAGTGAAGAAGCCCAACAAACATTTTTCGAGATTGTGCGCCCGGTGCTGGTCGATCTGTTGCGCGAAATTGGGGCCAGCGTGATGATTGAACGATCCAATGTCGTTGTCAGCACATCCGACATCACCGAGGCCGCAATCATCCGAATAGATGCGGTAATTGGTGATGGAAGCGATTTGCAAGAAGGGAAGGGCGAATAGGTTCGCTTGCCCTTGGGGTGGTGTATTGCTAACCACGCAAAAAAGAAACATCCAAAACGGGATTTCTGCATAATGAGCACTGAAACCAAAAGCGCAGACATTCAGCTGATCCAAAGGATCCTGCCGCACCGCTATCCGTTTTTGCTGGTTGATAAAGTGGTAGATATTTCGGGCTATCAGTCGGCACGTGGAATCAAGAATGTCACCATGAATGAACCGCATTTTCAGGGGCATTTCCCGGGTACGCCGATCATGCCGGGCGTCACGATTGTTGAGGCAATGGCACAGACCGCAGGCGTGATGCTGGGCGTGGGAATGGACGTCATTGATACCGAGCTGTTGATTTACTTCATGAGCATCGACAAGTGCAAATTCCGCCGCAAGGTTGTGCCCGGTGATGTGCTGGAAATGCATGTGGAAACCGTACGCGGGAAAAAAGGCGGTAAGCTGTTCAAGTTCAGCGGCCGTGCCACCGTCGAAGGGGACGTGGCCGCCGAGGCGGAATTCTCGGCCTATGTCGACTGGGATATGGAAAAAACAACATGAACGGAGTCCATCCCAGCGCAATTATCGAAGACGGTGCGCAGATTGGACAGGATTGCATCATCGGTCCATTCTGCCATGTGGGCGCACAGGTGAAACTGGCGGATCGGGTCGAGTTGAAATCGCACGTGGTCGTGACGGGTGACACCTCGATTGGCGAAGATACCGTTGTGTTCAATTTCTCGGTGATTGGTGAGATCCCTCAGGATCTGAAATTCAGTGGCGAAAACACCCGTCTTGAGATTGGCAAACGCAACCGCATTCGCGAGCATGTGACAATCAATACCGGAACCGAAGGTGGCGGAGGTGTCACGCGGATCGGCGACGACTGCCTGTTTATGGCGGGTGTTCACGTAGCCCATGACGTTCAGATCGGCAACCGTGTGATCATGGTCAACCATTCAGGTGCGGCGGGGCACTGTATCGTCGAAGACGACGTGATTATCGGCGGCATTTCGGGGCTGCATCAATGGGTGCGTGTTGGACGCGGGGCCATTATTGGCGCGCTGACCATGGTGCCCAAGGATGTTATTCCTTATGGCCTGGTACAGGCGTCGAGGGGTGAACTGGATGGCTTGAACCTCGTCGGTCTCAAGCGCAAGGGTGTATCACGCGAAGATATCTCGGCGCTGCGCGCGGCCTTCAAGGAACTATCTGACGGCGAAGGTACCTTTATGGATCGTGCCAGCCGGATCGGTGAAGGTAACGAAAGCGACTATGTGCAGCAGATCGTTGATTTCGTCACCGGCCATAGTGATCGGTCCTTCCTGACCCCGAGAAAGTAGGATCATGCTTGCGTTGATTGCGGGAACCGGGGCGCTGCCCACCGAAGTTGTTGCCCAGTTGGCAGAACGTCCCCTGATCTGCGCGATGGAGGGGTTTCTGCCGGACACCCTGAGCGCGGATGTCGTGTTTCCTCTGGAACAGTTGGGCAGCTTCATCGCCGACCTGAAGGCGCGGGGCGTGACTGATATCTGTCTGGCCGGCGCTGTTCGGCGCCCGCCAATCGACCCCTCTCGCATCGATGCCGCGACACTGCCGCTGGTTCCGATCATCCAAAAGGCCATCCTGTCCGGGGATGACGGAGCTTTGCGCGCCATGATCGGAATTCTTGAGGGGGCCGGTCTCAACCTCAGGGCCGCGCATGAAATCGCGCCCGGTTTGTTGCCGCCGGTGGGGTGCCTGACCGAAGCGCATCCCTCGGACGCCGACATGGCCGACGCTGACCGTGCAGCGGGTATTCTTCGGGCAATGGGGGCGGCGGATACGGGGCAGGCCTGCGCCATATCCAAAGGGCAGGCGCTGGCTATCGAGGGGATATTCGGCACTGCGTGGATGCTGCAATCCCTGACGCAACGCCCCGACGCAGGCGGGGGCATTCTTTTCAAAGGTCCCAAACCCGATCAGGATCGGCGCGCTGATTTGCCCGCCATAGGACCGGATACCGTCACCGATACGGTTGCGGCAGGATTGTCCGGGATCGTATTGGAAAAAGGCGGTGTACTCGTTCTGGAAAAAGATCGTGTCATCGCTGAATGCAATCGCCTGGGTCTGTTCCTGTACATCCGCGAGCGGGCGGTCTGATGCGTGTCTTTCTGGTCGCAGGTGAACCTTCGGGTGACCGGCTGGGCGGAGCGCTGATGGAGGGGTTGAAAACCCTGGTGCCTGATGTTGAATTCGACGGGGTCGGCGGCCCGTTGATGCAAGCGCAAGGTCTGAGCAGCCGGTTTCCCATGTCCGAGCTTTCGGTCATGGGGCTTGTTGAAGTTCTGCCGAAGTTTTTCCACCTGAAACGGCGTATCTCCGAGACAGCACAGGCGGTTCTGGACACGAAACCGGATGTATTGATCACAATAGACAGCCCTGATTTCAGCTTGCGCGTCGCGAAGATCGTCAAAGCCAACAGCAAAATCCGAACCGTCCATTATGTTGCCCCCAGCGTCTGGGCCTGGCGACCCGGGCGCGCTGACAAGATGGCAAAGGTCATCGACCATGTGCTGGCGCTTCTTCCTTTCGAACCTCCATACATGGAACAGGCAGGGATGGACTGCGACTTTGTCGGTCATCCTGTGGCCAGCGAGCCGATTGCCACACCAGACGAGATCGCGGCCTTTCGGAACCGCTTCGATCTGGCCGACGCGCCAATCCTCCTGGCTTTGCCCGGTTCGCGGCGGGGTGAGATCGAACGTCTGGCAGAGTCTTTCGGCGGCGCATTGCGGTTGTTCATCGATGACCACCCGAATTACCACGTGGTGATCCCGACGGTAGGTTCGACAACCGATCTGATAAATGAATTGGTGCGAGAATGGCCCGGCGCCCCCGTGGTGCTGGACCCTCGCAATGTAGGCGCAGAGCAAGCCACAGCCGACAAACGTGCAGCCTTTGGTGTCGCAGATCTTGCACTTGCTGCATCGGGAACGGTTTCGCTGGAACTTGCGGCGCAGAATACGCCGATGGTCATTGCGTACAAACTCAACTGGCTGACGCAGAAGGTGGCGGAACGGATGGTCAAACTGGACACCGTTACTCTGGTCAATCTGGTCTCGGACACGCGCGCCGTGCCGGAATGCCTGCTGGATAATTGTCAACCTGAAAGGATCGCCGAAGCCTTGCGTGAGGTGGCCGGCGCACCCGACGCGCAACAGCACGCCATGAACCTGACCATGGATCGGTTGGGGCGAGGGGGAGAAGCACCTGGTTTGCGCGCGGCGCGGGCTGTTCTGAACAGAATGCAGTCAGAAAATGCTTGATCACGCGCTGTTCGCCGTTTCGGCCGGGATCGCAGTGATTTCCACCAATCTTGACAATCTGGCCGTCTTGTTGGGCTTGATCCTGGTGATGGAACAGCGCCGCGCGCTCGTGGGCTTTGCGGTCGCTCAGACAATTGTACTTTCCCTGGCCATGACCGTGGCTGTGGGCCTGAACCAAAGCGGTCTTCCGTTTTGGATCGGCTACCTTGGCCTCGTCCCATTGGTGTTTGGCTTGCGCGGTATCTGGCGGCAATTTCGCAACGCGGAAACTGAAAACACAGAGTCAAAAGGGGCCGTGACCTCAGTGGTGACGCTGTTTCTGAGCCTCTCGATAGACAGTTTCGCGGTTATGACCCCTCTGCTGGCGGACTCGGCGCCTTCTTATCGTGTTGTTGCGTTGGTTGGCGCTGTCACTGCGGCCGCGGGTCTGGTCGTAGTAGCGGCATGGGGGGCACCCTACGCCAAAAGCCTTGGACCTCGCGTTGCCCGTTTGGATCGGATCGCTCCATATATCATGGTCTGCGTCGGGCTCTATATTCTCTTCAACTCTCCCACCGACATGCTGTGACCGCACCGAGAGAGCACTTTGTCTCGCACACGTGATCTCTATTCGGCTGTTGCAGTGATGCAGGTCCGAGGTATCGTCACCCGAAAAAGGAGCTTTCGACATGACCCGCATTCCCCCTTTGTCGGATCAGGAAATGACAGTCGACGCGCGCGCGTCCCACGCAGCATTGGGCGCGTATGGTCCGTTTGACAACTGGGCCCGCGTTGCGGCGTATTGCCCTCCGGTTCTGAACCATGTCACGGGAATGCTGACAACCCTGCGAGAGCAGGAGAACCTGCCGCGCCGTGCGTTGGAGCTGGCTATGGTGACGGTTTCGAAACTGAATGCCTGCGATTATTGCGTCTCGCATCACACACCGCTGCTGACGGTGGCGGGTCTCAGCCCCGAAGGTGCGGCGCGTCTGCCAGACGTCGCAGATCATCCGGAACTCGATGCCTGTGACAAGGCGGTCGTTCGCTATGCCGAAGCCGTGACGATCCGGTCGGGCCGTATGCGGGACGCTGAAGTGGCGGATCTGAGGGAATGGTTCACGGATGCTCAGATCGTCGAGCTGACCTGGCGCATCGCCTTGTGCGGTGCGTTCAATCGGTTCAACGATGCATTGCAGATTCAGATCGAATCCGAGGTCAAACCGGTTTCAGCTTAATACCCACGCCAGATCCAGCCGCCGCCGAATACGCGGCTGTCTTCACTTGCGTAAAACACACAGGCCTGCCCTGGCGAGATGCCTTCCTCGGGGGTCAGCAGTTCGACCTCGGCCGTTGTGTCCGACAGCGGCCGAAGGATTGCCTCGCGCGGCGGGCGGGTCGAACGGACTTTGACGGATAGATGCCATTCATCGCGTGACGTGAAGGGTTCGTCGCCCAGCCAGTTGATCTCACGCACCGGAACGACGCGCGTTGCCAGCATCTCTTTCGGGCCCACTACGACCTGCTTTTTGTCAACGTCCAGTTTGACGACGTAAAGCGGCTCGCTGAGGCCGCCGATGCCAAGACCGCGACGTTGCCCGATCGTATAGTGGATTACACCGTTGTGCTGCGCCAGAACACGGCCATCCGCGTGAACGATCTCGCCGGGTTCCGCGGCTCCGGGGCGTAATTTTTCGATGACGCTGGCATAGTTGCCATCGGGCACGAAGCAAATATCCTG
This sequence comes from Ruegeria sp. CDSA141, assembly GCF_059612005.1. Taxonomy (NCBI): domain Bacteria; kingdom Pseudomonadati; phylum Pseudomonadota; class Alphaproteobacteria; order Rhodobacterales; family Roseobacteraceae; genus Ruegeria; species Ruegeria sp. CDSA141. The sequence goes on from NZ_JBXWPT010000002.1 coordinate 410,509, forward strand.
ACTGTCAGGCTTGTCTGCTACAGACAGCCCATATTGTGCAGCCATTTCACGGGTTGCATCTTTTGACGGCAGGTGGCCCAGCGGGAAGCGCAGGAAGTTCAGTTGCTCCGGCGTGGTCGAGAACAGGAAATAGGACTGATCGCGATTGGCGTCTTCGGCGCTATGCAGTTCCGGACCGTTGGCGCCCATCTTGCGCTGAATGTAGTGGCCGGTGGCCATGCAGTCTGCCTCAAGATCCTTGGCGGTTTCCAGAAGATCCTTGAATTTCACCCGCTCGTTGCAGCGGATGCAGGGAACTGGCGTTGCACCTGCTAAATAACTGTCGGCGAACTCGTCGATCACGGCATCCTTGAAGATGTTCTCGTAATCCAGAACGTAATGTGGAAATCCACGCTCTTCCGCCACGCGGCGCGCATCATGAATATCGATTCCTGCGCAACAGGCACCTTTCTTGGCCAAAGCCGCGCCGTGGTCATAAAGCTGCAACGTCACACCGACCACATCATAGCCCTGATCGGCCAGATAGGCCGCGACAACGGAACTGTCGACGCCCCCCGACATCGCCACAACGACCCGCGTCTCCGAGGGCGGCTTGGCAAAGCCAAGCGAGTTCAGAGGGGTCTCGGTATCGAGGGCCATTGCAGTTTCCAGTCCGGATTAAGAAAGACCGGCAGAATATAAGAAAATTCTACACACTCTCAAGGGGCGGTTTCACGCGACCTTAAGTAGGCTGGTGTCAGCTTTGGTGCAGCAAGAAGGGTAAAGCGATGTATTTGCACAAAGTTGAAGGGCCAAGGTCTGTTGCTCTGCCGGATGGATCTATTTTGACGCATGCCGATCTGCCGCCCGCAAACACAAGGCGATGGGTGGCGTCACGCAAGATTCTTGTCGTGCGTGGAGTACTTTACGGTTTGATCAGCCTGTCGGAAGCAAAAAGGAAATACGGCATCAGCGACGAAGAGTTCAACGGTTGGGTGTCGTTGGTCGCAGAGCACGGCGTTGAGGCATTGAAAGCGACGGCGCTAAAAAAGTATCGACAACCTAAAGGCGAGCGTGAATAAATAATTCAACGGTAACGTCAGATTAACCATTCTTGGTCAGGTTTAATTTTAATTGGAATTATTGACCCGAATTGGAGCAGTGAAAAATGCGCATACTTCTTGTCGAGGATGATCCGACCACGTCCAAAAGCATCGAACTGATGCTGACGCATGCGAACCTGAACGTCTACGCGACGGATCTTGGCGAAGAAGGAATCGATCTGGCGAAACTCTATGATTACGACCTGATCTTGCTGGATCTGAACCTGCCGGACATGAACGGGCATGAGGTTCTGCGCCAGTTGCGGATCGCCAGGGTGGAAACGCCGATTCTGATTCTGTCCGGTGCTGATGATACTGAAAGCAAGATCAAAGGCTTTGGATTTGGTGCGGATGATTATCTGACCAAACCCTTCCATCGCGAAGAACTTGTGGCGCGCATTCATGCCATTATCCGCCGTTCCAAAGGGCATTCGCAATCGATCATTCACACAGGGCGTGTAGCAGTGAATCTTGATGCCAAAACCGTCGAAGTGGATGGTAAGACTGTGCATTTGACCGGCAAGGAATACCAGATGCTCGAGTTGCTCAGCCTGCGTAAGGGGACGACTCTGACGAAGGAAATGTTTCTGAATCACCTCTATGGCGGCATGGATGAACCCGAACTGAAAATCATTGACGTATTCATCTGCAAGCTGCGCAAAAAGCTAAGCAATGCAACCGGAGGAGAGAACTACATCGAAACCGTTTGGGGCCGCGGTTATGTGCTGCGAGATCCGCAAAACAACTCGCTGGACGAAACACGGATGGCAGTCGGTCTCTGATTTGAAACACCAGTGCCGCCGGTGGTCCAGGGCGGCACATTGCACTCACGGCTCAGCACGTCTGGACCTGGCCATGGCCTCGCCCTATCACTGAGGTCCAAGTACGCGTGACAGGGCGAGGCCATGAGCAACTTAACTTCCATATCCGAGCTGACAGAAGATGAGGCACGTGCCGAGCTTGCACGTCTGGCCGAACTGTTGTCGAAAGCAAATACGCTGTATCACACGGCTGACGCGCCTGACATGTCGGATGCAGAGTATGATGCTCTCAAGCGTCGCAATGCTGAAATAGAAGCGCGCTTCCCCTATCTCAAGCGTTCCGACAGCCCGACGGATCAAGTGGGTGCAAAGCCTGCTGACGGTTTTTCGAAGGTGACGCACGCCGTGCGCATGATGTCGCTGGGCAATGCTTTCGATGATGAGGACGTGGCAGATTTCGACAGATCGATCCGGAAATATCTGGGCCTTGGCTTCGGGGAAAGCCTTGCCTACACAGCCGAACCTAAGATTGATGGCCTGTCCCTGTCATTGCGTTACGAAAAAGGACAGCTTGTTCAGGCTGCGACGCGTGGAGATGGTGAAGTCGGTGAAAATGTAACGGCCAATGCCCGCACGGTCTCCGATATCCCGCAGCACCTGCAAAACGCACCCGAGGTTCTGGAAGTCAGGGGTGAGGTTTACATGTCTCATGCGGATTTCGAGGCGTTGAACGCGCGGCAAGCAGAGCGCGGTGGCAAACCCTTTGCCAATCCGCGCAACGCGGCGGCGGGGTCTTTGCGACAACTGGATTCGGAAATCACGCGCTCGCGCCCGTTGCGTTTTTTCGCTTATGCCTGGGGAGAGGTTTCGGAACCATTGGCCGACTCGCAGATGGGGGCGATCGAGCGGCTTAAATCACTTGGGTTTTCGACGAATCCGCTGACCCGTCTGTGTGCAACGACGCACGAGATATTGGAGCATTATCGCAATATCGAAGCCCAACGTTCCACCTTGGGCTATGACATTGATGGGGTTGTCTACAAGGTGAATGATCTGTCGCTTCAGGCGCGTTTGGGGTTTCGCTCAACCACACCACGATGGGCGATTGCACACAAGTTTCCAGCCGAACTGGCCTGGACACGGTTGGAGGCGATCGACATTCAGGTCGGTCGCACAGGCGCGCTTAGCCCGGTCGCACGGTTGCATCCAGTGACGGTGGGCGGTGTTGTTGTTTCCAACGCCACTTTGCACAACGAAGACTATATCGCGGGACGCGATGCCACGGGCGGCACGATCCGCGATGGCAAGGATATTCGTGTCGGTGACTGGGTTCAGGTTTATCGCGCCGGGGACGTGATTCCGAAGCTGTCTGATGTTGATTTGTCCAAGCGTCCACCTGGTTCGCAAACCTTTGCCTTTCCAACGCGCTGTCCGGAATGTCATAGCGAGGCGATCCGCGAAGAAGGCGACGCAGTCCGCCGCTGCACCGGTGGCTTGATTTGCCCCGCGCAGGCCGTTGAGAAACTGAAGCATTTCGTCTCGCGCAAAGCGTTTGATATTGAAGGCCTTGGCGCGAAACAGATCGAGATGTTCTATGATGATCCGATCCTTCCGATTAAAACTCCGACGGATATCTTTACATTGGAACAGCGTGACAAGGGCAATTTGGCTCGGCTGAAGAACCGGGATGGGTGGGGGGAAACCTCAGCCAGAAATCTGTTCGCTTCGATCGACGAAAAGCGAACCATTCCGTTTGCGCGCCTGTTGTTTGCTTTGGGTATCCGACATGTGGGTGAAGTCGGAGCGCGTGATCTGGCGCTGTATTACCGCGATTGGGAGACCCTGACACAAGCCCTGGACGCCGCGCACCCGGCAGCTCTGGCGCAACGGCAAGCAGATGAGGCGGAAGATACCGAACGGGCGGCCGCGCTGGCAGAAGGTCGTCGGGCGCGGGTCAAGGAAGCGCGGGATGCGGCAATCACCGCCGCGTGTGTTCCGCCGGATGCCAATGCCGCCTGGGCGGAATTGATCGGAATCGATGGGATTGGTGCAACACTTGGTCTGTCTCTGTCCGATGCGTTTTCGAACGTGGAAGAAAGACGCGCCTTCGATACATTGCGCAAGGAATTGACAATAATCGCACCTGATGCACCGGCATCAGACAGCCCAGTGGCAGGCAAGACGGTTGTGTTCACCGGGACGTTGGAAAAGATGACGCGCGCCGAAGCCAAGGCGCGGGCCGAGGCGTTGGGTGCGAAGGTGTCAGGTTCCGTCAGCAAGAAAACCGATATTCTGGTCGCCGGTCCCGGTGCGGGTTCGAAAGCCAAGAAAGCGGCAGAGCTGGGTATCGAAACCCTGGATGAGGATGGCTGGTTGCAGCTGATCGAAGGCGCATGAGCGGGAGGCCGGAGCAGCTGTTCCCGCTGTTTGCGGAGCTGGAAACACTCGACGGCGTTGGCCCCAAAACCGCGCAAGCCCTGGAACAGGCCGGTATTGAGAGCCCACGCGACGTTCTGTTCGGCCTGCCCTATGCCGTTGTCGATCGACGCCGGCGAGAGACGATTCAGGGCGTCGATCTGCCTTCCACGTTGACCGTCGAAGTGACGGTCGGTCCACACAGGCCGCCTCGAAACAAGGGTGGGGCATACCGCATTCATGTCGAAGACAGTCAGTCGGATTTTCAGTTGGTTTTCTTTCACGCGCGCGGGGACTATCTGAAGAAAGTGCTGCCTCAGGGTTCGCGCCGTGTGGTTTCGGGCAAGCTGGAGCTGTTTGATGGCATGGCTCAGATGGTGCATCCGGATCATATGTTGCCCGTCGAGCAAGCCAGTGAGATCCCAGAGTTCGAACCGGTTTACCATCTGACACAGGGGCTGACCCAGAAGACGGCGTTTAAGGCCAGCCGCAGTGCTCTGGCGCGGGCGCCGGAGCTGGCGGAATGGATCGACCCTGCGCAGATGGCACAGCAAAACTGGCCGGATTGGATCTCTGCAATTCGTGCTGGTCACAATCCTCAAGGGGCTGATGATGTCTCACCGTTTGCGCCCGCACGTCAGCGTCTGGCCTATGACGAGTTGTTCGCGCATCAGATGACGCTGGCTCTGGCGCGTCAGCGAGATCGGAAATCCCGTGGTGTCGTCAGCGTAGGGACAGGCGCGTTGCAATCCAAGGTTTTGGCCAGTCTTCCTTATCGTCCGACCAGCGCGCAAAGCCGCGCGATCGAGGAAATCGCGGCTGATATGGCATCGGACGCCCGCATGAACCGATTGTTGCAGGGTGACGTGGGGGCCGGCAAGACGTTGGTGGCTTTCATGGCCCTTCTGATTGCAGTCGAGGCCGGAGGGCAGGGCGTGATGATGGCCCCGACCGAGATCCTCGCGCGCCAGCATCTTGAAGGGTTACGCCCGCTGGCAGAAGAAGCCGGATTGGTTCTGGAACTGCTCACCGGGCGAGACAAGGGCGCAGAGCGGCGCGCCAAGCTTGAGGCTTTGAAAAATGGCAACATTCAAATTCTGGTCGGCACCCATGCCGTGTTTCAGAGTGATGTTGAATTCAATGCGCTGCGATTGGCTATCGTTGACGAACAGCACCGGTTTGGTGTGCGCCAGAGGATGGAATTGTCGGAAAAAGGGCAGGGTGCGGACGTATTGGTGATGACTGCCACACCTATTCCACGCAGTCTGGCGCTGGCCCAATATGGCGACATGGACGTCTCTGTGCTGGACGAAAAGCCGCCGGGGCGCAAACCTATCAAGACAGCGATTGTCAGCACGGAGCGCATGGATGAGGTCGTATCCCATCTGCGTCGCGCGATTGAAGAGGGGCGGCAGTGCTATTGGGTCTGCCCCTTGGTCGATGAATCCGAGGTTTCGGATCTGACGGCTGCTGAAGAACGATTCAAGCGCTTGCGTGCTATATTGGGCGAAGGTGTGGTCGGGCTGGTTCATGGGCAGATGCCGGCGGCCGAAAAAGACGCTGCAATGTCTGCATTCCAGAATGGGGCCACCAAGGTTCTTGTGGCCACGACCGTCATTGAAGTGGGGGTCAACGTGCCCAATGCCACGATCATGGTCATTGAACGGGCCGAGATCTTTGGTCTGGCCCAACTACATCAACTGCGCGGTCGCGTGGGGCGTGGTGACGCGGAATCGACATGTCTGCTGATGTACCAACCGCCGCTCAGCGAGGGGGCACGTAAGCGATTGGAGGTTCTGCGTGAGACTGAAGACGGATTTCGTATCTCTGAAACCGATCTGGAAATGCGTGGTGCGGGGGATCTGATCGGAACCGCACAGTCCGGTCTGCCCAAGTTCCGCATTGCTGATCTTGAGCGTCAGGCCGGATTGATGGCTGTAGCCCAATCCGATGCCCGGGCGTTGCTGAATGCGGACCCCGAGCTGACCTCAGACCGGGGCCGCGCGGCGCGTATGCTTTTGTGGCTGATGAAGCAGGATCAGGCGATCCGTTTGATTTCAGTAGGTTAGGCGAAAAGTTCCAAAAAGTTCACAAATGTTCTCAAAAAGTTCTTTACCGACTCGGACAAATATGAGAACAAAAGGTCAACAAAGGATTAAAACTCTGACCGGAGGTGACCCTATGCTGACCCAGATCAAGACTGTATTCAGCCGCTCGCAATCGACTATCCTGCAGGATGCAGTGGGCGTGATGTCTCTGGTAGTGATCCTGATGGTCGCCCTGCACCTTCCGGTTGGATTCTAAGCCTTTCTGCCTGCGATCTCGTGCCGAAAAAACCGCGCTGTCATCCCCATTTCAGTCAAGGGTGACCTGACTGTCCCAAACCCCTTGAGGGGCCATGCCTCGGCCCCGTGCGGTAATCCGGACCCCACGCGAGACACGCAATGCCTGCCGCCGCCCTTTCGCCCGGAAGGTGCGGCGGTTTTTTTTACAACTGTCCGGTTTTGAAAATCTCAAGCAATGCGGACAGGACGGAATTGACCGCGACAGAGGCCAGGATCATCCCCATGATACGGCTGATGATCGCCGCTCCTGAGTGGCCAATCAGGCGAATGATCGGTTCCGCCAAGAGCATGAGAACAAAGGCAACAACCAGAACCGAAAGCATGACCAGCGCGGTAATCCCTTGATCTGCTGCACTATATCGATGGTTGTCTGTCAGGATGACGACGGCCAGCATCGCCCCGGGTGAGGCCAGAGACGGAACGGCAAGAGGGAAGATTGCAGGGTTTTGCTTGTGATACTTGTCTTCCTGATCCTCTTCGGCCTGACGTTGTTCAATTTCCTGTTTGCTCTCGCCGAAGATCATCGTCAGTGCAAAAAGAAACAGTATGATACCCCCAGCCACCTGAAACGAATTCAAACCGATATCCAGCGCTTCGATCAGCAATTGCCCAAACACAAGAAAAAACAGCAAAACGCCTGCGCTTATCAGGGCGGCTAACAGGGCCGTTTTCCGCCGGGCCGCAGCAGTAAGACCGGCGGTGACGGCGATAAAAACCGGAATTGTGCCAATCGGGTCAATGACGACCCAAAGCGTCACAAAATGCTCAAGCAGATTATTCAATACCCATCCCTCCTTAAATCTGTACGGAAGGTAAACGGGTTTGTCTCAAATAGCTACAATCAGGCGCAATGTGCCTGTTCCGCCTGCGCCATGGCTTCTGCAGTGGCGTCCAGCGCCAGCAGGATTGAAGCATGGCGGTTCTTATAGTCCCGCGCCGGCATCAGAACCTTGAGACCGTCGAAGGGCGCGTCCGGAGCGGGGCCATCCTTTTTCAACATCGCAGTAAGCTGATCGCGCGCCGCTTCGACCTGTGCACGCGTCGCGCCAATGATTGCGTCGCCAACCAACGAAGCGGACGCCTGACCCAACGCACAGGCCTTCACGTCCTGTCCAAAGGAACTGACGCGACCATCCTGAACGTTCAGATCAACCGTCACTGTAGAGCCGCATAGAGGTGCGCGTTTCTTGACCGTTGCATCCGGGTTTTCCAGCCGATCCAGATGCGGGATGTCCGCCGCCAGCGCCAGAATGCGTCCGGAATACAGCTTAATCAGGTCGTTCTCGCCGCTCATGGCTTTCCCTCGCCGTGTGTTCCTCATACATAGTGACCAGCCAACCGGATGCAAAAGGTTTTTGTCATGTCTGACCCCGTCGCGTTTGATCCATCTACTCTGAAATATAACGAGGCGGGACTGATTCCGGCAATTGCGCAGGATGAGGTGTCGGGTGAAGTTCTGATGATGGCATGGATGAATGCGCAGGCCATTGAAAAGACATTGGAAACGGGCAGGGTGACCTATTGGTCACGCTCGCGTCAGTCTTTCTGGATCAAGGGCGAAACCTCAGGTCATGTGCAGAAACTGGTGGACTTCCGCATCGATTGTGACCGCGATTGCCTGTTGGTTCTGGTGCGTCAAACCGGTGCTGCCTGTCACACCAACCGCCGGACGTGCTTTTATACCGCGGTGCGGGACGGGACCGAAACCGAACTGATGGCTCCGATGGAGTAACGTAGCAAGATCAAAGCCCCACCATATGGCGGATGTCAGCTGGGCTGGCACCTTCGGCCCGATATTTCGAGATCGCACGTGCGTCGTCCCGTTTGGCCAGTCGTTTGCCCGCGTCATCGCGGATCAGATCGTGGTGGAAATACTCGGGTGTAGGCAGGTTCAACAGCGCCTGAAGCAGAACATGAATGCGGGTGGCTTCGAACAGATCCCGACCGCGAACCACACGGGTTATCCCTTGAGCTGCGTCGTCAAGAACGACGGACAAATGGTAGGACGTACCCATGTCACGGCGGGAAAGTACAACATCGCCGATATTTGTTGCCATTTCATCCGGAGAGAATGTGACAGTTCCTGTTTCGCCATCGGGACCTGAGCCCAGTTCCGAGAATTGGAATTTGGCAGGATCGCGGATTGTTCGACAGGCTTTGGCAACGTCCAGTCGCAACGCCTGGTATCGTGGATGAGGGATTCGGCTTAAGTCTGTGGCTTGATTAGCATTTCGACATGTTCCGGGATATATTATCCCATCTGGTCCAAGCAAGGGCGCACCTTCTTGGGGGGCGCTTGCGGCGGCAGCAATATCTTTGCGGTTACAGACGCAGGGATACAGAAGACCCCTTTTCCACAACCGATCCAACGCTCGATCATAGATACTCAGCCGATCTAATTGACGCAAAACCGGTTTCGGCCAGGTCAGCCCCAACCATTTGAGGTCATCGTAGATCTGATCCTCCCAATGCCGACGCGAGCGGGACTGATCGATATCTTCGATGCGCAGCAAGAACTGTCCATTTTCGGATCTGGCCATGTCGCTGGCGATCATCGCAGAATAGGCGTGCCCAAGGTGAAGTGGACCGGTCGGGGATGGCGCGAAACGCGTTACGAAAGTCACGCTTTTTCTAATACATACACGTCAGAGTTAAGGTTGATACCGGGCAAGTGTGGCCCGTATTCACGAAATAGAAAACGTGCTGCCCCCATGTCGACCCAATCCGTCAGTCGGCAGGTGAATTTGTGATCTGCCAGCCCATGATCGTTCAAGGAATACGCAAGCAACCCACCTTTGGGCAAGGCGTGCATCAACAGGTCGAATGTCTCGGGTGGCGCCGCGCCCTGGCCGATGACACCAATGGCCGTGATCAACGAATACGCGCCGCGCCTGAGAAGGGCTGGCTTGGTGATGTCAAAACCGGTCAGGGTTCGGTAAACACCCTTGGCCTCTGCCTCTTCCAGCATTTTGGGGGTAGGATCGATACCGTCGATGACTTCAAATCCCGCCGCCCGCAAGGCGAGACCGGAAAGCCCGGTTCCACAGCCGAAATCCAGAATTGGCGTTTGGGGGTGAGGGTGGAATTTCCACAATGCCGCGGCCACCCGTCCCGGGGTTGCATATCCCTGTTCCGCGACCTCTTTTTCGTAGGTCGCAGCCCAGTTCTGATAGTGCGTTTCAGTGTCTTTGGGCGTGTCGAGATTGTAGGTGTTGTCCAGGAACTTGTCGCTCATCCCGGCATGCTAGGCCGAGAGCATGTCGCGCGTCCAGTCAGCATTGATCCAACCATGTTTGCCATTCTGCCTTGGCGCGATCGGTATAGGCTTTGTACCGGTCCTTCCGGCCCCGCCGCCCGCCTTTCAGGCCGTCTACGGGGCGGAATAGGCCGAAGTTTACGTTCATCGGTTGAAACGTCTTGGCTTCGGCCCCTCCGGTAATGTGATGGATCAACGCACCCATTGCACTGTCTTTGGGCACTTCGGGCAATTCACGCCCCAGTATTTCCGCGGCGGCCGTGCGACCGGCAAGCAATCCCATCGCGGCACTTTCAACATAACCTTCGACGCCCGTAATCTGGCCGGCAAAGCGGATGTTGGGCTTGGATTTCAACCGCATCTGTGCATCGAGCAGGGTGGGAGAGTTGATGAACGTGTTGCGGTGAATGCCGCCGAGACGAGCAAAGCTGGCGTTTTCCAGACCGGGGATCCTGCGGAACACGTCGGTCTGGGCTCCGTATTTCATCTTGGTCTGGAACCCCACGATGTTGAACAATGTTCCCAACGCGTTGTCCCGTCGAAGCTGAACCACGGCGTGAGGTTTGACATCAGGCGCATGAGGATTTGTCAGTCCTACCGGCTTCATCGGACCGTGGCGTAAGGTCTCGCGTCCGCGTTCGGCCATGACTTCAATTGGAAGACAGCCATCAAAATAACCTGCAGTTTCACCCTCGTGAAACTCGGTTTTGTCCGCAGCCAGAAGGGCGTCTATGAAAGCTTCGTATTGATCACGGTCCATCGGGCAGTTCAGATAAGCCGTGCGTTCTTCCTCGGTCTCACCTTTGTCGTACCGGGATTGCATCCAAGCTTTGCTCATGTCGATGCTGTCGGCGTAGACAATCGGCGCGATTGCATCGAAAAATGCCAGCGCGTCAGATCCTGTCTCGGCCCGGATTGCTTCCCCCAGTGCAGGTGAGGTCAACGGACCGGTCGCAAAGATCCACAGTCCATCGTCGGGAAGGGCGGTCACTTCTTCGTCGGTAATCGTCACACGCGGATGTGCGCGGAGTTTTGCGGTGACATCTTCGGCAAAGGGATCGCGGTCCACGGCGAGCGCACCACCGGCTGGCAGGCGATGTGCATGGGCTGTGGTCATGATCAACCCATTGGCGGCACGCATTTCCCAGTGCAGCAGACCCACGGCATTTTGTTCATCGTCATCTGATCGGAAAGAGTTTGAACACACCATTTCCGCCAGGTTTCCGGTTTGATGTGCAAAAGTGCCAACAGTGGGGCGCATTTCATGAATGATCACGTCAACGCCCATTTCAGCGGCTTGCCAGGCCGCTTCGGACCCGGCCATTCCACCGCCAACGATATGCAAAACTTGTGTCATGTGCAGCCACATAGGGCACCGCACACACAGGCGCAACTGCCGTATTTTTTGTGACTGTTTCAGTGGGAGGGTCTTGGGGTCGCCGCTGCGGGAATGTCAGCGCTGGTGAGAGAGACCAGCTGGAGGGACCTTCCGCCCACGGCGACCCAAAAGTGTACTGAGGCCTTAGCCTCGACCCAGCTTTGCCACAGAGTTGCCCTTTTGGAAAGTGCTAAAATGAAAACAGTGGCAAAAAATGTTCAAAACAATTGCGTCATTGGGTCCAATTCGGGGGGCGCTTTTCAATAAAGGCGGAAATGCCTTCTTCTGTATCGCGGTACAACATATTCTGCGCCATTGCGTCTCCGGTATAGTCATAAGCCTGATCCAAAGGCATTTGCAGCTGTTGATAGAACGCTTCTTTCCCGATCTTCACGGCCACGCCAAGCTTGGATGCGACCAGTTCCGCCAGCCCGTTGGCTTCTTGTTCCAGCAGCGTTTCCGGAACGACACGATTTACCAGACCCAACTCGGCGGCGCGTTTCGCTGAGATGAACTCGCCGGTGGTCAGCATTTCAAAGGCCTGCTTTCTGGGAATATTTCGGCTGAGCGCCACCATCGGCGTGGAACAGAAAAGGCCGATATTGACTCCGTTGACGCCAAACCGTGTCCCTTCCGCAGCCACGGCCATGTCACAGGTTGCAACCAACTGACACCCGGCGGCGGTCGCAATGCCATGGACTTGCGCGATAACAGGTTGGGGCAGGGATTGGATGGACATCATCATCCGGGCGCAGCGGGAAAAGAGGTCCTGAAAGTATGTCTTGCCGCCATCTTCTGATTGGCGTCCGGCGGTCATCTGTTTCAGATCATGCCCGGCACAAAACGCCTTTCCTGCCCCCGACAGGACCACGGCCCGGATCGAGCTGTCCTCGCGCAGTGCATCAAGTTCGGCCTGCAATGCAGCCAGCATCTCATAACTCAGCGCGTTCAGCCGGTCCGGTGCGTTCATCTTAAGTCTTGCAACCGCGCCAGTGTCGTTACGTTCCAGAATTGTCATCTTGCCCTCCGATCCCAAGTTGGGCCAACTCTAGGTCGGCAAGAGCAGGAGGGGAAGTATGGCTTTGGAAATGAATCGGGACGAACTGTCACAATACCTCAAAGAGGTGTTCCCTCAGGTGCGCAAGGATTTCGTCGTCGAAGACTTGACCGAAGACACGATCACCATGCGCCTTGTGGTTCAGGACCAACACCTGCGCCCCGGAGGCACGGTATCAGGCCCGTCCATGTTCGGGCTGGCCGATGTCAGTGTCTATGCGATGGTTCTTGCGCGTAAGGGGCGTCAGTCATTGGCCGTTACAACGAACAGCTCCTTTGATTTCCTGCGCAAACCGGAAGGCGGCGCCGATATGATTGCGACCTGTCGTCTGTTGAAGCTAGGAAAAACACTGGCCGTTGGGGATGTGCTTTTGTACTCGGATGGCGGCGATCTTCCGGTTGCGCGGGCAACGATGACCTATTCCCTGCCGCCAGCAGGGTCCGCTGCCGCGAATTTCGGATAAAAAAGGCCGGGGACAGGCCCCGGCCCAGGAAGAGGTCCCAATAATTGGGACTGGGGATCAGTCAAGGCTGCCAGAAAAAGCGCTTTGTTTCCCGGCCGGCCTGATGGCGGGTCAGCCCGACGTCCTGCAGCAAACGGTCATCCAGATAGCCCAGATTGACACGACTGCGGCGACGGCGTTCCCATTGAGTGACCGCCGCCGCAAACCGCACGGCCAGAGCAGCGAGCAGAGGCAGCCGTGGGCTGTCGTTCAGCAGCAGAAGGGCGGGGGTGTGCATTGTGCGTGTCATCTCAGAAATCCTTTCAAATTGTATTGACACAAAACAGTACCATTTGGTACATAGGTTTGATACATTCAGAATTGTGCCAAAGGCAAAGGAAGAATTGTAATGGATACAATTTGGCCGGACGCTCTGCCAAAATCCAAGGGTCCCAAATATACATTGGTTGCTGACGCGATACGGAAAGCTATTGATGACAAGACATTGGATGTCGGTGCTAAGCTTCCCCCGGTGCGCGAACTGGCTTACCGGTTGCAAATCACACCTGGTACAGTCGCACGGGCCTACACGATCCTGACCGATGAGGGCTTGCTCCACGCCGAGGTTGGGCGTGGTACATTTGTAGCCCCGCCAAAATCTCCGATTCTGGACGATGTCTGGGCCAGGCAACTGTATATGAAGGATGACAAATACAACGCCAATGTCAGTTTGTTCAGCCCACGCCTGCCGGATGCAGGGCAGGTCGCGCTTATCCGGGAATGCCTGCAAAAGGTTGCGCAAGCTGACCCCGGGCTTTTTCTGAATTACCCCACGCGGGACGCATACAAACCCATGAGGCAATCAGTTGTGGATTGGTTGTCAGATTTGCCACTGGGTCCGCTCTCACATGATGACATCGTTTTGACCCATGGCGGCCAGAACGGATTGTGTCTGGTGTTTCAGACCATCCTACGCGGACCCAGACCGATTGTGCTGGTCGAAGACCTCTCTTACGCCGGGTTTCGCCGGGCAGGGGAGTTGATGCGCGCCGAAGTCATCGGAATCAAAATGGACAAATGGGGCATTGATCCTGCGTCCATGGAGCATGTTTTGCGACAAACCAATGCTCAGGCCATCTGTGTTTCGCCAGAGGTTCAAAACCCCACCGGGGTTCACACGCCGCTGGAACGCCGGAAAGAGGTGGTGGACGTCGCGCGGCGTTTCGACCTTCAAATCATAGAAGACGATTGCTATCGCATGGGAGAGGCGCGAGAACCCAGTTATCGTGCGCTTGCTCCGGAACGCGGATGGCACGTTTCATCAATTTCAAAGATCCTCACCCCGGCTTTGCGCGTGGGTTTCGCCATTGCCCCAAAGGATCGTAGCGTCGATCTGCGTCGATCTGCCGAATATGGGTATTTTGGCCTTGCCCAGCCGCTGGCCGAGCTCACGCGGTTGCTGCTGTCGGATCCGCGTACCCGTCAAATTGCCCAGGATGTACGCAAGCGGATGGGCGACTACGTTCGGATCACTGTCAATGCGCTGGGGGGATTTGATCTGAACTGGGCTCCGGACGTGCCCTTTGTCTGGCTGAACCTGCCGTCAGGTTGGCGCTCTGCTGCGTTCAGCCGTGCGGCAGAACGGGAAGGTATTCAACTCAGATCGGCGGATGAATTTGCCCTGCGCGATGGACGGGCGCCAAACGCAGTACGCATCGCAATGAATGGGCATGTTTCGCTGGAACGGTTCGAGGATGCAATGCTGAGGTTGCGCGCTTTGCTGGACAATCCGCCTGAACAGATCAGCGTCTAGCATTCAGGTCAGCGGGGGCGGATCGCCAAAGAATCCGGCCAGATGGGTGATCTTTCCATCTTCGTCCAATCGAATGAAATCATGCCCGGCCACCATGATTGCGCCGTCGGGCGCCACCATATGCCACGTGAAGTGAACGACATCGTGGTGCGAAACCGGACTGCTGGTGATTTCGACGCGCCCATTCGAGCTTTCAAGAATCTCTCCAATATGAGCATTCAACCGCTCACGCCCCGAAACATCAGCTGTTGGATCCACATATCGCCCGTTTTCCGCAAAACAATGCGCCAAGAACTCAAGCCGTTTTCCCGAGGATTTTTCCTGCCAGGCGGCACCGTAGCTTTCAATTGTGTGCATTAAATCCTGCATGCAACTCTCCGTGGCTTGACGCGATAAAGTCTAATCTAGTGTATCAGAGTGTTGAAATTGGGAGAATTCCAATTCAGAAATATGGGGTAAAATAATACCTATTTTGCAAGTTGTTGTTTTGATTATATTTAATTAGCATTGGGTCGCTTGACGTGGCAATCATGGGTGTCTAGATACGCATCCATCGAATTCGGGCCGCTCCGCTGGGGCGGTCTTTCACATCAAACAGGACTATCCTGCCATGAAAACCTTTTCTGCAACACCTGCAGACATCGACAAGAAATGGATCCTGATCGACGCCGAGGGCGTTGTTCTGGGTCGTCTTGCCTCGATCGTCGCCATGCGCCTGCGTGGCAAGCACAAAGCGTCGTTCACCCCGAACATGGACATGGGCGACAACGTCATCGTGATCAACGCTGACAAAATCCAGATGACCGGCAAGAAGCGCGAAGAAAACTTCTACTGGCACACGGGTCATCCGGGTGGCATCAAGTCGCGGACCAAGCAGCAGATCCTCGAAGGCAAACACCCTGAGCGCGTCGTGACCCAAGCCGTCAAACGCATGCTGCCGGGCAACCGCCTGTCGCGTCAGATTATGACCAACCTGCGCGTTTATGCCGGTGCCGAGCATCCCCATGAGGCGCAAGCGCCCGAAGTTCTGGATGTTGCATCCATGAACAAGAAAAACACCCGGAGCTAATGACCATGGCTGATCAGATCAATACTCTCGAAGAGCTGGGCGCCGTCGCAGGCGTTGAGGTTGTGGCCGAAGAAGTCATCGTGCGTGAACCCGTACGTGACGAGCTGGGTCGTTCGTATGCCACCGGCAAGCGTAAAGACGCTGTTGCCCGCGTCTGGATCAAACCCGGCTCCGGCAAGGTTACCGTAAATGGCAAAGACCAGGACAAGTATTTTGCACGTCCCGTTCTGCAACTGATCCTGCGCCAGCCGTTCCAGGTTGCTGGTGTTGAAGGTGAGTTCGACGTCGTTGCAACCGTCAAAGGCGGTGGCCTGACCGGTCAGGCCGGTGCGGTCAAGCACGGCATCTCGAAAGCGCTGCAACTGTACGATCCCAACCTGCGTGGCGCTCTGAAAGCGGCCGGCTTCCTGACCCGTGACAGCCGCGTTGTGGAACGTAAGAAATTCGGTAAGCGCAAAGCCCGCCGTTCCTTCCAGTTCTCCAAGCGTTAATTCGCCGGGAAAACCCAATAAGAAAGGGCTCGCACATGCGAGCCCTTTTTTGCTTTGCTTTGTCTGTAAAACTATTCTTCGTAAACAAGTTTCCACGCGCCGTTTTCAACGACATTGACGAAAACTGTATCCGCCCCCTGGTGATCGTCCGGGCCATAGGAAATATGGTTGCCGACCAGGTCATCCTGATAGTCCAGTGACTCCATCGCTTCGATAAAGCTGTCATGCGTCAGGTCAGGGCCCGCGGCCTCTAGTGCTTTGACCATCATTTCAGCAGCGGAATAGCCCAACATGGCGAATCCAACCGGGTCTTCGCCCGTGGCGGCCTTGTATTCTTCGATAAATGCCGCCGGGGCAGATTGATCCGCACGCGCCCAAAGATCCTGCCACGAGGCCGCTGCATAGAATCCATCGGTCACTCCACCGGGAACCTGTGCCACAACAGTCAGGAAACTGGCCGAAGTGCCGAGGAACTTCATGTCCGTCAGGCCCATCTTCTTGGCCGTGCCAACTACGGTGATCGCCTGCCGTACCCCAAGCGCCATGGTGACGATATCGCAGCCCTCTTCCTTGAGCTTGCTGAGCGATCCGACAAAATCCGTCTCATCCGGCTTGTGGGTTGTTTCAGATCCAAAAGCGATACCGGCTTCTTCGGCTCCGGCCTTGCTGCCTTCCAGGATTTCCTCACCGAAATCTGTTGGCAGATACATGGTGCAAACCGTCTTTGATCCGAATTCGCCGGCCAGATATTTCACGCCAATACGCGCCTGATCGAAATAGGTCGAGAAGGACGTGAATTTGTTCCGCATCGGTTCCTGCAACATCTGACGCGCAGCAGTCAGAGGCGCAACATTGGGAATGCCCTTGGGATCCAACAACTTGAACCCCGCCATGTTCATCGGCGTGCCCAGCGATTGCAGCATCGCGAACACCCCGTCTCGGTTCAGCAGCTTGTTGTAGCCCTGCATCGCACGCGGCATCTGATAGCCGTTGTCCTCGACCACATAGCGGACCTTGCGCCCGTGAATGCCACCGGCTTCGTTCACCCGGTCGAATACCACGTTGGCACCCTTGGTCGCCGGAACACCCACTGCGGCAAAGATGCCGCTCAGGTCGTTGACGGACCCAATGACTATCTCGTCGTCCGTAACGCCCTGTGTCTGAGCCGAGCCGATGCTTGCCGAGGCGGTCAACGCCGTGGCTGCGACCAACCATTTGAGTGACTTCTTCATCTTTCTCCTCCCGAAAACTCTTTGCCTAAGTGTACATGTCTTCAATCAGATGTCCGTGTTTCTTTTCCACCAGACCGCGTTTCAGTTTCATCGTGGCGGTAAGCTCGTCATCTTCGGCGGTCAGCAAAACGTCGATCAAGCGAAAATCCTTGATCTGTTCAACTCTTGCAAACTTCGTATTGACGGTTTCGACTTCGGAACCGATCAGATCCCTGATTTCGGACGCGGCACAAAGCGAGGCAAAGTTCGAGAATGGGATCTTCTGGTCTTGCGCATATTTCTCGACGTTTTCCTGATCGATCATGATCAACGCCGTGAGGTATTTACGCTTGTCACCAATGATAACCGCGTCCGAGATGTAATGGCTGAACTTCAGCAGGCTCTCGATTTCGGCCGGGGTGATGTTCTTGCCACCGGCGGTGATGATGATGTCTTTCAACCTGCCGGTGATGGTAACGAACACGTCCTTGTCGATACGTCCCATATCGCCGGTGCGCAGCCAGCCATCGGCGGTAAAGCTTTCCGCCGTCTTTGCGTTATTGCGCCAATAGCCCTGAAAGATGTTCATGCCCTTGAGCTGAATTTCACCTTCGTCCGAGATACGGATATCGCACCCCGGGACGACCTTTCCGATGGTTCCGATCTTGTTGCTTTCAACGGTGTTGAGTGTCGCAAGGCCGGACGTTTCGGTCATGCCGAAGCCCTCGACGATCGGCACTCCGATGGCCCAGTACCATTTCAACAAATCCGCCGAGATAGGGGCAGCACCCGTGCCACCCCGGCGCAGCTTGTCCAAGCCCAGCATCCGGCGCAAATTCTTCAGAACCAACTGATCCCAAAACCAGAACCGGGCCGCGATGGCGGGGGGAACGGGTTTTCCCGAACTCACGTATTCGGCCCGGCGCGCGCCGGCCTTCAGGGCAAGACCGTATGCCATTCGACCCAGCGACGTTGCATCCTGCGCCAGGATTTGCACATGCGCATAGATCTTTTCCCAAACTCTCGGTACTGCCGTGAAGGTCGAAGGCGAGACCTCTTGCAGATTTGCAAAAACCGTCTCGGGGCTTTCCGCGAAGTTCACGGTGCAGCGGGCGGCCAGCGGAAAATAGACAGATACGTCGCGTTCCAGAATATGACAGAGCGGCAGAAAACACAGCTGTTCGTCACTGGCCTGCGTTGGCAATGACCAGGCACCGGCCTCAATGCCAGCCAGGATGTTTTCATGGCTTAGCATCGCACCCTTGGGTTGGCCGGTGGTGCCGGATGTGTAAACCAGCAAAGCTGTGTCCTGAGGTTTGGCCTGTGCGATTTCGGCTTCGAACCGTCCCGGATCTTCGGTTTCGACCTGCTGGCCCAAAGCGTAAAGATCGTCGATTATCATGCAGCGTGGATGGGTCAGTTCATGCAAGCCTTCGCCCTCCAGTATGATCACCTTGACCAGGTCCGGAACTTGACTCTCGACTTCAAGAAACTTGTCCAGATGTTCTTCGTCCTCGACGATCAGGAACTTGCTGCCACTGTCATTGACCAGATATTGCAACTGATTGGCGGAATCCGTGGTGTAGACGCCAGAAGAAATGCCCCCGACGCACTGAATGCCCATGTCGAACCACATCCATTCCTTGCGGTCCTCGGACAGGATTGAAACAACGTCTCCGCGTTCCAAACCCAGCTTTCGCAGGGCGAGCCCGATCCACTTGGCGCGCCGCCAGTAGTCGGCCCAGGAATATGACTTCCAGATGCCCAAGTCCTTTTCACGATGGGCTGTTCGATCCCCCAGTTCCGCACAACGGCTTTGAAACAGCGCACTGATGGTTGTGTACCCATCCACACGCAACGGGCGTTGTCCGGGGGTTGCATTAAGTTCAATGCCGTTGATCCTGATCTGCGGGGCGAGGGGCGTTGCATCCATCTTGCTTACCTCCACGTCTTTTTGCGTTTCCACCGGCGGTTTTCGCGCGCGCCTTCTTCCCGCACGCCTAGATAGAAGTTCTGGATATCCTCGGACTTCAGTAACTCATCCGCAGCGCCGTCCATGACGATGCGTCCAACCTCCATCACGTAACCATGATGCGCCAGTTCCAATGCTGCATTGGCGTTCTGCTCGACCAGCAGCATTGTCATATGCTGTTCTTCGTTCAGACGTTTCAGAATGCCGAATATCTCTTGTACCAGTAGCGGCGACAGACCCAGTGACGGTTCATCCAGCAGCATGATGCGGGGGCGGGCCATCAGCCCACGTCCGATCGCCAGCATCTGTTGTTGCCCACCTGACAGGGTGCCGGCCTCTTGCGTGCGGCGATCTTTCAGAACAGGGAAATAACTGAAAACAAGGTCGCGGTCCTGGGCGATCTGCGCTTTGTCCGAGCGAGTATACGCTCCGAGGCTCAGGTTTTCATCGACGGTTAGTAGAGGAAATACCTCACGCCCTTCGGGCACATGCACAATCCCGCGCTGGACGACTGTATGCGGCTCAGCCCCCTGAATGTCGTCGCCATCAAAGGTAATCGTGCCCTTTTCCGGGTCCATCACACCCGAGACGGTTTTCATCAATGTCGTTTTGCCTGCACCATTTGCGCCAAGGATCGAGGCAATCGTTCCTTCGTGAACGTCCAGCGAAACACCGCGAATGGCCATTATCGGGCCATAAAAACATTCGACATTTCGGATTTTCAGGATTGGCAGGCTCATGAGGCTTTCCCCAGATAAGCTTTAATCACCGCCGGGTGCGATTGAACTTCGGCCGGGGTTCCAAGCGCCAGTTTAGCACCATCTGCCATGGCCAGAACCCGGTCTGACACGCCGGAGACCAACCCCATGTCATGTTCTACCATCAAAACGGTGATGCCCATCTGTCGTCGGATATCATCGATCCACCAACGCATGTCTGTTGTCTCTTCGACGGACAACCCCGAGGCCGGTTCATCCAGCAGCAGCAATTTGGGGTCGGTTGCCAAAGCGCGGGCAACTTCAACCACTTTGCGTACGCCGTAGGGAAGCCCCGATATCATCTTGTCGCGATAGGCTTGCAGGTCGAGAAAGTCGATGATCCGTTCGACTTTCTCGCGGTTTTCCAGTTCCTGTTGCTTTGCGGACGGGGTGAACAGAATCTCGGAAATCAGGTTTGTCCTGCGGTGGCGGTGCCGTCCGACCAGCAGGTTTTGCAGAACGGTCGCGTGTTCGAACAGTTCGATATTCTGAAAGGTCCGCGCAACACCATAGGCGGCGACGCCGGACGGTTTGACCTGAAGCAGATCATGACCGTCAAACTGGATCGCTCCTTCAAAAGGATCGTAGAACCGGGAAATCAGGTTGAAAACAGTTGACTTGCCCGCACCGTTTGGGCCGACAATGGCAAAAACCTCACCTTCCCGAACATCAAATGACAGGTCATCCACCGCCGTCAGACCGCCGAATTTCAGAGTGACGTTTTCAAACTTCAGCAAGCTCATCTCAGACGTTCCGTTTTGAGGTAGGATTTTTGACGTTTGAACATGTCCTTTCGATAGAACGGGAACAATTCGAACCATGTACGGATCTTAAGCCAGCGGCCGTAAATCCCCATGGGTTCGAACAGGATGAAGGCGATCAGGATCATTCCGAAGATGCCGAACTCCAATCCCGGAATGGCCACCGTATTGCCACCGAACAGGGCCCCGGCATATTCTTTTGAGATCGACAAAAACTGCGGTAGGAACCCGATCACGATCGCGCCCAGAAACGCGCCGTGGATCGACCCCAGCCCACCGATGACGATCATCATCAACAATTGGATCGAGATCAGAACACTGAAGGTTTCGTTGTTGAACGCTCCGGCAAACAGCCCCATCAGTGCCCCGGCCCAGCCCGTCACTGCGCAGGACAATGCGAAAGAGATCATCTTTGTCCGCGCGATATCGATGCCCATCGCCTGGGCCGAAACCTCAGAGTCGCGCACCGCGATGAAGCTGCGCCCCAAAGGCGCGCGCAGCAGGTTGATATATCCCAGTGTGACCAGCACGGCGACGGTCAGGACCAGCCAGAAAAACTGATCGGGCGTTCCCCAGCGGTCCACCAGATGGCCGAAGATTTCGACCCCGCCGACATATTTGCCCGCAACGCCGCCGGTGATGGGTTCGGACAGAACGATGATGTCATCCATCAGGATGGAAAGCGCCATGGTGAAGATGGCAAGATAGATTCCGTGCAGCCGCAGGGCAGGGATCGCGACCGTCACGCCTGCTATCCCGGTCAGAACGCCGGCCAGCGGGAAAGCAACCAGAAAGGGCACCCCGGCTTCGATCAGGGCGACGTTGGCATAACAGCCAAAGGCCAGAAAGGCCGCGTGGCCCAGACTGACTTGCCCCGTGTGCCCGGTCAGGATCATCAGGCCCAACCCGGCAATAGCCCAAATCAGGACGTTGGTCAGCTCACCCAGATAAAACTCATCAAGCCACCAGGGGGCTGCGGCAACAACTGTCAGAAGGATCAGATACAGGACAAGCTGATAGCGGTCTTTCCATGGATGGATATCCTGCATGTAGCCTGTTTTGAAGACGATCCGCATGGCTCAGACCTTTTTGACCCGAACCTGACTGAACAACCCGTTGGGTCGAAAGATCAGCACGGCAAGCAGCAGGGCGTATGGCGCGATCTGGCTGTAACCCGCCGCGATATAGCGGCTGGCAAAAGGTTCGATCACCCCGACGATAAGTCCACCAGTCAACGCACCGGGCAGGCTTCCGAACCCGCCGATGACGGCGGCGGCAAATGCCTTGATGCCCAGCAATCCGGTTGTCGGATCCACCGCGCCCTTGGCGGCGAACAGAATGCCCGCAATCCCCGCAACGACTCCGGCCAGCGCCCATATGAATCCCTGGACCCGCTTGACAGGCACGCCCATGTAATAAGCTGCCAGCTGGTTTTGCGACGCCCCCTGCATCCCAAGGCCAAGTTTGGTGCGGTTGAAAAAGACGTAAAGGCCCCATGTCAGCAGGATGGTCACGACGATTACGGCAACATCTTCCATACCAAGCACAAGGCCTCCAAAGCGCACCTCTCTGCCCGCAAGCGGGTTCTGCAGCGTTTGCGGTTCGTGCCCCCAGATCAACCCGGCCGCAAAGCGGATCACAAAGCCAAGGGCGATGGTCAGGATAACAACGGCGGTCTGGCTTTCCCCAAAAAGACGTCGGATGATCAGGCGATCCAGAAGATAGCCCAATGCACCCATGATCCCCAATGACAGCGGCAAGGCCAGCCAGAACGGCAGACCCATGTACTCGGTGTTGGTCAGGCCGATGGTCACAAAGGCCCCCAGCATCATGAAATCACCTTGGGCGAAATTCACCGCCTCGGTCGCCTTGTAGATCAGAACAAAGCCAAGGGCGATCAGGCCATAGACACATCCGTTTGCCAGTCCGCTGATCAGCAGCTGTGCGTTATCCAAACTGTCCTCCCTCGACCGGTTTGTCGGTGTCGCGTTCCGCTCGCGCCCGTCGTCCGGTAACGCAGGTTTGTTCTACTATGACGTGACAATCACCTTGCCGTCACTCTTTTTCAGCGCATCTGCCAGATTTGGCACAAGATTCTTCAGCCTAAGATGTTCTGAAACATCCGTTTTCCAACGCCCGTCGGCAAACCGGGCCTGAACCTCGGCCACGACGCGCATCTGATCAGCGGGCGGGGTCGACATCATCCAGTTCGTCAGCCAGAAGCCTTCGATCCGCTTGCTCATAAAGATCAGTTGACCGGTCTGAGTCAGCGTCGGCGCCTCGGTTGACAGCTTGCCATAACTGATCCAGCGCGCCCGGTTGGGCATGGCGCAGAACAGTTGTTCAGACAACTGGTCCGTCACGGCATCCAGAAACACGCGCGGTTTCAGATGCGCGCTCAGATCCGCAAACTTTGTGACAACGTCTTCATCGGTTGTCACCAGCACTTCGGCCGCACCAAGGTCTTTCAACATCTCTACCGTCTCGGCCCGGCGCACCAAAGCGATCGGCTTCAACCCCAGATCGCGGCCAAGGCTGCACATCAGCTTGCCCAATTGGCTGGTCGCGGCTGATACGACAAAGGCATCGCCGTCAGCCTTGGCCATATCCACCATGGCCATCGCCGTCATTGGATTAACGATCTGAGCAGCCCCATCATCGTCCGAGATATCAGGGCGCAGAGGGATGCACATCTGCATCTGTGTAACGACAAATTCTGCCCAGGCCCCTGTTCCGGCGGCGACAAACGCGACGCGTTGCCCTTGCAGGACCTCGGCGCCCTTGCCGACGGCAACGACGTCTCCGCAACCTTCGAATCCGGCGGGTGAACCCTTGACCCTTGGCTGTCCGTATTCACCTTTAATAAAGTGCAAATCTGACGGATTGACCGAAGCTGCGCGCAACCGGATCAGCACCTGACCGGAGCCGGGTTCTGGTGTTGGAACTTCTGCTTCTTCCAACCAGTCGGCGGCATTTTCAATGGCCGGTCCGGTGGCCGTGCCGGAGTACCCGTCATGTTTCAGGATTGCGGCGAACATAGTCTGGGGCAGGTCGGTCATCGGGTCATCCTCGAAATGGCTAAAGCAAAGCCCGCACCATATCTGGAAGACCCCCAATAGTACGGGTAAGATGCGGGCTGTTTGTCTGGCACAGCCAATCAAAAGCCGCGAAGGACGTCAATTCGACGACGCCATAACGTAGGGGCAGCGCAGATGCGCCCTTGGGAAAGGCCGACCCGTGGATCGGCCTCAATCACTTTACTGTTGGGTCAACAAGTTGGTCAGTTCCTGAATCTTCTGAATAATTGTTTCAGGTGAGTCCTTGATATCATTTACAATCTTGATCGCCTGATCCTTCAGATCAGTGGCCAGAGTGCTTTCCTGAAGGGATGTCATAATGCCTTCATAATCGAAATTTGTGGGGTCCAGCTTGCCTTCCTGAACCCATGAATTCAACAACTCCTGACCCTGACCGGCCAATGCTGCCACCTGATCGCCAGCCTCCTGGGCGGCATCAGAGGCCTGATCCGCTACGGATGACGCCGCTTCGCTTGCCTGATCCGCCACCGAAGAGGCCGCTTCAGTTGCTTGGTCCGTCAATGACGATGCTGCTTCAGCGGCTTTCTCGGTCGCTGCATCGACTGCGTCAGAGGCAGCGTCCTGAGCAGAGGAAGCCGCGTCTGTCACCGCTTCGGCGGCTTCTTCTGCCGCGGTTTCCAAACGTTCAGCGGGTGTAGGTTCGGGTTGTTTCAGATAAAAATACCCGCCAGCACCAATTGCGGCGATGACGATGGCAAGAATGAGAGTACGCGACATGTGTGTCTCCTTTGGAAAATGTGTCGCCGGGATGCGCTAAAAATAGCTCAGGAACAAAGGGGAATTCCCAATAATTCTCAGCAGAATAGAGTATAAGCCGGGCTACGCTCATTGCCCGACGAAACGCGGCAAGAATATGCCTGCACAAAGGCACCGCGACCGGATTGGGCAGCGATCCGCGGGGAATGGCAGCAGCAGAAGTAAATCCTTGGGAAGTCTCTGGTTGACCTAAGCGCCAGCATTGGCAGTGTGGCGGAGAGACAGGGATTCGAACCCTGGGTGGGCTTGCACCCACAACGGTTTTCGAGACCGCCCCGTTCGACCACTCCGGCACCTCTCCGCGGGGGTCTGTGAGGGGGGGATTTAGTGAGGAACGGGCAGGGGTGCAAGCAGAAAATTCGGGAATTTACGAAACCCGGGTTTTTCCGTTGCCAGCAGGCATAAAACGCCTAGTCTGATAAGTATGACACAGTTTGTACGCCGCTTTGCCTTTTGGTTTCTGGCCCCGCTTTTTGCGCTTGTACTTATCCCATTGGAACTTTCCGCTGCCAACCGGGACCGGATTGAGGCTTTTCTGACGACAACCGGGTTTGACGTAGCGTTGGAAAGCATCGCGCTGAGCTCGAGGTCCGCCCCTCAGATGCTGGGGATCGACCCTGAGGGATTTGGCTCGGACTGGGCCCGTCTGGCAGACGAAGTCTTTGAGGTCGGCGCCATGCACGAGACCGCAGTTTCCATCCTGGAACAAACTCTGAGTGATGAAGCCCTGACGCATGCGGTTGACTTTTATGCATCCGACCTGGGGCAGCGCCTGGTAGAGGCCGAAAACGCCTCGCATATGCTTGAGGACGATGAAGCCAAACAGTTGGAAGGGCAAATGATCATCTCGGACCTGATCAAGGACGGATCGGAACGGGTCGAAAGTTTCAAGCGCATGAACAATGCCATCGATTCGACCGGCACCGCGGTGCGGGCCTTGCAAGAGATTCAGGTGCGCTTCCTTCTGGCAGCCAGCGCATCAGGTGTCATCGAGCTGCAACTGGATGCGGATGAATTGCGTGCGCTGATGAAGCGGAACGAAGCCGGTATGCGCCAGTCTCTCCAACTGTCCAGCCTTGCAGGGGCAGCTTACACCTATCAGGATTTTTCTGATGCGGATGTCGTTACCTATGTCGAAGCATTGGAACAACCCTTGATGCAGGAAGTGTATGAATTGCTGAACGCGATCCAGTACGAAATCATGGCCATGCGGTTCGAAGTTCTTGCGGCCCGAATGGCCGAATTGCATCCTGCACAGGATATTTGATGCGCCGCGTTTTTTTGGCGATTGTAGTTGTTCTGTGGGGTGTACCCTTGCAGGCCGATCAAAAGGTTGACCGGTTGGCGCAGGCCATGCACCTGTCGCATGTGATGGAAATTCTCGTACAGGAAGGGCAGGTGCACCGCGAGGAACTTGACGAAACGTTGTTGGACAAGACTGGCGGCGCGTTCTTTGAAGCGCAGGTCAGGGACATTTACGATCCGGATTGGATGCAAAAACAACTGACGGATGCGTTTGAAGCAGGTTTGTCTGATGCGCAGCTTGATCAGGCGATCTTGTTTTTCGAAAGCGATCTCGGTCAGACGATTGTGGCGCTGGAAAACTCGGCCCGGCAGGCGATGTCAGACCAGGCCATAGAGGACATGGCCCGTGAAGCATACGATTCCGTCAAACGAAACACGACTCGCTTTGAGTTGGTCGATGAGTACATTCAGGCAAATGACCTTATCGACAAGAACGTTCAGGGGGCTCTGAGTTCAGACTACAACTTCTTTCGGGGTCTCGATGTTGACGCGCAAGGCGACGATCAGGAATTGCTGGCCGAGCTTCTTTCCCAGAAAAAGAGCCGCGCCGCCGAAACCGAGGCGTGGCTGTATTCTTTTCTGCTGATGGCCTACCGGCCTTTGGACGAGACCCAGATGCGCGAGAATATCGCGTTTTCCAGAACCGAAACGGGTCGCGCCCTGAATGAAGCGTTGTTCGACGGTTTTGACCGCATGTTCAACGACATCTCGTTCCGGATGGGGCGGGCGGTTGCCCAGACGCTCAGAGCGTCTGATCTTTGACATCGCTTTGGTGTTGACTTTTTACGACGTTCTATGGATAAGCGCGCATCCCGGCCGGTTTTCCGCGCCGGGTATCGTTATTATTTGACCCATTCGACATCGTCACAGGGTCAGTCACACAGCCCGAAAAGGGCTCGCTGTTCGAGGTGGCTTAAGCCAGCAACACCCGGTTCAGGGGACCACAGAACGCGGATATGAAAAGGAAAGACGCATGTTTGCGGTCCTCAAGACTGGCGGCAAGCAGTACAAGGTTCAGGCGGGCGATATGCTCCGCGTTGAAAAACTGGCTGCCGACGCAGGAGAAAAAGTTCAATTCAACGATGTTCTGATGCTGGGCGGTGACGCTCCGGTTGTTGGCGCACCTTTCGTTGAAGGCGCAGGCGTACAGGCCGAAGTGATCGAACAGGTCAAAGGTGACAAGGTCATCAAGTTCGTCAAGCGCCGTCGTAAGCACAGCTCGAAGCGTACCGTTGGCCACCGTCAGAAACTGACTCTGGTCAAGATCACCGACATTCTTGCGTCGGGCGCTGACAAGTCGGGCATCAAGGCTGCAACCGGATCCGCTCCGGCAGGCGACTCTGCTCCGGCGGCAAAGCCTGTAAAGAAAGCTGAAGCCAAAGCCGATACACCCTCTGCTGCTGCGGACGATCTGACCGCGCTGACTGGCGTCGGCCCAGCCGCTGCCAAGAAGCTGAACGAGGCCGGTATCGAAAGCTTTGCAGCTCTGGCCGCCTTGTCGGACGAGCAGATTGCTGCTATCGAAACGGTCAAAGTGAAGCCCGAATGGGTTGAGCAGGCCAAAGAACTGGCCAAAGGCTAAGGAGAGAGAGAATGGCACATAAAAAAGCTGGCGGTTCCTCCCGTAACGGTCGCGACTCAGCTGGTCGTCGCCTTGGCGTAAAACTGTATGGTGGCCAGGCCGCTATCGCAGGTAACATCATCGTGCGTCAGCGCGGCACCAAGTTCTGGCCGGGCGAAGGCGTAGGTATGGGCAAGGATCACACCATCTTTGCAACCACCGATGGCGCCGTTAAGTTCCATAAAGGACTTAAAAACCGCACCTTCATTTCGGTCCTGCCAGTGGCGGAGGCCGCAGAGTAAGCCGAAACCCAGAAGGTTTAAGAAAAATTCATGGGGGACCGGCACAAAGTGCCGGTCCCTTTTTCGTTCTAACGCAGTCGTGATCAATCAAACAGATGACAGTCGCAACCACCAGTTTCCTGATTTTTGCCGCCAGCCAGGTCGGCACGCCGGGACCGGCCAACATGGTCCTGTTGGGAACGGGTGCGCGCTATGGCTTTCGGGCAGCATTACCTTTTGTCGGGGGGGTAATTCTGGGGAAGCAGTTGATCATTTGGCCGATTGGTTTTGGGTTACTGCATCTCGCGGATCAGGCACCTGAGGTGTTTACGGTACTTAAATACGCGTCAGCGGCCTATATCATGTGGTTGGCGTGGAAAATTGCCAACACGCGGTTGTCGCGACAACAGTCCGAGGGGAGGGCCCCCGGCTTTCTGGCGGGATTGATTGTTCATCCGCTCAATCCCAAAGCCTGGGCCATGATCATTGCCGGTTTCACCGGGTTTGTGGCCGCGGGCACGCCCAGTTTTGAAGCGACGATTACGATCGCTCTTTGTTTGTTGTTTTGTCAGGTGGTTCTTCATCCGATCTGGACTTTTGCGGGCGATAGAATTGCCCACGCGGTTGAAGGACGGCCAGTTGAAAAATATCTGATGTGGACGTTGGCGGGTCTTACGGTTGCGTCCGTACTTTTCGTGTTGTTCGGAGGAGGAACACACCCATGAAACTTGAAGCAATAATAAATCAGCCGGTCATAGAAACCGAGCGGTTCGATCTGCGCCCTCTGCGTCGGTCGGATATGGGGCTGATCGAGCATTATGCCGGTGATGAGCGTGTGGCACGCATGACAACCAGTATTGCACATCCTTTGGCCCCAGGCTCGACCGAAGCTTTTGTCACGCGCTCAATGGCTGAAGACCGGAACGAGGATGTCTGGGTCATGGATGCCACCAAGGATGGTGGCCCGGAGCTGATTGGTCTGATCACGCTGAAACGGCTGGATCGGAATCAGTCAGAAGTCGGCTATTGGGTTGCGCCGATCTATTGGAATACCGGCATTGCCTCTATGGCTGTCGAAGCGCTGGTGAATGCCAACCCGCTGGAGAACGCGACCATGTTTGCCAGCGTGTTCCAGGACAATCCGGCCTCTGCCCGGGTTCTGACCCATTGCGGGTTCCAGTATCTTGGCGATGCAGAAAGCTATTCGGTGGCGCGTGATGCGAATGTGCCCACCTGGACGTACAGTAAAAAACTCTGACTTGTGGCCGATGGGGCCTTTGCAGTAGGGGACACACATGAAATTTCTCGATCTTGCAAAGGTCTACATCCGGTCCGGGGCCGGAGGTGGCGGCTGCGTCAGCTTTCGGCGCGAAAAGTACATCGAATACGGCGGCCCTGATGGGGGGGACGGTGGTAAGGGCGGTTCCGTCTGGGTCGAAGTTGTGGACGGGCTGAACACCCTGATCGACTTCCGCTATCAACAGCATTTCTTCGCCAAGAACGGCCAGCCGGGCAGGGGGCAGCAACGTACCGGCAAGGACGGTGATGACATTGTCTTGCGCGTGCCTGTCGGCACCGAGATTCTGGACGAAGACGAGGAAACGGTCATCTGCGATCTGACCGAAGTGGGCCAGCGCGTTCTGCTGGCCAAGGGCGGCAATGGCGGTTTCGGCAACTTGCACTTCAAATCCGCCACCAATCAGGCGCCCCGCCGTGCAAATCCGGGGCAGGCAGGCATTGATCGTACGATTTGGCTGCGTCTCAAGCTAATCGCCGATGTGGGCTTGCTGGGTATGCCAAACGCGGGAAAATCGACCTTTCTTGCAGCTACGTCCAACGCGCGGCCCAAGATTGCGGATTACCCGTTTACCACGCTACACCCTAATCTGGGAGTGGTGGGCGTCGACAATGCGGAATTCGTCGTGGCCGACATCCCTGGCCTGATCGAAGGCGCCCACGAAGGACGCGGGATCGGAGATCGCTTCCTTGGTCATGTTGAGCGCTGTGCTGTGCTTCTGCATCTTGTCGATGGAACGTCGGAAACGGTTGCCGATGACTACCGCACGATTATCCACGAGCTTGAAGCCTATGGTGGTGAACTGGCCGAGAAACCCCGGATCACCGTCCTGAACAAGGTTGATGCGTTGGATGATGAAGAACGTGATCTGGCCAAAGCCGAACTGGAAGAGGCCGTTGGCGGCCCCGTGATGACGATGTCCGGTGTTGCTCATCAAGGTGTAACCGAGGTTCTGCGCGCGTTGCGCGGCCAGATTGATGACAATCGTGTTCGCCAGAAACCCGCTGAGGAGGCGCAGCCTTGGCAGCCCTGACCTCAGCGCGTCGCCTGGTCGTCAAAATCGGCTCTGCTCTGCTGGTCGATCGGGATACAGGTTTACTCCGATCCAATTGGCTGCATTCGCTGGCGCAGGACGTGGACTGGCTCAAACGGCAAGGGACGGATGTTATTCTGGTCTCGTCGGGGTCGATCGCGCTGGGGCGCGGTGTTCTGGGTCTGCCCACAGCGGCTCTACCTTTGGAAAAATCGCAGGCTGCCGCTGCCGTTGGACAAATTCGTCTGGCACGCGCCTATGAAGAAGCGTTAGCACCACATGGAATCACCACGGCGCAGGTTTTGGTGACGCTGGAGGACAGCGAGAATCGCCGCAGATACCTGAACTCGCGCGCGACTCTGGAAACATTGCTTGGCCTTGGAGTCGTACCGATCGTCAATGAAAATGATACAGTGGCAACGGATGAGATCCGGTATGGTGACAATGACCGTCTGGCCGCGCAAATCGCGGTAACGGTCGGCGCGGATCAGCTGATCCTTCTGTCAGATGTGGATGGCTTCTATTCCGGCAACCCGAATGAAGATGCTTCAGCTACCCGGTTCGAAACCATAGACCGGATCACGCCCGAAATCGAAGCCATGGCGGGTGATGCGGGTTCTGGTTTGTCAAAGGGCGGAATGAAGACAAAGCTGCTGGCTGCCCAAATGGCCACCGCGGGCGGTTGTGCGATGGCAATCACTGAAGGATCAATCTTGAACCCTCTGAAAAGGCTAGAGAATGGTTCAATCTGTACGTGGTTCACCGCGACGTTGGACCCGCATGCAGCGCGCAAGCGTTGGATTTCAGCCATGAAACCGCGTGGTGAGATCACTGTCGATGAAGGGGCTGCCAACGCACTGGCCAATGGCAAAAGCTTGCTGCCCGCGGGTATTGTCGAAGTGACTGGTGATTTCGGGCGCGGCGACCCCGTTTCGATCCTTGACCCAAAAGCGCGCCGACTGGGGCAGGGTATCAGCCGTTATACCGCGCAGGAGGCGGGCGCAATCAAGGGGCGAAAGTCTTCCGAGATCGAGGCCACGCTGGGCTACCCCGGCCGCGCTGCCCTGATCCACCGGGATGATCTGGCCCTGTAACCATCGAAAAAGACGACCTGAGAGGCACGCGACATGAAAGACTTTGACAGCATTCCAGCTCTGATGGCCGATCTTGGGAAACGTGCCAAGGTGGCATCACGTGAACTGGCTTTTGCAAGCGCCGAACGAAAGCATGCCGCTCTGATTGCGGCAGCCGAGGCGGTTTGGGCCAATCGCGGGGAGATCATCGAAGCCAACCAAAAGGATCTGGAGTTTGGCATTGAGAAGGGCCTGAGCCCGGCGATGATGGATCGCCTTATGCTGGATGAGGCGCGTGTTCAGGGCATGGTCGATGGTTTGCGTGCGGTGGCTGATCAGACCGATCCGGTGGGCGAAGTGCTGGCCGAATGGGACCGACCGACAGGATTGAATATCCAGCGCGTGCGCACCCCGCTGGGTGTGATCGGCGTGATCTACGAAAGCCGCCCGAATGTAACCGCTGACGCAGGCGCGTTGTGTCTGAAATCCGGAAATGCTGTCATCCTTCGGGGCGGCTCCGAGAGCTTTCATTCTTCGACCGCGATTCATGCCTGCTTGGTAGAAGGGCTGAAGGCCGCCGATCTGCCGGAAGATGCGATTCAGCTGGTGCCGACACGTGACCGCGCTGCGGTGCAGGAGTTGCTGACCCTGACCGACTATGTCGACGTCATCGTTCCGCGCGGAGGCAAGGGGTTGGTGGGCCTTGTGCAGCGTGAGGCTCGTGTGCCTGTCTTTGCGCATCTTGAAGGTATCGTGCACATCTATGTCGACAAGGCGGCTGATCCGCAGAAAACGTTGGACGTGGTGCTGAACGCCAAAACCCGTCGCACCGGCATCTGCGGTGCTGCCGAATGCTTGCTGATCCATCAGGACATCGCCGAAACGCTGGGGCGTGACGTGATCGCCGCGCTCGTGAATGCTGGGGTTGAGGTTCACGCCGACGGCATACTTGCGGTTGAGGGTACAGTTTCCGCAACGGCTGAGGATTGGGGAAAAGAGTTTCTGGACAGTGTTATCGCGGCCAAGCCTGTCGCTGACATCGACGCAGCCATTGCGCATATCCAGCGATACGGATCAAACCATACCGATTGTATCATGACCGAGGACGGCGCTGCTGCGGCCCGTTTTTTTGAGCGTCTAGATAGCGCGATCCTGATGCACAACGCTTCGACTCAGTTCGCCGATGGTGGTGAATTCGGGATGGGCGCCGAGATCGGAATCGCCACGGGCAAAATGCATGCCCGCGGCCCGGTGGGGGCCGCCCAGTTGACCAGTTTCAAATACCTGGTGTGCGGGAACGGAACGACCCGGGACTAAAAGCGCAGCAAAACGCGGGTCGCAGCGGTTTCGACTGAAACGCGCCGACCCATTGCATTTGCCGTTTCGGGCAGCAGAGCGAACTGGACCTGCGCAGGTGTAATCTTGTTGGGGAACCGACCGGTTGCAACGTGTTTCCACAGTTCAGCATCCACATTCAGTTTGTCTGCGGTCCCGGTGATCGTCCATTTTTCATCTTAGGTTTTGAATTCGACCGTTCCGCCCAGTGGCATGGCGCTTTCGCAGCACATGATTCCCAAAAAGGCCAGTTTGACCTGATTTCGCGGCACGGGTTCCTTCAGATTCCAAATGACCCGTACCCGTCCGGTGCGTTCCATATCCTTGAGCAGTTCAGTCACTTCGGCTCGCCCCAGCGGTTGTTCTCCTGCTGATCCAAAGGCAACCCTGAAAAAACGGATGCGCGCACCAGCGCTGCCGATGCTGCCCGAGATCAGCTCCATCTCGGGGCCCTGCACCGCGCCAACCATGTCCAACAGTTCCAGCCCGTTGGTGATGGCACCGATCGGGCTGATCAGATCGTGGCAGATTCGGGAGCCGATCAATTCAGCCAGGTTGACGTTCGTGTTGCCCATGCGTACCTCCTGCGGTATCTGCCGCAGGAACCGGAAGCCCCAAATGACAGACATGAATGCTATTCTTGCACCGGGCATGTTTGTTCGCCACCCGGATTTCCCCGAATGGGGTGTCGGACAGGTTCAGTCCAATGTCGCAGGCAAGATCACCGTGAACTTTCGCGAGCAGGGGAAAGTGGTAATCGACGGAACGCGCATCGCCCTGATGCCGGTCTTTGATCCGTGAAACTGGTTTAAGAAGAGTTAACAGAAAAGGCCAGACGCCCACTTGTTGCCTTCCCCTGAAGAACTGGGGTATCAGCCGCGATGACAACATAGGATCGATAAGTCAGACATGCCGGACGCTGGCCCCTCGTTCACGATCAAATTGGCGGAAACTCAAGACGAACTGCACGCCGCGCAGCGGTTACGCTATGACGTGTTCGTGCGTGAACTCGGCGGCGGGGGCGAGCTGATCGATCATGTGACTGGGTTGGAACGTGACCGGTTTGATCCTTACTTCGATCACTTGCTGGCCCTTGATGATGCGACAGGGGAAGTCGTCGGCGTTTACAGGTTGTTACCGGGCGATCGTGCGGCAGAATTGGGTCAGTTTTATTCCGAAGACGAATACGATCTGACCGTTCTCAAGCAAAGTGGCCGCAAGCTCTTGGAACTGGGCCGGTCGTGCCTGCACAGGGACTACCGGGGCGGTACGGCGATGTATCATCTCTGGAATGGTCTCTCTAGGTATGTGGCCGAACGTGAGATCGAAATCCTGTTCGGTGTCGCCAGTTTTCATGGCACGGATGTTCAGGAACTGGCCCAGCCATTGTCCATGCTGCATCACAATCATCTGGCGCCGCCAGACCTGCGGGTGAGGGCTCAGCCGAGCGTGTTTCAGACCATGGATCTTGTCGCACCGGACGCATTGGATCGTCGCAGCGCCATGCTGCAGGTTCCAGCCCTGATCAAAGCCTATCTGAGGCTCGGCGGTTTCGTCGGCGAGGGGGCGTTCATCGATCACGACTTCAACACCACCGATGTGTGCCTGATCCTGGATACGACCCGTATGAACGAGCGGCAGAAGCGCATCTATGGCGGAGCTTGAATCGGTGAATGATCCGCTTTGGAACAGTGAGGAAGCGCCGGACCCAATCGAACTGGGTTTTGTCGGTTGGATACTCGTTTTACTGAGGGGATTGCCTTTGGCCATCCTTGTGTTCGGCGGTCTGCTTGTTCTGTTGGCCATTCGACTGATCGAGTTGCCGTTTTTTGGCGTTCACCGCCCCGTTACACCTTTTATCAGCCAGTTCGTGTGCCGAAACGCGCTTCGCATCCTTGGAATTGGATTTCACTGCTCGGGCGCGTTGATGAAGGAGCACGGTGCAGTTGTCGCCAACCACACATCCTGGCTGGATATCTTTGCCTTGAACGCCCGCAAGAGAGTCTACTTCGTGTCCAAGGCAGAAGTTGCAAACTGGCCGGGTATCGGATGGTTGGCACGGGCCACCGGGACCTTATTCATCGAGCGGGATCGCAAAAAGGCGCGCGAGCAGACGGCGATCTTCGAAGAACGACTCAAGGCCGGACATAAATTGTTGTTCTTCCCCGAGGGCACCTCGACCGACGGATTGCGTGTTTTACCCTTTAAAACAACACTCTTTGCCGCGTTCTTTTCAGAAGAATTGCGTGATTTCATGTATGTTCAACCGGTTTCGGTGGTGTTCCACGCACCGAAAGGTCAGCCTGACCGTTTCTATGGCTGGTGGGGCGATATGGATTTCGCGCCGCACCTGCTCAAGACTTTGGGTGCGCGCAGACAAGGATCCGTTGAACTGATCTATCATTCGCCGGCCCGGGTCAGGGACTTCGCCAACCGCAAGGAACTAGCGGCCCATTGCGAAGCGGCGGTGCGCCACGCTCATGCATTGGCGCGGCTTGAAAAATAAGGGCATTGACCCTTGCACTGCGTCCAAACCTGCCGTATACGCGCGCCATTCAAACCCGCAGGCGGGGTTTGGGCTTTGTAGGGGAGACATCCCTATCTGGCCCGCCGGTTGGAGCATCCGCTTCTTTCACCCCCGCCGAGGCGTAAACCGGAAAAGGAAAATAGCATGGCTCTTCCCGAGTTCACCATGCGTCAGCTGCTGGAAGCTGGCGTTCACTTTGGTCACCAGACACAGCGTTGGAATCCCCGCATGGGCCCGTTCATCTACGGCTCACGCAATGGTATCCACATCATGGACCTGACCCAGACTGTTCCAATGCTGGACCAAGCTCTGCAGGCCGTTCGTGACACCGTTGCAAAAGGTGGCCGCGTTCTGTTCGTTGGTACCAAGCGTCAGGCTGCTCAGCCGATCGCAGACGCCGCTGAAAAGTCGGCTCAGTACTACATGAACCACCGCTGGCTGGGTGGCACGCTGACCAACTGGAAAACCGTTTCCCAGTCGATCAACCGTCTGAACCAGATCGACGAAGCGATGGAATCGGGCGCCGAAGGCCTGACCAAGAAAGAGCGTCTGGGCATGGAACGTGACCAGGGCAAACTGCAGGCATCGCTGGGCGGTATCCGTGAGATGGGCGGCGTTCCTGATCTGCTGTTCGTCATCGACGTCAAGAAAGAAGCACTGGCCATCGCCGAAGCCAACAAACTGGGTATCCCGGTTGTGGCTGTTGTCGACACCAACTGCTCACCCGACGGTGTCGACTACATCATCCCCGGTAACGACGACGCAGCCCGCGCAATCTCTCTGTACTGCGATTTGGCCGCACGCGCGGCTCTGGACGGTATGACCGCTCAGATGGGCGCAGCAGGTGTTGACCTGGGTGCATTCGAAGAAGCGCCGGTTGAGGAAGCCGTTGTGGAAGAAGCACCCGCAGAAGAAGCCGCTCCGGAAGCGAAAGCCGAAGCGTAAGCTGCCCGTCACGTAAATGACATATGGGGCAGGGTAGACCTGCCCCAATTCCGTTTGAATTGAGGAGAGCCAAGAGATGGCAATCACAGCAGCAATGGTTAAAGAACTGCGCGACTCGACCGGCGCAGGCATGATGGACGCAAAAAAGGCGCTGACCGAAACCGGCGGAAACATGGACGAAGCCGTTGATTGGCTGCGTACCAAGGGTCTGGCCAAAGCGGCCAAGAAATCCGGCCGTACCGCAGCAGAGGGTCTGGTTGCAGTGCACGTCAACGATGGCAACGGTGTTGCTGTCGAAGTGAACTCGGAAACCGACTTTGTCGCGAAAAACGCGGAATTCCAGGAAATGGTCGGCAAGATTGCTTACGCGGCTGAAGGCGTAGACAACGTAGAAGAGCTGCTGGCAGCTGATCTGGGCGGCAAAACCGTTGCAGACACCCTGACCGACAAGATCGCCACGATTGGCGAGAACATGTCGGTGCGCCGCATGGCCAAACTGTCGGGCGACACCGTTGTGTCCTACGTCCACAATGCGGCCACCAACGGCATGGGAAAAATCGGCGTTCTGGTTGCTCTGACCGGTGGCGACGAAGCAATCGGCAAACAGGTTGCAATGCACATCGCAGCCGTGAACCCGGCGGCCCTGTCCGAAGCAGACATGGACCCGGCAGTTGTCGAGAAAGAAAAGCAGGTCCAGATGGACATCGCCCGCGAATCCGGCAAGCCGGAGCAGGTGATCGAAAAGATGATCGAAGGCCGTATGAAGAAATTCGTCGCGGAATCGACTCTGCTGAACCAGCAGTTTGTCGTGAACCCTGACCTGACCGTCGAAGCAGCGGCCAAGGAAGCCGGCGCGACCATCACCGGCTTTATCCGCCTGGAAGTTGGCGAAGGTATCGTGGTTGAGAAAGAAGACTTCGCAGCCGAGGTCGCCAAGGCCGCTCAAGGCTAAGTGGCACAGGGAAAGTGCCGAAAGCGGCATTTTCCAATAAAATTAAAGGGTTACGCATAGCGTGACCCTTTTTCTTTTGCTATTGGCAAACAGAATACTTCAGCGATCTATAGAAGAATTGGAGGGCCCCGCATGATGGGGATGGTCGAGGCCCCCCAAAATTTCCGACACCGGCACGCGGACAAATAGGCGCCCCCTTGTCAGAGTGATCGGAGAGCTTTGTTATTGCAAAGATCCAACCCAATGTTCCCTGGCTAAAGCCACCACTCACGGAACACTCTCACTTTGCAACTTTTAGGTTTGATTTGAAAAGTAGTGATTTCCTTACCTAAGGTAAACTGACGCGGGATAGCGTCAAAATATTGCGGTTATACTTCCATAATGAACATCTGATTGTGCAGAGACGCCTTGAGAACCGCCTGCGCCGTCGTTTCGACCGAGAGAGCCTCTCGCGCGAGTCGCAGATGCTTTTCTACAGTTGCAGATGTCAGTCCCATCAACAGCGCGATATCCTGAGTGGTTTTCCCGTCTCCGACCCACTGCAACGCTTCGCGTTGTCGCTTGGTCAGTGCTCGATTTGGCGGATGGAACGGCAATGTCAGGATTTTCAGGTGGGCGACATTGTTCATAAGAAGAATGTCGTCGCCGTGTTCTTCCCAGACCGCATCCACGTCTTCCTGGCTTAGCCCATTGGCAGCAGCCAGAGAAATCGCTCCCTTCGAGCGCATGGAAACTGAATTGAAGCTGACGGTATAGCCAGAAACCACACCCATGGACTTGTTGAAATCGAAAACTTCGCGCTCCTTCGCGGTCATCGTTCCGCCCGAGTTCATGTCCTGCAGCATTTTCCAGCTGGCAGCGCCTTCATTGTCCAACGCCCACTTCAACATCGGGGCATGAAAATAAAGCCCATCCTTGATGAAACCGTCGACATAGGCCCGTTTGTGGTTTGTCAGAATTACGAAATCTTCGGGATCGCCCAGAGACGTCTCCGTCCTGTATTGCGTATGGCCATAGATCAGGCGGGAAAACCCGAATTCACCCATCTGGCGGCAATGTGCATCCCACAGGTCTTCCAGGGTCTTAGCGTAGCTGACAAACTGAAGATATTCCTTGAGCTTCATGTCGAGTTGCCTGCTTTCAGATGAGCCGCGAGCGCGTCCAGCGCCAGAATATAGCTTTGGGCACCGAAACCACAGATCTGACCCAATGCAACAGAGGCTACATAGGACCTGTGCCGGAAGGCTTCTCGGGCATGAATGTTGGAGAGATGCACTTCGACAACCGGTAACTCTACAGATGCAATGGCATCCATGAGGGCAATCGACGTATGCGTGAACGCCCCTGCGTTCAGTATCAAGCCGCTTTGCACACCACGGGCCGCATGAATAGCGTCAAGTAGCACACCTTCGTGATTGGATTGCAGATGCGTTACATCCAGCCCTATCGACGCCCCATGCTGAATGCAGCGGTCCTCGATCATGTGCAATGTTGCGTCGCCGTAAACCTCGGGCTGCCGTGTACCAAGCAGATTGAGGTTTGGGCCATTCAATACCAAGACGTTATGCATGTTTTCACTATCCCCATACTATGGTTCATAGACACGAAAAGGCCGGGTTGTCTACCTGACACTGCCGGATTGCATCCGGTCAGTTGCTCAGAAAACAGAACTCGTGATGGTCGAAAAAACTGAGTTCAAACATCCCACCCGAAAACACCGTGTATCCCTGTGGACGTGGGCCATGCTTTTTCTCTTGGTCTTCCATTGGCGGGGAAACAGGTTTTCAGGTTCTCTTTGATCGATTTCAGGTTCGGCAACGAGGGTCTTTCCAGGATTTTCGGGCGGCCCTGCGCGACGCTGAGTAATACTTGCAAACCGTCTCCGATGAGACTGTAGATTGTTGTGTAAAATTTTTTGTGCAACCCGGGTTCGTGCCAATGCAGTGAACGGTAGATTGCCGTGTCGGCAACAGGCCTTCGAACCGGGTCAGAATGCAGACGAAACCAGACTTGATTGAGGAGCATGACAATGACACCGGATACCCTTTTCTCGTTGCCCGGCAAAACCGCATTGGTAACTGGCGGCGCCACGGGTATCGGGCGAATGGCCGCTGAAGCATTGGTCAGGGCCGGTGCACGTGTTTTGATCACCTCCCGAAACGGGGACGCATGTATCGCGGCCGCCGCCGAGTTGAATGCGCTGGAAGCACCCGGAAGTGCCGAAGGATTTGCCGGAGACATCGGCAGCGAGGCCAGCATCGCCAATCTGGTTTCGGACATTCAGAAACGCACTGAAACTCTTGATATTCTGATGAATAACTCCGGTGTGACCTGGGGTGCTCCCTTGGGGCAGTTTCCGCATGACGCCTGGGAAAAGGTGATGTCGGTCAACGTGGCCGGAGTATTCGAACTAACCCAGAGGCTACTGCCGATGTTGATGGAGTCTGGCACAGCAGACGATCCGGCGAGAGTTGTAAACGTCGGCTCTGTGATGGGAGAGGTTCCCATGGGGGATGGCGCCTATAGCTATTCAGCCTCGAAGGCCGCTGTTCTGCATCTAACCAAAATCCTGGCCAAGGAATTGTCGCCTTACCACGTGACGGTCAATGCGCTGGCTCCGGGACCGTTCGTTTCGCGGATGACAGCCTTTGCGACAGCGGACGAGGGCAAGCGCGAAAAGGTCGGTAAGTCAGTGCCTCTTGGGCGTGTTGGCTGTGATGAAGATATAGCGGGGTGTATGCTGTTCTTATGCGGGCGCGGCGGCAGTTATGTCACCGGTTCGGTTATCCCGGTTTCAGGTGGGATCAACGTTGTAACGTCAGGCAATATCTTCGCTGACGCCTTTTGAGGGAGGCTGCGTTTGAAACCAAGACCTTTCACAACGCATTGGTTTTACTTCGCTTCTTGTTTCTCGACAGCTCAATTTCCAGGTTCGGCAAGCTGTTTTTGCCAAAGAACATTTCGGATCCGTAAAACAGGCTGGGAACACCAAAAACGCCCCGACGAACAAACGCTTTGGTCTGATCCTTCAAGTTCTGTTTGATTTCAGGACTCGTCATGGCTTCGCGCAGCTTGCGAACCGGCAGTTCGTTTTCTTGCAGAATATCGACGAGAACGGCCAACTCGTCAGCTTTTTGTCCATGCACCCAAATCGCATCAAAAACGGCTCTTATATATCTGATTTCCCATGATTTTCCTCTGGCGAAACGGGCGCCACGCATCGCGAATTTGGTATTTATCGGAAAATGCGGGCTCATATGGAAGCTCAGCCCGCGACGTCGCGCGAACCTATGCAGGTCATGTGTAAGATAAGCGGTTTTCTGACGGTTCTCAGAAAACGCCTGAAATGGGCTCTGGTTGTGCGTGGCTTTGAATACAACAGGCAGAAGGACTGGGGTATAATTGATCTTGGCACTATGCCGCGCCGCCAACTCTGGCAGCATCTTGTGGGCCAGAAAGGCATTTGGGCTGCAAAAATCGTAAACGAAATCTATGTTTTGCGTCATGATGTCCCTCCAGGCCGGTTCGGCATGACCCCATCCAACAATTTACAAGCGAATCTATATCGGTTTCACTGTATCACTTGGATGAAAGACGTGCCTCTTGGCTCTGCTTATTTAACCGTTCAATTCAGCCCGGGATCTGCTGTTGTTTCAGGCCCCACGCATGCACGATATTGGTCAACAACTGGCGGAACTCAAAAAAATGCTTCAAAAACAAGTTATGTTCGATCAAACGCGGCTTAGCCGGCTTTGTACCTGGATGGACAGCTATGTAGAGCAGCGTAAATATGCAGGCTCGTCCTTTTTGCTAAAGCACAAGGGAGATGAGGTTTTTTTCCACTCGAGCGGTCTACGCAGTGTTGAGGACAATCTGCCGTTCCAACGCGACACGCTGGCGCGCATTTACTCGATGACCAAACCCGTCACTTCTGTTGCTTTGATGATGTTGGCGGAACGTGGACTGTTTCACCTCGACGCGCCTCTGTCCGATTTCCTTCCCGAGTTTAAACAGATACAGGCTCTGGTGCCCGGCGCAGAAAAGCTGGATCAAATCGAAGACGCAGCACCCCCAACTCTACATCAGTTACTCACCCACACCAGTGGTCTCAGCTATCCGTTCAATCCCGGAATTCTACCGGACGCGATGGATGAAAAGGGGCTAATCTTCAAACCAGATCAAGGGCCTCTGAGAGATCTCGTATGTGAACTGGCAGAGTTACCATTGGCATTCCAACCCGGAACACAGTGGGAATACTCTGTCGGAACCGACGTGATTGGACGCGTTGTCGAGGTCGTCTCGGGACAGGCTTTGGATCAATTCTTCCGGCAGGAAATTTTGGCTCCCCTCGGGATGGGCGAAACCGGGTTTTCAGTACCAGCCGGGGCAGGGGACCGGTTCGCATCCCTTTACACGCCGCTGGTCGGCGACGCGATGGCGTTGAACTCACTCGACCAAGGAAGCGATACACTACGATTGATCGATTCTCACGAGGGCTCGCCATTCGAGAACGCGACGACCTTTTCAGGTGGCGGTGGGTTGGTGTCCACAATCGACGACTATGCCAAATTCGTCGAGATGCTACGTAATCGAGGGGCCGGAAATGGCCATCAATTGCTTGGTCCAAAAACAGTGGACTTCATGATGCGTAACCACTTGCCGGGTGATATCGCCTCGATGGGTCCAAAGAGCTTTGCGGAACAACCCATGGAAGGCATGGGATTTGGCCTTGCCGGATCGATTGTTCTGAATCCGGGTCGGGTGCGTGTGCCCGGATCAGTTGGTGATTTCAGTTGGGGTGGCATGGCCTCGACCTATTTCTGGAACGACCTGGAGAACGACCTGACGGCTGTGTTCTTTACTCAGTTGTCGCCGTCCAGTTCCTATCCATCCCGTGCTGAACTCAAGGCATTGGTGCACGCCGCCATGATTGAATGATCTTGCTCGGGCTGATACCCGGGTCTCGAGTAATCAGCCTGAGAGCAAACTATGACCGAAGCGGAACGCATCTTACTGGATCTTCTGGATATTGAACGGCTTGAGGTCGATCTTTTCCGCGGCACGGGATCGGGTGGAGAAACACCAACCCGGATTTTCGGCGGTCAGGTCATTGCGCAGGCCTTGGCCGCTGCATACAGAACCGTAGATGACCGGTTGTGCCATTCCCTGCACGCCTATTTCATCCGACCCGGAGACCCGGATAAGCCCGTTATTTATCAGGTGGATAGAGCACGTGACGGAGGTTCGTTCACTACCCGCCGCGTCGTCGCAATTCAGAATGGCAAACAGATCCTGAACATGTCGGCATCCTTTCACGTTCAGGATGAAGGTTGGGAGCATCAGCATCCGATGCCAACTGTGAATCCCCCCCAGACATACCCATCCCGCTCCGAGCTTCGACAAGCATACGTTGATCGCGTGCCTGAAGGATTTCGCAGTGAACTTCTGCGTGAACGCCCGATCGAAGTCCGGGAGGTGGATCATCTGGATCCGTTCAACCCCGAAGTGTCGGACGACCACAACAAAACTTGGTTTCGCATGGCCGCTGCCGCGTCTGCGGACGCGAAAACTCAACATCTTCTTTTGGCCTATGCGTCAGATATGAACCTCATGTCGTCGGGTTTGCGACCTCACGGGCTGAGCTGGTTTTCCGGAGAGTTCAACGGCGCCAGCCTGGATCACGCTCTGTGGTTTCATGCACCCGTGAAATTTCAGAACTGGCATCTGTATGTGATGGATTCCCCATGGACGGGGCAGGGACGCAGCTTCAATCGTGGGTCGATCTACTCGGAAGACGGAACCCTTGTCGCGTCGGTGGCTCAGGAAGGTCTTATGCGGAAGGCTCAGGAAAAACGTTAAATATCCGGCGTAAATTTTTGATTCAATTTACACATTCCGCCCAGCCAGCGGTCGTAATCAGCCGCTTTGAGTCGCAAATAATCCAGAACCTGCGGATGTGGAAGAACCAGAAACCGTTCGGATCGGATGGCTTGAACGCAGGCTTCCGCGACGTCTTCGGGCTCCAGCATTCCGTCGATCGATGCTACTGAAACCTCGTGTCCCTCAGTCATCTTCGACCGAACCGCCTGAGGACAAAGAACCGAAACCCGCAGACCTTTGGCGCCAAATGTCAGCGACAGCCACTCAGCAAATCCGACCGCTGCATGTTTCGTGACACCGTATGGCGCTGCACCTGGTTGGTTCAGCAATCCCGCTGCAGACGCCGTTGTCAAAACATAACCGCCGCCGCGACCGATCATGCGAGGCACCAGATGTCGCGCGGTCCACACGTGCGACATCACATTGATTTTCCAAATCTTTTCCCATTGATCGTCCGGAACATCCAGACCGCCAAGAGTCAGGATACCGGCATTTGCGCAGAACAGATCAATTGGGCCAACAGTGTTTTCGGTGAAATCGATCAACGTCCTGATCTGATCTTCGCTGGAAACGTCACAAGTGAATGCAACGCCATCAATTTTGTTTGCGACCGCATGCGCTCCGGCTTTGTCTATATCCGAGCAGATGACACGCGCACCTTCTTGTGCAAAGCGTTCCGCCAAACCCTTGCCAATACCATCAGCGGCGCCGGTAACAACGACAGTTTTATTTCTGATCTGCATAGCACGTTCCAAAACAAATAACTTGCGTGGTCTGGCCAGAGTGTTCACTTTGCGGACAAGTTACAAGTCGACAACTTTAACCATAATACCAATTATACGTCTTTCTGCTGAAGCATGGTGGATTCACAAATTAAATACGACTCCTGTTAAAATTCAAATGGTTTGCACGTTATAAGCCCACACCAAGTAGCTACCCCAACGCGTATCCTGTGCCACGAACGGTTCGCATTGGGTCATTCCCACCATATTGCGTCAGAGCTTTACGCAAACGCCCGATATGCACATCGACGGTTCGGGTATCGACATAGATGTCGCGGCCCCAAACCCGGTCCAGCAATTGCTCGCGGCTCCAGACCCTGCCCGGCTTTTCCATAAATGTGCTGAGAAGCCGGAATTCGGTCGGCCCGAGCTTCAGGGGTTTGTTGTCCCGGCTGACTTTGTGTGTTTCGGAATCAAGAACGATGTCATCGAACTCGAGGCGCAAACCAACAGTCGTCGGACGGACGCGGCGCAATTGCGTGCGAACGCGTGCCATCAACTCGACCACTGAGTACGGCTTGACCACGTAATCATCCGCCCCGGTTTCAAGACCGCGAACCTTGTCCACTTCCTCGGACCGGGCCGACAGCATGATAATCGGGATTGAACGTGTATCCGGGCGGCTTTTCAGACGACGACAGACCTCTATGCCACTCAGATTGGGCATCATCCAGTCCAGAACGATGATGTCCGGACTGTCTTCGTCAACCAACAGCATGGCCTCATCACCGTTGGCGGCCTTGGAGACCCGAAATCCTTCAGCTTCAAGATTGTAGGCCAGAACTTC
The DNA here is from genome assembly GCF_059612005.1 of Ruegeria sp. CDSA141. NCBI lineage: Bacteria > Pseudomonadati > Pseudomonadota > Alphaproteobacteria > Rhodobacterales > Roseobacteraceae > Ruegeria > Ruegeria sp. CDSA141. The sequence goes on from NZ_JBXWPT010000002.1 coordinate 454,932, forward strand.
ACGCTGAGCCATTTCATCCTCTACAACCAGAACGGTAGGTTGATCTGCGGACATCTCACTCGCCTCCTAAACGGTTTGCGACGTGTTGTCGGCCTTGGGCCGAGCCTCGGTCGGGCGGTCGCCAGTGACCAGATACACAACCTGTTCGGCAATCGAGGTTACATGATCGCCCATACGTTCAATGTTCTTGGCGATGAAATGCAGATGCATGCAGGCCGAGATATTGCGCGGGTCCTCGGCCATGAAAGTCAGAAATTCGCGAAACAGGCCGTTATACATCTGGTCGACCTCTTCATCGCGGTTGATGACATCTGTGGCCAGTTCTGCATCGCGCTGAATATAGGCATCAAGCGCATCACGCAGCATCCGTTCGACCTCGCGGGCCATACGGCGCAGAGCGGCGGCGCTTCCAGTGATCTCGCCCGCATTGACCAGAACGGTGGTTCGTTTGGCGATATTCTTGGCATAGTCGCCAATGCGCTCAAGGTTGCCGGACACCTTCAGAACCGACAGGATCAGTCGCAAGTCACCGGCCGTGGGTGCACGCAACGCAATCAACCTGGCGGTTTCTTCGTTAATAAGCTCTTCAAGCGCGTCGATGGCTTTGTCGCCCTTGCGCACTTCTTGCGCCAATTCTTCGTCGCGTGTTTCAAGCGAGCGCGCCGCGTTTATGATGGCGGTCTCGACTAGCCCGCCCATCTTCATGATATGCGCCTGGATCGCTTCAAGATCGCGGTCAAATGCAGATGCAATATGTTGTTCGCTCATTGTCAGATACCTGTGCTTAGCCAATACGGCCGGTAATGTAGCTTTCCGTGCGCGGATCGACCGGATTGGTAAAGATCTGTCCGGTTTCGCCGAATTCAACCAGATTTCCCAAGTGGAAGAAGGCCGTTTTCTGACTGACACGCGCAGCCTGCTGCATCGAGTGGGTGACGATCACCACCGAATACCGCGAGCGCAATTCGTCGATCAGTTCCTCGACCTGTGCGGTTGCAATCGGGTCAAGGGCCGAGCACGGCTCGTCCATCAACAGAACTTCGGGTTCGGTGGCAACCGCACGGGCAATGCACAAGCGCTGCTGCTGGCCGCCGGACAGGCCCGTTCCAGGTGCATCCAGACGATCCTTGACCTCATCCCAAATTGCACCACGGCGCAAGGATTTTTCCACGATTTCATCCAGTTCCGCCTTATTTCTGGCCATGCCGTGAATGCGCGGGCCATAAGCGACGTTATCATAGATCGACTTGGGGAACGGGTTGGGCTTTTGGAACACCATTCCGACCTTGGCGCGCAACTGTACTGGGTCGACACGCTTGTCATAGATGTCCTCGCCATCCAGCAGGATATCGCCCTCAACCCGGCAGATATCTATGGTGTCGTTCATCCGGTTCAGGCAGCGCAGGAAGGTGGACTTGCCGCAGCCGGAAGGACCGATGAAGGCCGTGACGGTTTTGTCTTCGATTTCAACGCTCACGTCCTTAATGGCATGGGTCTCACCGTAGAAGACCTGAACATTCTTGGCGTCTATCTTGATGTCTTTGGAGTCCACGGATCTCTCCACTCGTGTCATGTCGTTCATTTCAGCCCCTATTACCAGCGGCGTTCAAAGCGGCGGCGCAAGATGATTGCGATGATATTCATGGTCAGCAGGAACATCAAAAGGATGATGATCCCACCCCACGCCTTCTCGTAAAAGCCGGCGTCAGCGCGTGCGGCCCATGTATAGATCTGGGCGGGCATAGCTGAGTTCGGCTCGGTAAAGCCCGCGAGGAAGCCGTCAGGATAACCTCGCGCAACAAATCCAACCATGCCGATCAGCAGGAGCGGCGCTGTCTCTCCCAAGGCTTGTGCAAGACCGATAATTGTACCTGTCAAAATGCCCGGGGCAGCCAATGGCAGCACGTGATGGAACACCGCCTGCATTTTTGAGGCCCCTACCCCCAATGCCGCATCGCGGATCGAAGGAGGAACCGCTTTCAAAGACGCACGGGTCGAGATGATGATTGTCGGCAGTGTCATCAGGGTCAGAACCAGACCGCCGACAAGCGGTGCCGATTGTGGCAGGTGCATGAATTGGATGAACACGGCCAGGCCCAGAATACCGAAGACAATGGACGGAACCGCTGCCAGGTTCGAGATATTCACCTCGATCAGGTCAGTGAACTTGTTCTGCGGCGCAAACTCTTCGAGGTAGATCGAAGCAGCAACGCCAATCGGCAGTGACAGACAAAGTACCACCAGCATCATGAAGAACGATCCAACAACCGAGACACCAATGCCTGCACCGCCGGGGTTGTCCACGCCTGCGTCGGCACCAGTAATGAATGGCCAGTTGAATGCCTGCTTGATGATGCCTGCCTCTTCCAGCGCATCGACCAGATCCAGGTCGCTTTTTTGCAGAAACCGGCTGTCCTGCATGGTGTCACGGGACACGCGACCTTTGAAATACCCGTCCACCCGGCTGGATGCCGCCAGATCGAAACTGACCGGCTCGCCGAGCTTATCTGGGTTTTCGGAATAGAAGGTCCGGATTGTCCCGCCGACTTTACCCAAAAGACGCTCGATCGCGGCCTCATCAAAATCAACGCTGATTCCGCGTTCAGCAAGTTCACTGTTCAACTGAGCGATGAACAGGTTGGAATAGGCCTTTGTCTTGAACAAGGTCTCTTCGACCTCGTCCCTCTGCGGCTCAGTCAGCGTGAAATCCACACTGACGACCGTGCGTTGGAAGGCCGGGATCCCCTGCGACAGGATTGAAGCAAACAAGACAACCAGAAAGAACAGGCCAGTTGCAATTGCAGCGATGCCATATGCGCGAAAACGTTTTTCGGCTCTGGCCCGTTTCTTCGTGTGCGCGTCAGTAGCCGTGAGCGAGATCGTATGTCGACCGGATTGCGGGCTTTGCATGTTGGTGTCGGTCATTCGTACTGCTCCCGGTACTTACGCACGATATACAGGGCAAAAACGTTAAGCCCCAAAGTGAGAATGAATAGTGTCATGCCAAGCGCGAAGGCGACCAGCGCCTCGGGGGAGGCAAAGTCAGCGTCGCCGGTCAACTGACTGACGATCTTGGCTGTCACGGTTGTCATGGCTTCGAACGGGTTCAGGCTGAGGCGGGCCGCGGCCCCTGCCCCGAGAACCACGATCATGGTCTCGCCGATGGCGCGCGATGCAGCCAGAAGGATCGCGCCGACGATACCCGGCAACGCGGCGGGCAGAACGACCTGACGGATGGTTTCCGATTGCGTGGCACCAAGACCGTATGAGCCGTCGCGCATCGCCTGCGGGACCGCATTGATAATGTCGTCAGACAGCGAAGAGACAAACGGGATCAACATGATCCCCATCACCAGACCGGCTGTCATCACGGCGGTGCCGGCTTTCATCCACCCCAGGCCATTGTCACCGAAAACGTCCAGCAGAAGTGGACCGACGGTCAACAGCGCGAAGAGACCGTAAACAATGGTCGGAATACCGGCCAAAACCTCAAGCAATGGTTTGGCAAAAGACCGCAAACGGGACGAGGCGTATTCGCTGAGGTAGATCGCGGCGAACAATCCTATCGGCACCGCAACCAGCAGCGCCACGACAGAGATGTAAAGCGTCCCCCAAAGCAACGGTATTATGCCGAGTTCGGACAACCCTCCGCGGCCCGAAAAGCTGGGTGCCCAGGTCATGCCGAAAAAGAAATCTGATGCGGGGTAGAGCTTGAAGAATTCCCAGGTGTTGAAAACTAGGGACAGGACAATGCCCACTGTTGTCAGAATGGCTACCGACGCGGCGGCCAGAAGAAGGGCTTTAACGCCCTGTTCAACAACGTTGCGCGCACGATAGTCAGCGTTGGTTTGCAACCAGCCCATTACGGCGCCGATCAAAGCAACCGTGAGAACAGCGACGGACATGATTACATAGCCGGTCGAGCTCATGGCCCGATAGCCCTGAGCTGCGCGCAATACGGGCTGGGTGATGTCCGACGTCACCACCTGGCCTGCTTCCTTCAGTTTCCGGGTAATCTCCGTGACATCTGCATGGGCATCGCTGGCGACAGTCTCGGTCAGGTTGCCTTGTGCGACCGCGCTGTCCAGCCCGGCGGCTGTGCGGCGTACTTCCGCCATGACCAGACTGCGGGAAGAGCCTTCCTTGATCACTGTTTCCGGTATCATGCCTGACACCTGCGAGTTAACAAAGAAAGGCTGTGCCAACAGCCAAACAATCATGAGACCGACAGCAGGGACAAGTGTCTTCAGCGCAACGTTCGCGCCATAAAAGGTGGGCAGGGAATGTAGGTTCCGACTGTCACCACCTGCGTTCTGCAATGCGCGTATGCGTCCAAGTATATAGCCGACAGCTGCGATCGCAGACACGATCAGAATAAGCCAAAGTATCGGCATGACACCCCCAGTTACTCTCGATTGCGATGAGAAAAGACAATGAAGGGGCGACTGATCCGTCGCCCCAAGATGCGTTAAACCAGTGTCAGACTTAGCTGCCCGAACCCATGGTGACTTCGTTGGCGATGGCGTCCTGAGTTTTTGCAAGCTCAGGATCAGCAACCAGTCCGTAGTTGGCAAGCGGGCCTGACGGACCGGCGATTTCGTCAGCAGTGAAGAACTGAGCGTATTCCTTCAGGCCCGGGACCACGCCGATATGAGCTTTCTTTACATAGAAGAACAGCGGGCGCGAAACCGGATATTCACCGGTGGAAATGGTCTCGGTCGACGGGGCAACACCCGACATGGTCGCAACCTTCAGCTTGTCGGCGTTGTTTTCGTAAAACGCCAGACCAAACACGCCGATGCCGTTGGGGTTGGTGTCGATACGCGCCAGAGTTTCGGTGTAATCACCGTCGATATCGACCGATTTGCCATCGGTGCGAACCGCCAGACAAGCATCTTCAGCGTCGTCTTCGCTCATGCCGCCAGCAATCATGGCTTCCATTGCGCCGGTTTCTTCACATCCGATCAGCAGAACTTTTTCTTCAAACACTTCACGTGTGCCGTGCTTGGTGCCCGGGATGAAGCCAGCGATTTCAACATCGGGCAGTTCCGAATTGAACTCAGCCCAGCTGTTGTAAGGGTTATCAGCGATCTCGCCGTCTTTCAGCACTTTTGCGCCCAGGGCATTGAAGATATCCGCAGGTTCGAAAGTAGTGAAGTCAGGCCCGGTTTGCTGGCTTGCAAATACGATGCCGTCATAGCCGATACGGACTTCCATGATGTCTGTCACACCGTTTTCGGCACAGGCTTTGATCTCTTTTTCGCGGATCGCGCGCGATGCGTTCGCAACGTCGATGGTGTTTTCGCCAACGCCTTCGCAGAAACGCTTCAGACCAGCCGACGAACCGCCGGATTCAACGACCGGGGTTGGAAAATCTGTGTTTTCACCGAACAGTTCGGCTACGATCGAGGCATAAGGCAGAACGGTCGACGAGCCGGCAACCTGAACGTTGTCACGCGCCGCAGCAGTGGTTGCCGAGACGGCAGCGATAGCCAGCGCAGATGCCGACAGTTTTACAAAGGACATTTCAGTCTCCCTGAAAAGGTATGCTTGATCACCCCCATGATGATCCTGCGGGCACCCCTATGGGGCGTGCGTAAGTCTTTTGTGACAGGTGTGTAACACTTTCATGACAACCAGGACTTTTTTGCGAGTTAACCGCTAAAACGCTGACGACCAAGAAAGCCGGAACAAGGCCGACTTAGGTGTCTATCTGGGCAAAATCACCGTAAAAACAGAACCTTTTCCCAACTCGCTTTCCACACGAAGTCTTCCACGATGACGATTTACGATGTGCTTCACGATCGCAAGGCCCAGTCCCGTTCCGCCCAGTTGGCGCGACCTGTGACTGTCCGCGCGATAGAATCGCTCTGTCAGGCGCGGCAAGTGAACGGCATCTATGCCGGGCCCTTTGTCTATGACCTGAATTCTGACAGCCGGGCCGCGCATCGCCGGATCCCTGTCCTTGGGCAAGACACGTACGGTGACGCTGCCGCCACTGGCGCCATACTTGATCCCGTTCTCGATGAGATTGGTGAAAACCTGCCGTAATTGGTCGCCGTCACCAGTGATTGAAAGCGGACCGTTTGTCACGTCCAGCGACAGTACCACGCCAGCGTCTTCCGCAAGGGGCCGCAGCGAATTTATCGTGGATTGCAGAAGGCCGGTAAGCTCCAGCTGTTGCTTGGGTCGAACACGTTCTTCGCTTTCGACCCGATTCAACGACAAAAGATCTCCGACCAGACGGTTCATCCGGTTGGCTTCATCGGCCATGATCTTGAGAAACCGATCCCGTGCCGCAGGGTCTTCACGTGCCGGACCACGCAAGGTTTCAATAAAACCCATCAAAGCGGTCAGCGGGGTACGCAACTCATGGCTGACATTGGCTACGAAATCCCGTCGCATCTGGCTGGCATGTTCCAGATGAGTGGTATCCTGAAAGGTCACCATGACGGCCCCTGCGGACGCGGCACCTACCCCGTTCAAATATCTGCATTCAACTTCGTACGCTGTGTCCTGCGCGCCATCATTGGACAGATGACGAGTTTTTTTTGCGCTTTTGCTTGTCAGGGCTTGCTCGATGGCATCCAGAACCTGCGGCTGTCTCAAAATGGTCGCGAAATGGCGCCCGACAATTTTCTGTCCCAGAAGAGACGTTGCATCCGTGTTCGCCGCAATGATCCGTTCGGTCTGATCGACCACCAGCGCCGGCAACGGGATCGCAAGGACAATTTCCTGAAGAACGTCTTCGGTCATGCTTCAAAACCCAATCAACCCAATCGCCTTACTGCGCAGGTTTTAAGGTTTCACGAAACTTGCGCATATTTTCCTGGTAGTGCAGCGCACTGAACGTGATCCTTTGTGCCGCAGCCTCGTCCAGCTGGCGCACAACCTTGCCCGGCGATCCCATGACAAGCGAATTGTCGGGGATTTCCTTGCCCTCGGTGATCAGGGCTCCTGCTCCGATCAGGCAGTTCCTACCGATCTTTGCCCCGTTCAGAACGATCGCGCCCATTCCAACCAACGTGTTTTCACCTATGGTGCAGCCATGCAGCATCACCTTGTGCCCGATGGTGCAGTTCCGACCAATCGACAAAGGAAACCCGGCATCTATGTGCATCGCGCAGTTTTCCTGAACGTTGCTGCCCTCACCGATCCGGATTTCTTCGTGATCCGCGCGAATCGTACAGCCGAACCAGACCGAGGCCCCCTGCTCCAGTACAACCTTTCCAATAAGATTGGCATCAGGCGCGACCCATGTATCCTCATGAATTTGCGGGGCGTGCTCGCCCAAGGCGTAAATGGTCATGACAATCCCTCGAACTCATTCTGCAACTTGCGTACGTGTTGTTGCAACGTGGGTTGCTGAATGCGGCGCATCCGTTCAGCGCTTACGATAGTCTTCAGCTTGTCCTCGGTTGCCTCGAGATCGTCGTTGATCAGGACATAGTCGTAATAGCCCCAGTGACTGATCTCGTCCCAACTTTTGAGCATCCGTCGGCCGATAACGTCATCACTGTCCTGCCCACGGGCTTCCAGACGGCGACGCAGCTCGGAGATAGACGGCGGCAGAATGAAGATCGACAGGGCGTGCTTGCCCAGATCCGAATTTCTGATCTGCACTTCACCCTGCCAGTCGACGTCGAACAATACGTCCCTGCCAGCATTGATCGAGTTTCGAACCGGCTCAGCGGGAGAGCCATAGAAATTACCAAATACATGGGCATGTTCCAGCATCTGCCCATCAGCGACCTGCTGTTTGAATTCGTCCTCAGACAAGAAGAAATACTCGCGCCCATGCTCTTCCCCGGGACGCGGAGCACGAGTTGTCGCCGAGATCGAGAATTCCAGATCCGTATCCCAGGCCATCAGCCGTTTGGCCAGGGTCGATTTGCCCGCACCGGACGGAGAAGACAGGATGATTAATAGGCCTCGGCGGTCCGCCATGTCAGTTGTTCCCATTCTTATTCTACGTTCTGCACTTGCTCTCGCATCTGATCGATCAACGCTTTCAATTCCAGCCCGACGGACGTCAGATCCGAGCTTTGCGCCTTGGAACACAGCGTGTTGGCCTCGCGGTTGAACTCCTGCATCAGGAAGTCCAGCTTGCGGCCCACGGCCCCGTCCTGCGCCAACAACTCACGTGCGGCACCTACATGCGCGGTCAGGCGGTCGATTTCCTCGGTGATGTCGGCCTTGACCGCGATCATCGCCAGCTCTTGCGCGACACGATCAGGATCTGCGCCTTGCGTATTCTCCAGCACCCGCGCGAGGTTTTCACGCAGCGCCTCGGCCATTTTGCCCTTGCGTTGCTCTGCAATCGTCGCTGCTTGCGCCGTCAGTTCCGCGACCTGATCCAGTTGCGTGTTCAAGACCGCCGCCAAAGCTTCCCCTTCGGTCTTGCGCATGTCTATGAACGCGGCCAGAAGATCTTTGAATTCGGACGTCAGATGCGCAACAAGCGGAGTCGGATCGTCGGCCTCGGTTTCTGCATCCATCATCCCCTTGAGTGCGAGGAGATCTGACGCACGTGCCGGCGCGAGCGTGATGCCGCGCGCAGCTGCCAGCGCCTCTGTTTGCTCAAGAGCGGTCAGGGCCGCAACCATCGCGGCTTCGTTCAAGGCCAGCTCCAGTGCGGAATCCTCTCGGTTCACGCGCATAGACAGGGTCACGTTTCCACGGCTCAGAGACTTGGACAGGGTCGCCCGCAATGAAACTTCGAGGCCGGTCAACCAGTCGGGCACGCGCAGACGCATGTCCAGTCCCTTACCGTTTACGCTGCGAAGCTCCCACGACCAGCTGTGCGGGCCGTAAGTTCCCTTCCCCGAGGCAAACCCGGTCATGGATCTGATCATGATGGCCCTTTCCTGTTCCCCTGCTGTTTCGAGCATGTGCCGCACCTAATGCTATTGACTAGTGCAGAGCAAGAGTTTGCTGAAGATGCATTTGTTTGGCGCAAGTTAACCATTCGTTAAAGAATTGCTCCAAAATTGAATTAACCCGAGTCAAACTGCCCCTAGCAATGGCTTACGGGCCGCAGGTGCTTCCATTGTGTTGCATTTTACGAAAATAGCGGCCAATTGACGTTAGGGTACTGAAAATGAAAACCTTTTTCGGGACAGGTTCCGGGTCAGAATTTGGAAAGATCGTCGCAATGGATCGCTTTGACAGTGGGCGCAGCCTATCGCCGATCCGCCAGGCCGAGGCGTATTGGACCGCATTGTTGAGCGGCGACAGCGTACCGATGCGGTCTCAAATCGACCCGCGCGGGCTAGAGAATGTTCTTGAGTTTACTTTTATCCTTGAACGTATAGCACCCGGGCTGGCCCGATTTCGTCTGGCAGGCAGCCATCTGAACACACTTGCGGGCATGGAAGTCCGGGGGATGCCTTTGACCGCATTCTTTCAACCCGATGCCCGAGCGCAAACCAAGGATATTCTGGAACAGGTTTTTGCGTCCCCAGCTGTTGCCGAACTGGGTCTGATCTCGGGTGGCGTGTTGGGGCGTACGAGGATGCAGGCCCGGATGATCCTTCTGCCGCTGAAAAGTGACCTGGGGGATGTCAGTCGTCTTTTGGGGGTCATGATCGCCGATGGCGCAATCGGCAAGACACCGCGCCGGTTTTTACTATCTGATACACGGATCAAACCGGTTTCCGAAATTCAGGTACCCGCGCCCACTCCGCGCCGTCCTGTGGAAGGCTTTGCCGAGGAACAACGCGAATTCAAACGCTCTGCCGGCCACCTTCACCTGGTGGTATCACGCGACGATTGAAACCCGTAAGACTGCGGTGAACAAAAAACAGCGGACCGATGGCCCGCTGTTGTCAGTGTTACAGTTGCGCTTAGCTTACCGCGCGTTTGGAGCCGTTGCGGCGCAGGTTGGTCAGTTCTTCCGCCACCAGGAATGCAAGTTCCAGCGACTGCGATGCGTTCAAACGCGGATCGCAGGCGGTGTGGTAGCGATCAGACAGGTCTTCTTCGGTCACAGCGCGTACACCACCGGTGCATTCGGTCACATCAAGACCGGTCATCTCGAAATGCACACCGCCTGGGATGGTGCCCTCGGCCTGATGCACACCAAAGAAGTCACGCACCTCGTGCAGAACTGAATCAAACGGGCGGGTTTTGTAACCCGTGGCCGATTTGATCGTGTTGCCGTGCATCGGATCGCAGACCCAGGTGACCTTTGCCCCTTCTTCCTTCACGGCCTTGACCAGACGTGGCAGATGCTCACCAGCTTTGCCCGCTCCGAACCGAGCAATCAGGGTCAGACGCCCCTCTTCGTTGTCGGGGTTCAGCTTGGACATCAGAACCTTGAGGTCCTCGGCCGTGGTGGTCGGGCCGCATTTCAGACCGATCGGGTTCAGAACTCCGCGGCAGAATTCGACATGCGCGCCATCAGGCTGGCGCGTACGGTCGCCGATCCAGATCATGTGACCTGAACCCGCCAACCAGTTGCCCGAGGTCGAATCCAGGCGCGTCAGTGCCTCTTCATACTCCAGCAACAGACCTTCGTGGCTGGTGTAGAATTCAACAGTCGAGAATTCATGCGTTGTTTCCGCAGTAATACCAGCCGCTTCCATGAAGTCGATGGTGTCTTGAATACGGTCCGCCACCTCGGAATACTTCTGAACGTCCTGTTCATCCGCAAAACCCAGCGTCCAGGCGTGCACGCGGCTCATATCCGCGAATCCACCGGTTGAGAAAGCGCGCAGCAAGTTCAGCGTCGCCGCCGCTTGCGTGTAGGCCTGCAACATCCTGTTGGGATTCGGAATCCTGGCTTCCGGCGTGAAGGCCAATTCGTTGATGATGTCCCCGCGGTAGCTAGGCAGTTCAACGCCATCCACAACCTCGGTCGGGGCGCTGCGCGGCTTGGCAAATTGTCCGGCCATACGACCAACTTTGACCACTGGCACCTTGGCACCATAAGTCAGAACCATTGCCATCTGCAGCATCACCTTAAAGGTATCGCGAATTGCATCTGCGCTGAATTGTTCAAAGCTTTCAGCGCAATCCCCGCCTTGCAAAAGGAAGGCTTCGCCGCGTCCGGCGGCACCCAGATGTTGCTTGAGACGCCGCGCCTCACCGGCAAAGACCAGCGGGGGATACTGTGAAAGCTGAGCCTCGACCTTGGCCAGCGCGGCCGCGTCGGTATACTCTGGCATCTGAACCCGGGGCTTGCTGCGCCAGTTCGATTTTTGCCATTCGGTCATAGCTTTGATCTCCGCTGAAGTTTTCAGGTGGTCTCTATACAAAATGCAAGGAAGAGTGACCATATCCCATTTGCGCCTCTTGACGACGTAAACAAGCTTTGATCATGGTGGCTGTCAAATCAGCAGCTGGATGATCGTCCGTCCGGCCGCGAAGTAAGGACATCTCGCCATGCAAGAGCAACGCCAAGTTGTCACGGTGGAAGACACTGCGGCTCCACCTCGGAATTTCGTTTTTGTCCTCTTGGACAAATTCTCTCTTCTGTCCTTTGCTTCGGCGCTTGACAGTCTGCGCATCGCCAACCGCATGGCGAACAGGCAGCTATATACTTGGAGGTTGCTGGGAGAAGGCGGTGAAACGGTAACCTGCTCGGCCGGGACCGAGTTCAGTCTGGACAGTGATCTGGTAGAGCTGCAGCGCGACGACGTTGTTCTGATCTGCGGTGGCGTAGACGTTCAGGCGGCCACCAGCAGACGCGTGCTGAACTGGCTGCGGCGCGAAGCCCGAAGGGGCTTGCGGATCGGTGGCCTCTGCACTGCGGCCTATACTCTGGCAAAGGCCGGGCTGCTGGATAGCAAGAAGGCGACGATCCATTGGGAGAATTCTGACAGTTTCATAGAGGAATTTGATGAAGTAGAACTGACCAAAGCCGTCTTTCAGATCGATGGCAATCGTATGACGACTGCGGGCGGCACCTCTTCGATTGACCTTATGCTCAAGCTGATTGCGGATGACTATGGCGAGGATCTGGCCAACGCGGTGGCGGATCAGATGATCTATTCCTCGATCCGAACCGATCAGGACACGCAGCGCCTGTCAACTCCGACCCGAATCGGTGTCCGGCATCCGAAGTTGAGCCAGGTTATCCTGATGATGGAAAAGAACATCGAAGAGCCGATCTCGCCCTCGATTCTGGCCAAGGACGTAGGTATGTCGACCCGCCAGCTGGAGCGTCTGTTCCGCCGGTATCTCAGCCGTTCCCCCAAGCGCTATTACATGGAATTGCGGCTGCACAAGGCGCGAAACCTGCTGATGCAGACCGACATGAGTGTCATCAACGTGGCGCTGGCCTGTGGGTTCGCCTCACCTAGCCATTTTTCGAAATGCTACCGGGCGCATTACAACACCACGCCCTATCGCGAGCGTGGTGCGCAAAGTGGAAGATTGTCAGTCTAAGGTTCAGCGTCAAAGCTCTTTGACGAAATAGTGCAAGTACGGTCGGAGCATGGGCTGATCTTTGTAGGTTGTTGTCTTGATCGGAGAGTCCAGTTCAACAAACCCGAGTTTGGGATACAAAGACCGCATTTCCACATTTGGGGTGAGTGTATCTGCGATTAACCGCTTCAGCCCCATAGCTCTGGCGGCTTGTTCTCGTGCTTGAATCAATGCGCGCCCCACTCCAGTGCCCCGAGCATCTTCAGTTACAAATACACGTTTCAACTCGCCGGTATACTGATCAAACCGTTTCATCATTCCACACCCCACTATTTTGCCACCGCGGTTTCTTGCGACGATCAGGCATCCGTTCGGAGGCATATAGTCATCCGTGTTCGCCCAGAATTCCTCAAGTGCGCTTTGCGGTGCGGAAGGATCCAATTCGAACCCCATAACCTGCATTCTTTGAGCAATAAGAGCATAATATTGCTCCAAAATCACATTCAGCTCGGTTCTTGGCGGGATACTTGTGCACAATTCAATGTCGAAATCACTCATTGATATCCTCTTAACCGTGTAACCTGTTGGACAGACTGACTGCGGTGATGGAAACGCGCAAACGGAATTGTAAAGTCTGCTGGCATGCTTCGTATGTCACTGTTTGACAGACATCCTGTAAACCGCGCCCTGCCCGACTGAGATGAACCAGATCGCCCCATCCCGGACCTGCACGATGTCGCGGACCCGCTCGGTCTCGGGGCCCTTGATCTGCTCGACCTCGCGCAGCGGGTCTCCGGACAGCCGAGCGATATAGTCGAATTTCAGCGAACCCACGAAAATGTCGCCCCGCCATTCAGGAAACATTTCGCCCGAATAGACCATCAAGCCTGACGGCGCGATCGACGGGTCCCAGTACAGGCGCGGCTGTTCCATGCCGGGCTTGCTGGTGCCCTCGCCGATCTTTTTTCCGGAATAATAATGTGTGCCGTACGAGATGACCGGCCAGCCGTAATTGGCGCCGGGTTTGACAAGGTTCACCTCGTCGCCGCCGCGCGCACCGTGTTCCGACACCCACAACCTACCGCGCGCGTCCAGATCGGCCCCCTGTGGGTTGCGATGCCCATAGGTCCAGATTTCAGGTCGGATATCTGCCTGTCCGACGAAAGGATTGTCTGATGGCACCGAGCCGTCACGGTTGATACGGATCACGGACCCGATGGGGTTCGAACGATCCTGCGCCTGCGGCCCATCCCCTCGATCTCCAATGGTTACAAAAAGCGTGCCGTCCTTCGCTTCTACTACGCGTGAGCCGAAATGCCGCCCGCCTGATCCGCCGGGGGAAGCCTCGAAAATGACACGTAGATTTGTCAGGCGCGTGCCGTTCTCGGACAGGCGCGCAACGGCGACAGCTGTGCCCGCGCCACCATTTTGCGGTTTTGAAAAGGTCAGAAAAATCTCGCGGCTTTTATTGAAATCGCGCGGGATCGTGACGTCCAGCAATCCGCCCTGCCCCGAAGCTGCGACCTTGGGAGCGCCGGATACGGCGTTCGCCTCTCCGTCCAGAACATAAAACAGGTTTCCGTCCCGTTCGGTCACAAGAAAACTGCCGTCAGGCAGGATACCGACGGCCCAGGGTGTATCCAGCCCGCCTGCCATTTCGGTGAGTTCAAGATTCCCGACCGAGGTCGACAATGCCTTTGCCAAGGCACTTTCGGTGCAAAATGTGACAAACAGAATCGCAGCGGCTCTGAGCATGTTGAACCTTCCCCGGACAATCTAAGGCAAACCCTAATAAAACAGATAGATTTCCAATCGATAAAAACACGATTGCGTTAGGACTTTTCTTTTCCGGGTAGCTTGCCTAGGTTCGTGGCCAGAACGAACACGTTCACAATAGGGAGTAACCATATGAAAAAGCTGCTTACAGCAACTGCAGCATCCGCCTTGCTGGCCGGACCTGCGCTGGCCGAAGACATCACGCTGGGCGTTTTGTTCGGGTTCACCGGCCCAATTGAATCGCTGGCACCTGCAATGGGTTCTGGCGCCGAGTTGGCAATTTCGGAAGTCACCGAATCCGGAAAACTGCTGGATGGATCCAAAGTGTCCGCATCGCGCGCTGACACCGGCTGCATTGATAACGGTCTGGCCACTTCGAACGGCGAACGCATGATTGCGGACGGTGTTGCCGGCATCATCGGCGGCGATTGCTCGGGCGTGACCGGTGCGATCCTTCAGAATGTCGCGATTCCGAATGGCATGGTCATGATCTCGCCCTCGGCGACCTCGCCGGGCCTGTCGACCATGGAAGACAACGGCCTGTTCTTCCGCACCGCGCCGTCAGATGCGCGCGAAGGCCAGGTGATGGCGGATATCCTGAAAGATCGCGGCATCAACTCGATCGCTCTGACCTACACGAACAACGACTACGGCAAGGGTCTGGCGGACGCGATCCAGTCCTCTTACGAGGCGGCGGGCGGTGAAGTTACCATCGTTGCAGCGCACGAGGACGGCAAAGCCGACTACTCGGCCGAAGTCGGTGCTCTGGCCTCGGCCGGTGGCGACATTCTCGTTGTTGCGGGCTATCTGGATCAGGGCGGCCTGGGCATCATCCAGTCGGCGCTCGACAGCGGTGCATTTGACACCTTCGGTCTGCCCGGCGGCATGATCGGTGACTCGCTGCCGGCCAATGTCGGCCCCGACCTGAATGGTTCGTTCGGCCAGATCGCCGGTTCGGGCGGAGAAGGCGCCGAGAAGTATTTCGCCATGGCCGAAGCGGCAGGGTTTGACGGTTCGTCGCCCTATTCACCCGAGTCCTATGACGCTGCGGCTCTGTTCATGCTGGCCATGCAGGCTGCTGGATCGACCAATCCGGCCGACTATGGTGGCAAGATCATGGACGTCGCCAACACCCCGGGCGAAAAGATCTATCCCGGCGAACTGGCCAAGGGTCTGGAATTGCTGGCAAACGGTCAGGACATCGACTATGTCGGTGCGTCCGGTGTTGAACTGATCGGCCCCGGCGAAAGCGCTGGTTCCTATCGTGAGATCGAAGTGACCGACGGTGAAAACAAGACCGTCAACTTCCGTTGATTGATCGTCAAAGGCTATGAATGAAAGCAGCCCGGGCCTTGTGTCCGGGCTGTTTCAATGAAAAAAGACCGCACCCGATAAACGGGGTCGAAACAACAGCGCCGAACAGGCGGCAAGGGGAAAAGATGATCGTCGTCGAGGACGTGCACAAGCATTTCGGCGGATTTCATGCGGTGGACGGGGCATCGCTGGAAATCCAGAAAGGGTCGATCACCGGACTGATCGGGCCAAACGGGGCAGGAAAAACCACTCTGTTCAATGTGATCGCAGGTGTTCTGCCGCCGACCAGCGGCAAGGTGGTGATGGACGGCGAGAATATCACTGGCCTGCCCCCTCATGAACTGTTCCATAAGGGTCTGTTGCGCACGTTTCAGATTGCACATGAATTCCCGTCGATGTCCTGCCGTGAAAACCTGATGATGGTGCCTGGCGCGCAATCAGGCGAGTCGCTCTGGAACACGTGGTTCGGCCGCAAACGCATCGCTGACGAAGAACGCGCGCTGAAGGCCAAGGCCGATGAGGTGCTGGAGTTTCTGACGATCGAACATCTGGCCGATCACAAGGCAGGTCAGGTTTCCGGCGGTCAGAAGAAACTGCTTGAACTGGGCCGCACCATGATGGTGGACGCCAAGATCGTGTTTCTGGACGAGGTCGGCGCGGGTGTGAACCGCACCCTGTTGATGACCATTGCCGATACCATTCTGCGCTTGAACAAAGAGCGGGGCTATACCTTCGTCGTCATCGAGCACGACATGGATTTCATCGGCAAGATCTGCGATCCGGTCATCTGTATGGCCGAAGGCAAGGTTCTGGCCGAAGGTACTTTGGATGAGATCAAGGCCAATGAGCACGTGATCGAGGCCTATCTGGGCACCGGCCTGAAGAACAAAGACAAGCTGGAGGCCGGGGCATGAGCGACAACCCCTATCAGGATGACAAGGGCAACAAGGACGCCTCGATTACCAATCCGCACGGTGTCGGCACCATGACCCCGGCCCATCGCAAAAGTGGTGCGACGCATAAGGTCGAGGGCGGCCCTTTTCTGATCGGCGACACCATGACGGGTGGCTACGGCAAAGGGCCGGACATCCTGCATGATTGCACTATCGCCGTGGACAAGGGTGAAATTGCAGTCATCGTCGGCCCCAACGGTGCCGGCAAGTCGACGGCGATGAAAGCTGTGTTCGGGATGCTGGATGTCCGTTCAGGGTCTGTGCGTCTGGACGGAGAGGACATCACCAACCTCTCCCCGCAGGACCGTGTAATCCGTGGCATGGGATTTGTGCCGCAAACACAGAACATATTCACTTCGATGACGGTGGAAGAGAACCTTGAAATGGGTGCCTTCATCCGCCGCGACGACATCAGCCAGACGATGGAGCAGGTCTATGACCTCTTCCCGATCCTCCGCGACAAGCGCAATCAGGCCGCCGGAGAGCTGTCAGGCGGACAACGCCAACAGGTCGCAGTGGGCCGCGCGCTGATGACCCAGCCCAAGGTGCTGATGCTGGACGAGCCGACTGCGGGCGTTTCGCCGATCGTGATGGATGAACTGTTCGACCGGATCATCGAGGTGTCCCGCACCGGCCTGCCGATCCTGATGGTCGAACAGAACGCCCGCCAGGCTTTGGAGATTGCCGACAAGGGATACGTTCTGGTTCAGGGGCGCAATGCCTATACCGGCACGGGCAAGGAACTGCTGGCCGATCCGGAGGTTCGGAAGAGTTTCTTGGGGGGGTGAGGATGGTTAAACTCGCCGCAGCTTCAATTTTTCTCGCAATCGCATCAACCACCGCTCTGGCATATTCGGGACCGCAAAGTCACTACTTGGAGTTGGAATGCACGATCTTTGAAAAATGCGACCATCAACTTCTGTGCAAAAAGACCAATGAATCAACCAGTATAACCTACACTTTTCTGGTTTATGATTTAGAAGACATCGACCCAAGCGATAGACAAGCGCTATCGTTTCTTGATTGGCAAGAAGAAACGGTTTGGGTGGACTTCATTAATCCGAAAGCGGGCAAACTTCCTCTCCCCGTTTGGTACGCCGCAGATTTGGAGTACGCGCCCGAAGTTACCTTTCGTTTGCAAGATTGGTTGGCTGGAGCGCAGTCCTCCCCATACGGCATAAGTTGGTTTGCCTTTGTTGTTACAAGCGACTTGTACGAGGTTGGTAATAGCAGAGCCAATTCAGACAGGAGGGATGATCTGCCGTTTGAAGTTTCCGTCTACAGGAAACTTAACGGCAAATACGCCATCCAAAACCTAAACTGTGACTCCGGTTGGTATTAGATATGGACTTCCTCAACGCCATTGTGGCGCTTTCCAACATCATCCTTGTTCCCGGAGTTTTCTGAAGTCGATTAAGTACTTTATCCGAAGTTACCCGAAATTTCCCTACCATCCCAAGATTTCCACGCGTCGGCTGCAATCCGGTCACATTGTGCGTTTAGCGCCGGTCGCTGTGAAGGAAACGGTTTCCCGGTCAAACAAATCAAGTTCCGTGAAATCAAGCGAACCTTCTGAATAAAAACTCTGTTCAGGACCCAAAAATGAAAAAATGGATGTGTGTGGCCATTGCCACCTTGTGCGCGACCGCCGCAACTGCGGAAGAACGTCACTTTGTCTGCGTGTCGGACCGCGACGGCAGTGAAGTGCGCCTAAATCGGGCACCGGAAGGAGACAAAGGCAACATCGAAACTGCAAGTGTTTCTGGCGACGCTATGGTGTTCAAAGGCGTTGGCAACATGACGTTTGTCCATATTGAAGGCGAAGATGTCATGACCTTTGTCGTGCATTATGACGACATGTCCTTTGACCTCTCGGTCAAGGGTCCCCACGCGGGAACCGATCACGGCACCTGCACCGAGACGGACGCCTGAAACCCCCTTCGGACCATCTCGACCACGCACCGGAATTGGCCGGTGCGTGACTGAGCCAGACTACAATTGAAAAGTCTGGCCTGCTTCCGTGTTTCCCGTGGATATTTTTCGCAACCAGCAGAAAAATATGACGCAAAACCGCGCGGGAAACATTGTGCCTGCGCGGACCGTCATGCCATAAGACCGCACCCGGACAGTGAGAAGAAATAATGGATCTACTCAACGCGCTTGTTGCGCTTGCGAATTTTGTGTTGGTGCCTGCGGTCGCTTATGGCAGCCAACTGGCGTTGGGCGCGCTTGGCGTGACCCTGATCTACGGCATCCTGCGGTTTTCGAACTTTGCCCATGGCGACACCATGGCCTTTGGCGCGATGATCGCCGTGCTTGTCACATGGGCGTTGCAGGCCGCCGGGATCAGCTTTGGACCGTTGCCGACCGCCCTGCTCGCCCTGCCCTTTGCCATCCTGGGCTGTATCGTGCTGGTGCTGATCACCGACAGGCTGGTCTACAAATTCTACCGTGAACAGAAGGCGAAGCCCGTTATTCTGGTGATCGTTTCAATGGGTGTGATGTTCATCATGAACGGCCTTGTCCGGTTTATCATCGGGCCAGACGACCAAAGGTTTTCGGACGGTGCTCGGTTCATTGTGTCGGCGCGCGATTTCAAGGCGATGACCGGTCTGCGCGAGGGGCTGGCCATCAAGACGTCGCAAGGTATCACGGTGATCGTCGCCGTTGTTGCCGTGGCGCTGCTGTTCTGGTTTCTCAACAAAACGCGCACTGGCAAGTCAATGCGGGCCTATTCGGACAACGAGGATCTGGCGCTGCTGTCAGGCATCAACCCGGAACGTGTGGTGATGATCACATGGATTATCGTGGCCGCGCTGGCGACGACTGCTGGTGTTCTCTATGGGCTGGACAAGAGCTTCAAACCCTTCGTGTATTTCCAACTTCTGCTTCCGATTTTTGCCTCGGCCATCGTGGGTGGTTTGGGGAACCCACTGGGCGCCATTGCAGGCGGGTTTATCATCGCGTTTTCAGAAGTGACAATCACGTACGCCTGGAAGAAAGTCCTGACCTATCTTGCGCCTGAAAACCTTGAACCGTCAGGTTTGGTGCAACTTCTCTCGACCGATTACAAATTCGCCGTCAGCTTTGTCATCCTGCTGATAGTGCTTCTGTTCAAGCCCACGGGCCTTTTCAAGGGGAAAGCAGTATGACCGACGCTGTCAAAAATACGCTGCTCTTCGCAATTGTCGGCGGCTTGATTCTGTTGACCGGCTTTACGCAAAGCTGGAACACCGCGATCCTGATCCTGAATATGGGGCTGATTTCCGCAATCATGGCGATCGGTGTAAACCTGCAATGGGGTTTTGCTGGTCTGTTCAACGTGGGCGTCATGGGCTTTGTCGCGCTGGGCGGACTGGCCGTTGTTCTGGTCTCGACACCACCCACCCCCGGTGCGTGGGCTGCGGGCGGCTATGGAATCGTTCTGGCTTTGCTGCTGGGTGCCGCAACAGTGGTGGCGGCTGTTCTGGTGGCAACGAGAATACCGAAAGGTCGAGTGCAAACCCTCACCATCATCGCAGTTCTGGTCGTGGGCTTTTTCGTCTATCGCGCGGTTTTCGACCCCAGCATTTCAGCGGTCGAGGCAATCGACCCGGCGATTTCCGGCAATATCGGCGGTCTTAACCTACCTGTTCTGCTGGCCTGGCCCGCGGGCGGTTTGCTGGCGGCGGGCGCTGCGTGGCTGATCGGTAAAACGGCGCTGGGCCTTCGTTCGGATTATCTGGCGATTGCCACTTTGGGTATCGCGGAAATCATCATTGCAGTCATGAAAAACGAAGACTGGCTGGCCCGGGGCGTCAAGAATGTCTATGGCATCCCACGCCCGTCCCCGGTAGTGGGCTACGAAGTGGACTTGCAGAATGACCCGGCCTTTCTTGCCCGGGCCGAATGGTTCGGGTTGGATCCCGTTACTGCGTCAACGCTAACGGTCAAACTCGGTTATTCTCTGCTGTTCATGATTGTACTTCTGGTGCTGCTCTGGATGGCTCAGATGGCGCTGAAAAGCCCGTGGGGCCGCATGATGCGCGCAATCCGTGACAATGAAGTGGCGGCCGAGGCCATGGGCAAGGATGTTACCCGTCGTCATCTGCAAATCTTCGTGCTCGGGTCAGCGGTTTGCGGTATTGCGGGTGCAATGATGACCACGCTGGACGGCCAGTTGACGCCAAGCGCCTACCAACCGCTGCGCTTTACCTTTCTGGTCTGGGTGATGGTGATCGTTGGTGGATCCGGCAACAATTTCGGGGCTGTTCTAGGCGCATTCCTGATCTGGTTCCTGTGGGTTCAGGTGGAACCGATCGGGTTGTGGCTGATGAATGTCATTACCGCAGGCATGCCGGATGGAAGCGCATTGAAAACCCACCTGTTGGACAGCGCCGCACATATGCGTCTGTTTACGATGGGCCTGATCCTGTTGATTGTTCTCAGATTCAGTCCAAGAGGGCTGATCCCCGAGAAATAGGCCACTTCCACCTTCAATAGGCGAAACCGTGCCTTTCATCCGGCACGGTTTCTTGATTCTTAACAATTTTCTGAATAGACGGACCCACCGCAGTGTTTTCTTTTTTGCGGTATGTTGCCGGCGCTCACACCCGTCTACGCCGATCTGTAACGATCATTCACACTTGTTGAAAAGAGTTAGAAATGAAAGCACCACGCCTCAAGACACTTGTTCTGTTTCCGGTTATTGCCGTTGCAACAGCCGCCTGTATTCCCACTCCAGAAGAACTGGAGACGACACCTGTCAAGGTCCAGACACCCAAAGGTGTCGTAACCTGTCAGTTGTACCGCCAAGATCGGGTGACCTGGGATCGTGCAATTGATTACCCGGCCACAAAAATGTCTGTTCCCGAAGCGGATGCCTATTGCCGTCAGGAAGGTCAGCGCCGCTTGAAATAAACATTGCGGCGCCCGCGATGGGCGCCGTTCCGTCATTTATTTCGGAACAAACCGCCAAGAATACCGCGCACGATCCGACGTCCGGTCGTTCCCTTCAGTTCCTTGATCACCGCGTCGGTCATCGCCGATGCAAAGGTATCTTTGCGGCGTTGCCCCCTGGAAGAGGACCTGCCAACCCGGCTTCCCGAGTATCTGCGTGCCGAAGCATGCTCCCGCTCCATCGGTGACTGCGTTTCCAGAACCTCATCGGCCTCTGCCTGTTCAGCGGCCCTGGCGGCTGCCTCTGCCCGGGCTTGCAGGATTTCAAAAGCCGACTTTCGGTCTATTCCCTTGTCATATTTTGCCGCCATCGGGGAGGTACCGAGAATGGTCCGACGCTCGGCATCAGAGATCGGCCCCAACTGAGACCCCGGTGGGCGAATCAGTGTGCGTTCGACGATTCCGGGAACCCCTTTTTTCTGAAGCATCGACGTTACCGCCTCACCGACGCCTACCTCCCGGATTGCGACTTCGGTGTCGAAGGCCGGATTCTCACGATATGTTTCGGCCGCCAGGCGCAGGTTCTTTCGGTCACGCGCCGTGAACGCTCGCAAAGCGTGCTGAACGCGATTGCCCAACTGCCCCAGAATATCCTCGGGTATATCGGCGGGGTTCTGAGTGATGAAATAAACCCCCACCCCTTTGGAACGGATCAGCCGGGCAACCTGCTCGACCTTGTCCACCAACACTTTCGGAGCGCCATCAAACAGCAGATGTGCCTCATCAAAAAAGAACACCAGCTTGGGTTTTTCAGGATCACCGACTTCGGGTAGTTCCTCAAACAATTCACTCAGCAGCCACAGCAGGAACGTCGCATACAACCTTGGCGAGGCCATCAGCTTGTCCGAAGCAAGGATGTTCACCATCCCTTGCCCGCTTTCATCGGTGCGCATCAAATCGGACAGATCAAGCGCGGGTTCGCCAAACAGCTTTGTTCCGCCCTGATTTTCCAATACTAGCAAACGCCGCTGGATGGCACCGATCGAAGATGTCGAAACATTGCCGTATCGTAATGAAAGCTGGGTCCTGTTCTCTCCGATCCAGACCAACAATGCCTGAAGATCCTTGAGATCCAGAAGCGGCATTCCCTCTTCATCAGCCACCCGGAACGCGATATTCAAAATGCCTTCCTGTGCTTCGCTCAATTCCATCAAACGGGACAGCAGCAAGGGCCCCATTTCGGTAACCGTCGTCCGCACCGGATGGCCCTGTTCACCAAAGAGATCCCAGAACGTAACCGGGCAGGCAGAATAGGAAAAATCGTCAAATCCAATGCGGCCGGCACGGTCCATAAACGCCTGATGCAATTTCTGCGTATCGCTTCCGGGCAAAGCCAGACCCGACAAATCACCTTTGACATCGGACAAAAACACCGGAACCCCGGCTTGGGAAAACCCTTCCGCCAGGATTTGCAACGTTACAGTCTTACCGGTCCCGGTCGCACCGGCAACCAGCCCGTGGCGGTTCGCATATTTCAGCGCCAGTTCCTGCGGCAGGCCATAGCCTTCGCCACCGCCGCCCAAAAAAATATTATTGCCCATTAACACTGCCTTATATTTCACCGATCCGTCACCAGCATACAAAGTTAACCTTTGACTGCGATAGTCAATTTGCCCTGCGTTTGTTTCCTTCACGTGGGGCAGATTTCCTCCCTGTCGACTGGCCGTGCCTTCGGGCACGGCTTTTTTGTCAGTCCAGGAAAGGTTTTAAAGTTCTGACGGACAGATTAAAATTTGAGGATAGCTGTTGACCCGTCAGCGCCCCTTTCGTAGGGTTTGCGCATAAATAAGTCGGCCAGTCCGACGGGGAGAACCTTTTGGGAAAGAGAGCTGGCAAATACAGCTCTCTTTTTCTGGTTCAGGACAGTTCGGTTTCGATGATCTGGCAACAATCCGTTCACGTTCGGACAAGCTTTTCTGTTAGTGCCTGACACCAGTTCAGAAGAGTGTTAAACGAGGCAAAAAGCTCAATCATCAAATCGAGGCATTCATGACTAAGAAAATCCTCTCGCTTAGTACAGTAGCGGCAGTTCTGCTATGTGGTGCGGTATATGCGCAGGACACAACGACTTCTGAACCGGATGCCGGGCTCGATCTGGGTCAGGAAGGACCGCGCCCCGGAGAACAGTTCGTCAAGGAAGAGTTCGGAGATTGGGACGTGTCCTGCATCAAGGCGCAGGAAGGTGAAGACCCGTGCGCCATCGTTCAGATACTGAAGGGCAATCAAGGTGATCCGATTGCAGAAGTGTCGATCGGGAAACTGCCCGAAGGCGGCGCGGCAGTTGCATGGGCCAACGTGATTGTTCCTTTGGAAACACTGCTGCAAGCACAGCTCGCCCTGTCCATCGATGGCGCGCCCCGCAAGCTGTATAACTATCACCATTGCTTGCCTGTTGGCTGCGTCGCGCAACTGGGCCTGAGCCAGGGCGACATCGAAGCAATGAAATCTGGCACCAAGGCTGTCTTCTCGTTGGTACCGGCCCGATTCCCGGACCAGGTTCTGGAAATGGAAATGTCGTTGTCCGGCTTTACGTCCGGCTTTGATTCCCTGACCGTCAACGGGAACTAAGAGCGCGTTTCGAATACGCCGCCGCATCCTATGCGGCGGCGCTGCGCGGACTAAATCCGCTTCAGCGCTAAAACCGCATTCAGTCCGCCAAAGGCAAACGCATTGCTGAGTGCGACGTCAACTTTGGCTTCCCGAGCTTCGTTCGGCACAACATCAAGCGCGCATTCCGGATCGGGTTCCTCGTATCCGATGGTGGGTGCAATCACACCATCCCGTAGCGCCATGATACAGGCCAACAGCTCCACCGCACCGGTTCCTCCGATCAGATGGCCATGCATGGATTTGGTCGACGATATCATCAGATCGTCGGCATGGGGTCCAAATACATCTGCCACTGCGGCACACTCAGTTTTGTCATTCGCTGCCGTTCCGGTGCCATGCGCGTTGATGTAGCAGACATCGCAGGCATTCAAGCTGGCATCGGCCAAGGCACCTGACATGGCCCGCGAAGCCCCTTGTTTGCTGGGCATCACGATATCGGCCGCGTCTGACGACATAGCGAAACCGACGACTTCGCACATTATCTCGGCGCCCCGGGCACGGGCGTGTTCGTATTCCTCGAAAACAAAGATACCGGCCCCTTCCCCTTGTACCATCCCGTTGCGGTTGGCACTGAACGGTCGGCACGCATCCTTTGACATCACGCGCAGCCCTTCCCAGGCTTTGACGCCACCGAAACACAACATGGATTCGGACCCGCCTGTGACCATGACCGGTGCAATACCGCTGCGGACCATCTGAAAGGCCTGAGCCATGGCATGGTTCGAAGATGCACAGGCGGTCGACACGGTGAAGCTGGGACCCTTGAGGTTGTGTTCCATGGAAACATGGCTGGCCGCCGCGTTGTTCATGAGTTTGGGAACAACAAAAGGGTGTACCCTGTTCTTGCCATCCTCATAGACCGATCGGTAATTGTCGTCCCAGGTCGACACACCACCAC
Source organism: Ruegeria sp. CDSA141 (assembly GCF_059612005.1). NCBI lineage: Bacteria > Pseudomonadati > Pseudomonadota > Alphaproteobacteria > Rhodobacterales > Roseobacteraceae > Ruegeria > Ruegeria sp. CDSA141. The sequence continues at coordinate 479,790 of NZ_JBXWPT010000002.1, forward strand.
CGGCAGTCCCCAGGACAACACCTGACTTTGCAGCAAGCTCTCCGTGAAACTCGATGCCCGACTGATCTATAGCCTCTTTGGCAGCGGTCAGTGTGAACTGAGTGAACCGGTCATACAGCGACATCTGTTGACGGTTGAACCGCCCTTCGGCCTCAAAGTCACGAACCTGCCCGCCGATCTTGATGGCCAACCGGTCAACGTCCCGGAATTCCAGTTCCGAGATCCCACAGCGACCTTCCCGCATGGCTTCCAGCGTGTCAGGAACCGAATGGCCCAGTGAATTGATCGTACCTGCGCCGGTAATGACAACACGTTTCATGAGCGTTTGTCAGACCTTTTCCGACACGAGCTTTTCGATCCCGGCAATGATCGCAGCAACATTCGAGATATCAAAATCGTTGGCTTCGGGTTCGTTGGCATTGAAAGGAATAGAGATGTCGAACTCTTCCTCGATCGCGAAGATGCTTTCGACCAGACCAAGGCTGTCGATACCCAGATCCTCCAGCGTGCTTTCGGGCGTCACGTCCGATGGCTCCAGCACGGCCTGCTCTGCAATGATTGCGATGACGCGGTCGCTGATGCTCATGTCGATCCCCTGATTTTCAGTTTGACGATGATTTAATCGCTTGGGGTCTGTTTGAAAACAGCCTTTTTCAATGCCTCAACGTCGCGTGCCATGCGGGGCAGTCGCCGCTGCGCCTTGTAGACATCTGTATGAGTCTCCATTTTGATGCCTGGATACCCCATGATTACGCGACCGGCCGGAACATTTGACAGAATCTTTGTGCCCCCACCTGAGATGACGCCATCCCCTATGAAAATATTGTCGACCACTCCGGTCTGCCCGCCCAGAACGACGTTGTTGCCGATCTCAACCGAGCCGGACACGCCCGTCTGACCGCACAACAGACAATCCTGCCCGATGCGGGTGTTGTGCCCGACATGGACCAGATTATCCAGCTTGGAGCCGTTGCCGATACGCGTGTTGCGGATGGTTCCATTGTCGACGGTGCAATTGGAGCCAACTTCCACATCGTCCCCGATCTCGACCGCACCCAAAGAGTGGATGCGAAGCCAGTTTTGGGCCTTTGCATCACCCTGATCGCCCAACGTTTTGCGGGCGTTCTCAGCGCCGGAGACCTCGGGTGTCACAAAACTGAATCCGTCACCGCCAATCCTTGCTCCAGGTTGCGCAATAAACCGATCCCCGATTTGAGCGCGCGCGCCAATGCTGACCATTTCGCGCAAAAAGGCCCGTTCGCCCAGAACGGCGTCGATACCCACCACACAGTGCGCCCCGATTATCGAGCCCGAACCAATTCGCGCCCGCGCGCCAACAACAGTCAGCGGTCCAATCGCCACATCTGATCCAATTTCAGCCGTTGGATCGATCACTGCGGAAGGGTGAATGCCCGGTTCAACCCCTTGCCCGCGATCCAGCATCGCGGTGATCCCGGCCATTGCCATGCGCGGACGTTTCACGAAAACGGCCGCTCGCAAACCCATGGCCCGCCAGTCCGCACCTTCCCAGAGAACGGCGGCGCGCGCTTCCCCGTTCGAAAGCGCCTCGCCATATTTCGGGGACATGGCCATCGCCAGATCGGTTGGTCCGGCATCGCCCGGTTCGGCCGCCCGCACGATCGTCAGGCCACCATCACCTTGGCACTCGGCACCCAAAGCGTCGGCGATTTGCTGAATGGTAAACTGCATCACGGGCTTCCTTTTGGCAGGATTTGCCCTGTGCTTAACCCTGAATGTCCGGCAGGGCCACCCCTGCCTTTTGCAGGGCCTCCCAAGTCTTGCTGTCCCTGCCATAGACATCACGGCGATACTGCACGTCGCCTTTTGGTCCGACATAGGCTGTTCGATAAATCAAGTGCACCGGAACTTTTTGTTCCAAATCGACCTTGGTTTCCTTCCCAGTGTTCAGAACGCGATGGAAGAAGGCCTTGGGATCCTCTTCCTGTTTGGCCAGCAATGCATAGGCAAATTCGAAGGGCTGAGCCAGCCGGATGCAGCCGTGCGAGAACGCACGCACCTCACGCGAAAACAGACTTTTCTGAGGCGTATCATGCAGATAAATGTTGTGCTTATTGGGGAACATGAACTTGACCAGCCCCAAAGCATTGCTTTTGCTGGGTGGCTGACGCATCGCAAAAGGAAAGCTCCGAGCAGTGAACTGATTGAAATCAACAGCCCCGCGATTGACCTGCCGCCCCCTGCTGTCAGTAATCTGAATATGACCGACCGCATTGGGATTCGCTTTCAGCTTGGGCAGATATTCCTTGGTGATGATCGAGCGTGGAACATACCAGCTGGGGTTTATCACCATATGCTCCATCACATCCGAGAACTCCGGGCTGCGGCGATCATGTGTGTTTTTGCCGATCACCGCACGGGTTTCAAAGGTGACTTGCCCGTCGTCTACGATCTTTGCCGAAAAATCGGTCTGGTTTACAAGAATATGACGTGCGCCGCGATCCCGAGGCAACCAGCGTTCCCGCTCCAGAGCAACATATACAGCCTTGAGCCGATCCGAAGCTGGTCGGTTCACCTCGGCAATCGTACCTTTGCCTGCAACGCCATCGGGTTCCAACCCATGCGCGGTTTGAAAAGCTCTAACGCCTTCCAGAAGCGCCGCGTCGAAAGACGGGCTGGCCGAGGGCTTCATATAGCCCATTGACACCAACCGATTGCGAAGCTTCACGACATCGGGTCCTGTGTCGCCGTATTCCAACTTGCTTACGGGTACAGTCGCCCCCCAACCGCCCTGATCTATCAAGGTTTGCAGCGTGAGCTTTTGCTTCATCAGGGCCCGGTATTGACGCGTCTGAGGTGCCAGCTGTGCAATATACGCGGTGCCATGTGTGTTTAGTCCGTTCAGATGTTCGGCTGCGCTGAGTCGATCCACCGACCGAACAAGCCCGTCGTCGACGCTGCCGGGCCGAACAGCACCTGAGTACAATGCGTCGGCGAATTCCACGAAAACCCGACTCAGTTCCGCTTCAACTTCCCCAAGGTCGCGCGTCGAGCGTGCACCTTCCATTTTCTGCAGCAAGGATGATACTGTTGCGTCGGCCTGCGGCAGCCCGTGCAGGTGAGCATTTGACAGTGCTTGGATCAATGCAGCCCGGCGTTGCATATGCTCATTGGTTTCCCCCACCCATATCGGCGAAAACCCGTTTGTACGATAGAACTCAGCGATCTGTGATGCCTGCGGTGTGTGTTCTGCAATCGCCATTTGAAACGCCATGTTTGGCGCGGATTCAGAAGTGGTGTTTGCCACACTGGCTGTGGCCGCAAAACAGGCGGCAAGCAGGATACTGGTACTGGTTCGGAAAACAGAAAACATTGGATGGCCTTGGAATCAATGGCTTGGGTAGGTGATACGTGCGTCGAGCAACTATGGATTTTACTGCGAAGGCTTGTCTATTCACAAATTCCTTACCAAATCGCTTCTGCTTTCGCCTGATGCGCGTTTGCATCGGCCCGGTGGTACGGGGTCCACAGCTGCAAAATTTCTGTGCCTAGCTGTGACATTTGCGCAAAAAGCTGCCGAAAATTCCCCCTTGAAAAGGTAACTGAGAAACACTTCTTGGCCGCCGAATCCGATTGTGTCATAAATTCTGCATCTGGGATGGGAAAAAATTAAGACAGTGCACGTAACATCGTGTGCAGGCAGGAACAGTACGGGACGACCAAAATGACCAAGAGCAGTTCCTCGGGCTTGACCCGACGTGCCCTATTGGGTGCGTTTGCAGCAACCGCAGTTGCAGCAGCACCCACATACTCCAATGCAGCAGGCTTTTTGCGCGGTGGCGGCGATATTCGTCGCATACGTATGTATTCCGGTCGCACGGGCGAACGGTTGGACATGATTTATTGGGTCGATGGTAAGTATATCAAGGACGCTGTCAAAGAAGTGCATCACTTCATGCGTGATTGGCGTACAGATCAGGTAAAATCCATCGATTTACGCGCGATTGATATCATGGCGGCATCACACAACCTGCTGGATGTCAGTGAACCTTACATGTTGCTGTCGGGCTATCGTTCTCCACAGACCAACGCCATGCTCCGTTCCAGATCTCGCGGTGTTGCCCGGAAATCGCTTCATATGCAGGGACAAGCAGCAGACTTGCGCCTGGCGTCTCGTTCTGTTTCGCAGATGGCAAAGGCCGCTATGTCATGCAGGGCTGGCGGAGTTGGTCAATACTACGGATCCAATTTCGTGCATATGGACTGCGGTGTCGTGCGCACCTGGCGTGGTTAAGACGCAAGCCTTACGGTTTCAATGCACCCGACAACATTTGTAACTGGTTGACCGTCATACCAGTTACATACCTGCGTCACCTCCTCCGCCAACGTCGCCGCCTCCGGATCCGCTGCTGGATGCTGTTTCCGCAGTCGAACTGCTGTTCTCGTGTGTCTTCTCGTCATCGACATGAGAGTTGGCTTTGGAGTCTGATATTTTTTCGCTTTCTGAGTCATCATCACTATCCCAATCCTCGTCAGTAAGTCTGCCGAGGATCAGTGCAATTATTACTCCAAGTACAAGCCAACTTATGACGCTTAGGATTGAAAAAACCGAAATAAAGTAACAGCCCAAAAGCGCTAGAACCAGCACTTTGATTATGAACGTCTTATTTGAAAAGATCACTTGCACGCTCTTTCCTCCATTAAAGCGGACGCGATCCAGCCTCGTCCGGAAAGTGTACATCAAAAACCACGGGTAGAGAGGTCTATGCCGAGGAATAAGCGTCAATGATTGTTCCGCGCATGGTGCAAGACAGGACATGCAAGATAATTGGAGTTGCTCAAGCGACCAAGGAGATCGCGCACCTGAGCGGAGAAAGAACGATCGCCCTGATCGTGACGCTTGCGGACTGGGATCGCAATCTCACGCCACATGACCTTGTTGGTGGAAGGTGCCTCAACGAAGTGTCCGAACAACAGTGTAAACAACTTTAGTCGCTCAGACACCTTGAGCTTTGCTGAGAGGTGCGAAAGGGATTGTGACCTTGCCCCCCGAAATCCCCAGAGCACTATCCTCCACTCACAGACATACGGCTTTAATGGTGCAGCCCGAGACCAAAAGGAAATACCTAATGACCCAGAGTTCTTTGCTTCCAGAGCGCAACGCGCCGTTCATCACGTTCTTCATACTCAGCAATGGCCTGGGCAATATCCCTATCCATCATTTTCTCTTGCTCTGACCCAAGGTCCGTCATGCGCATAGTGAACCACGCGGTCATCCCACCTGGCGGCAAGGTGGCAAAGCGAGGAAAGGCGGGAGCGTTCTTTCCCGCCCGCCACGTGGTTGGCAGGGATGGATCTATGACAAAACCCCTGGCCAAACCCACTGCATCCACGTCCCCGGAAAGAACCGCAGATTCAGCTTCTTCGCGGCGCTTGAACCCTCCCGTAGCCATAAGCGGGACCGATGTCAGTTGACGTGCGGCGCGGGTAAATTCGACAAAGTAAGGACCCTGACTCATGCGCTCCGAACTCGGCGGAGCACCGGGGAAATAGGTGCCTCCGCTGATATCCAAAAGGTCAACCCCCTTCCCTTCAAGAGCGGCCACGACTACGAGCGCCTCTTGTTCTGTCAGACCACCGGCAAGCTGATCCGTCGCGTTCAGCTTTACCGCAACCACAAAATCAGGCGGAACCGCCGCACGAACAGCCTCGACCGTTTCGATGAGCAATCTCATCCGTGCATGTAGCGAACCACCATAGGCATCTGTTCGTCGATTGAAGAGCGGGGAAAGGAACTGGCTCAGAAGAAACCCGTGTGCGGCATGAATTTGCACACCGCCAAATCCTAAATCCGCTGCACGGCGCGCCGTATTGGCAAAACACGCGGGAACGGTCGCGATTTCGGCACGTGACATGGCTTCACTGCGGAAGTCAGGGAATTCCATCGCACTTGGCCCCTTGGGGGTACTGATTGGCAGATGGGCCAGTGCCCCGGCATGCCCAAGCTGTAACCAAAGCTGCGCGTTGTTTGCCGATCCTCGTCGGGCTAGCTCACGAAATGCCGCCATATTGGCGTTGTCATCCAGAACCAGATTTCCGGGCTTTTCTGGGTATCGCGGATCACCCTGGACCTCTCCGACAATCGACGCTGCCAGTCCGCCTTCTGCCCAACGTTCATAAAGTCGAATTTGCGTGGGCGTCGGGTTGCCCTGGCCATCCCCCAGCGAATCCGACATCGCAGATTTGATGATCCGGTTCTTCAGCACTTGGCCGTTCGGCAGGGCCAACGGTGTGAAGAGAGTTGGAGGCGAAGTGGCGTGCAAGGCAGGTCTCCTCGGGCTTTTCTGTCCTTATCTGAGATAGTTTGGATGACTTGTATTGATAATCGGGTAATCTGGATCAAATCTTGATCGTTTTTGGAATAGATGTCACAGAAGACCGAGCTGGAAATCCTGTTGGCTGTTGTTGATCATGGCAGCTTTTCTGCCGCAGCCAGAGCGTTGGGATACACCCCTTCTGCCGTTGGCAAGAGGGTCCACCAACTGGAGCAGCGGTTGAATGTGCCGCTTCTGGTCCGCTCGACCCGACGGATGACTCTGACTGAAGCAGGTCGGAGATATGCAGAGGAAGCACGTGACCTGATTGCCCGCCTGACAGCACTGGAAGAGGATATCTCAGATGATGCTTCCACGTTGCGCGGTACGGTACGCCTGACAAGTTCAGCCGCGCTTGGGCGACGGTTTGTAGTGCCCCTTGTGATCGAATTCATGGAACACCACCCGGAGGTCGAGGTTGAGCTGCTGTTGACGGACAAGATTATCGACCTGATCGGCGAAGGCTTTGATCTCTCAATCCGAACAGGGATATTGCCGGACTCGTCGCTCGTCTCACGAAAACTTATGAGCAACCCACGCATTCTGTGTGCGGCGCCTTCCTATATTGAACAACACGGCAGTCCCGGAAAGCCCGAGGATCTCACGATCCACAGATGTCTGCGTCTGGGGCAGGAAAGGCAGCTTTCAGATTGGGGATTTGCTCAGCCACAGGGCGGAAACGCGCGGCTTGGATCGGGCTTTTCATGCAACAACCTGGAAGCGCTCCATGCGGCGTGTATATCGGGGCGCGGCATTGCATGGCTGCCTGAGTTCCTCACCGTGAGCGATATCAACAAGGGACGCCTTCTTCCATTGCTGAAGGAATACGCATGTCCGGGTGCTGGTGGTGGTGTGTTCCTTCTGCGCCCTGAAACGACATTTCTACCGCAACGCATTCGCACCTTGATTGACTTCTTTGCAGACCGGTTCAACGAAATGAGACGCGATTGAACAGGGAAAGAATTGTGCACTGAGTTGGGTGCACGACCATTCTCAAACATGGGAAACAGGCACAACACTGAAACCTAAAGGTTCGTCGACGCTGAAACTTCCCTTTTGACAGCAACTCAAAGGAGGAGAAACGCCGTGGAACTCCACAAGGCCCCGAAATCACACCCGTTTGTTCCTGAAAACCGTCCGGACTCAAGTAGTTGCGGGCGAACTGATGGTACCGAAGTTGAACGAAACCAAAATGAAGTCAAAGGTATCTGAGCTGAAATGAGTTTTTCGCCCTCACAGTTATTCTGCCGAGATCATTTAAAAATGTGATTGATTTTTGGCGCACCTGAGAGGATTCGAACCTCTGGCCTCTGCCTTCGGAGGGCAGCGCTCTATCCAGCTGAGCTACAGGTGCCTTGGCCGTTAGCTAACCTTGTTCCAATCCGGGTGCAACTGAAAATCGTGATTGTTGCACCCTCTTTGAAACCAAAATCAGGCGAAGAGATCATGCGCCAATTCAAGCGCTTCGATCAGCGTATCGACCTCATCCGTCGTGTTATACAGACCGAAGCTGGCACGACAGGTCGCCGTGACGCCCAGATGATCCATAAGCGGGCCTGCGCAGTGATGACCGGCGCGGACGGCAACACCTTTTTTGTCCAGAATGGTGGATACATCATGCGCATGGCCGGCCCCATCCAGCGTAAAGCTGAAGATGGCTGCCTTGTCTAGCCGCGTGCCCTGAACCTGAAGCCAGTTAAGACCGTTCAGGCGCTGCATGGCATAGTCCCGCAGGCCGGATTCATGGGCAGCAATGTTGTCCATTCCCAAATCCATCATGTACTCCAGCGCAACACCCAGGCCGATGGTTTGGACAATGCCGGGTGTTCCGGCCTCGAACTTCATAGGCGGATCGTTGTAGATCACCTGATCCTTGCTGACCTCTTTAATCATGTCACCGCCACCGACAAAGGGGCGCATCTCGGCCATGCGTTCGGACTTGATGTAGATCGCACCCGACCCCGACGGGCCATACAGCTTGTGGCCGGTAATGGCGTAAAAGTCGCAACCGATGTCCTGAACGTTCACCGGCATATGCACCGCGCCCTGACTGCCATCAACCAGAACCGGAACGCCCTTGGCATGCGCACCTTCGGTGATGGCTTTGACATCCACGACAGTTCCCAGCACATTGGAACATTGCGTCACGGCCACAAGTTTGGTTTTCGGGCCGATTGCATCGATCACCGCCTGGGGATCCAGTCCTCCGTCAGCGTCGACATCCACCCACTTCAGAACGACGCCCTGCCGCTCGCGCAGAAAATGCCAGGGCACGATGTTGGCGTGATGCTCCATGACGCTCAGAACGATCTCATCCCCGGCTTCCAGGCGCGGCATGGCCCAGCCATATGCAACAAGGTTGATCCCTTCGGTCGTTCCTGAATTCAGAACAATCTCATCCTCGTTCGATGCCCCAAGGAACCGGGCGATGATGCCGCGGACGGCTTCGTACTTCTCGGTTGCCAGATTCGACAGGAAATGCAGTCCGCGGTGAACGTTCGAGTATTCCTCGGCATAGGCCCGTGTCACCGCATCGATGACAATTTGAGGCTTTTGCGCCGAGGCCCCATTGTCCAGATAGGTCAGCGGCTTGCCGTTCACTTCTCGCGTCAGGATTGGAAAGTCTGCACGGATTTTTTCTACGTCATACATGGTTTTCTTTTCCCTATACCGGAGCGTTGGGCATCAATGCGAGTACAAAGGGCACGGCAACCACGCCGGCCAACAAAATGACCCCAAATGCTTTCCAGAGCGATCCGAATTTATGGGCTTCATTCAGGAAATGGAGCGTGACGTAAAGGCTCAGAACAAACGTTGCGAGAGAAAACATCAGCATCAAGAACGGAAGGACCATCGCCAAAACAAGAGTGATGAGCATCGCAACGATCTGAAGGTATTGCAGCCAGACAATCAGTGTCATGATGCCATTAAACGTCGCGACGCCGCCAAGTAAGCGCCCTGCAAACAAAAACGCCAGAATGCTAACAAGCAACAAGGCAGCCGAACGTATCAGGTAAAGACCGACTGACTCTGATACTGGCGCCAGTTCCCCCTGCTGGAGCGGCAGAAACTGAAGCCTCCCAACCTGCACCAGGCAACTCAGAACAACCGCCAGGAAAAACGCCAACCAAAGAACCTCGCGCCCGAGGCGGATATCCAACAACTGCCGGGCGACCACGGCCGGATTGATCACAGTTTGAACGGCAAGGTTAACAACGTTCATTCTGCTTGCCTTTGCGCTTGTCTGAGACCGGCCAGCCAGAACCAGAAAAACACCCCGAGCCAGATCAAACCGACCAGAGTCAATGCCGGCCCCGGTCCGATGAACCCGGCAACCAGACCATTCAACAGAACCAGAGGGGTTGATGACAGCAGTGCCCAGAACAACGCAAGACGGGCTCCGTAAGCTGTTCCGCGCCCTCCGACCAAACGGGCGGCTCCAAAAGATGCAAAAGCCAGCGCGTAGAAGAACAGCGGCAGGATGATGACAGTGCCCAGCAAGGCCCCGCCCAACAGCATATTTAGCTCAAGCCCTTCCAAGTGCGCTTTTCGGGCAAGGCTGGGCAATTGCGCGACAAAGGCCACCACGCAAAAGGCCATGACAAACACCAGCGCCCTGTCTTCCCGCTGACCCATTTCAAGAAGCCGACGCACCACGCGCCCCGGCCCCCGGTATGTGGCCAGTATGTCTGACGAAACGGCCATCAACTACGACGCGCCAGCCACCCTTCCAGACGGCTTACGATCTCTTCCGCCAGAGCGCTGTCTTCGATCTCATCCACCGCTTCGGCCAGGAAAGCCAATGTCAGCATGTTGGTCGCGTCTTTGGTCGGAACACCACGGGACCGCAGATAAAACAGCGCGGTTTCGTCGATCGCACCCGAGGTTGAACCGTGCGAACACGCCACATCATCGGCGTAGATCTCAAGTTCAGGCTTGGCGAGGAACTGGCTGTCACCGTCCAGAAGCAGCGATTGGCTGATCTGATAACCGTCAGTCTTCTGGGCACCTTCCTTCACAAGGATCTTGCCCTGAAACACACCGGTCGCCCCGTTGCGCAGCACTTTCTTGAAAACCTGGCGGCTTTCGCAATTCACCGCGTCATGGGTGATGAAAACCGTGTCATCATGGTGGAAGTCGCCATCACCAACGCATGCCCCTGCGACATGCGCAATGGCGTCATCGCCGGTCAGCTCGACAATCTGCTCATTGCGGGTCAGCACGCCATTCACAGTCAGTGTGAAGGACTTGTAGACCGACTCCGTGCCCAGTCGGGTAAATAAATGGGTCGCAGCGCGACGCTCATGATCCCTGCCCTGCGCGCGCACATGGTGCAGCGTGCCCTTGTCGGCAATGTCGATCTCCATGCATTTGTTGAAGCGTGACGCCGCCGGGCCGGTTTCCAGAATGGTCGCCTCGGCGTCGCTTTCCACGCGAACGATATGGTGCAGGATCGCATCAGAGGTCGGCGACGCATGACGATAGATCAGGTTGATCGGTTTGGACGGTTTGCCAGTAACGTGAATCGCCACGCCATCTGATGCAAAAGCCGTATTCAGTGCCGCCAAGGGGCGCTGGACCGGGGACTGACCGCGCGTTTCAAGTACGCCATACAGGTCTTTCGCCCAATGAATGTCCTTGCAGCAGATGTCCTCAAGTCGATCAATGGTCACGCCTTCCAGCGATAGGTCGTCCGACTCTTCGGCGCTGAATTCACCGTCCACAAAGACGATGTTCAGCCGGTCTAGTTCGCTGAACATCAACGGCTCGTCATCAGCAAACACCGCAGCCGGGTTTGCGTCTGGTGAGACCAGCGTATCCGGTTGAGTGTACTTCCAGTATTCGTCACGCCGCCCAGGCAGACCGGTTTCCAGAACACGGGCCAGCGCGTCTTCGCGCGCGGCGCGGGTACATCCCGCGTCAGGCATGGTCAGAGCAGACAGCCGTGCCTCGGTTGCGGATTGTTTGACTTCGGGCAAGGCCATCAGTTCACCTCGGCAAGAATGTCGGCATAACCGTTGTTTTCAACCTCAAGCGCCAGATCGGGGCCACCGGTTTTGACAATGCGGCCATCGGCCATGATGTGAACAACGTCAGGTTTGATGTGATCCAGCAGGCGCTGATAATGCGTAATGACCAGGAACCCACGACTTTCATCGCGCAACGCATTCACGCCTTCAGCGACGAGTTTCATCGCGTCCACATCCAGACCCGAGTCGGTTTCGTCCATGATGCACATCTTGGGTTCCAGCATTGCCATCTGCAGGATTTCATTGCGCTTTTTTTCACCACCCGAGAAACCAACATTGACCGGACGCTTGAGCATATCCGCGTCGATCTTCAGCGTCTTGGCTTTGGCACGCACTTCCTTGAGGAAATCCGCAGCGGACAGTTCGTCCTCACCGCGCGCCTTGCGTTGCGCATTCACAGCGGTGCGCAGGAACGTCATGTTTCCCACGCCCGGAATTTCGACTGGGTACTGGAACGCAAGGAAAACGCCGGCCGCAGCACGTTCTTCCGGTTCCATCTCCAGTAGGTCATTACCGTCCAGCGTGGCAGAACCCTCGGTCACTTCGTACCCGTCGCGACCCGACAGCACGTAGCTGAGTGTTGACTTGCCTGACCCGTTCGGCCCCATGATTGCGTGTACCTTGCCGGCCTCAACCGTCAGGTCCACACCCTTTAAGATCTGCTTGTCTTCTTCTTCAAGTTTTACGTGCAGATTCTTGATTTCCAGCATTTTTTATCCTTTTGCGTATCGCAAGGGGCACTCTGGCCCCGAAACCTTCTTATCCCAGAAACTTGCGGATCAACCTCGCGGCGATCCAGCCCAGGATCGCCCCTCCGCCAACCGCCCAAACCGGGTTGATGAATTCCATGTGGTTGATGTTGACGTAAGCCATGCCAAGCAGACCGCCAAGAACCGGCAATGCGTACCCCAGCCAGGTCAGCACGTCTTCTTTCCGGATGCCGTTTCGTGACGCCCGCGTCATCAGCCGACCGACCCTTCCAGCGAGATTGCCACAAGTTGCTGCGCTTCCATGGCGAACTCCATCGGCAGTGCTTGCAAAACGTCTTTGCAGAAGCCGTTGACCACCAAGGCCACGGCCTCTTCTTCGTCCATGCCGCGCTGACGACAGTAGAACAGCTGATCGTCATCCACCTTGGATGTCGTCGCCTCATGCTCAACCCGCGATGAGTTATTCTTGACCTCGATATACGGAACCGTATGTGCCCCGCATTTGTCGCCAATAAGCAAGCTGTCGCATTGGGTATAGTTCCGGCTGTCCTTGGCTTTCGGATGCATCGAAACCAGACCGCGATACGTGTTCTGTGCCTTGCCCGCGCTGATGCCCTTGGACACGATGCGCGACTTGGTGTTCTTGCCCAGATGAACCATCTTGGTGCCGGTATCTGCCTGCTGGTAATTGTTGGCAATTGCGATCGAGTAAAACTCTCCTTGGCTTTCTTCGCCCCGCAGAATGCACGACGGGTATTTCCATGTCACGGCCGAACCCGTTTCGACCTGCGTCCACATCACCTTGGATCGATCGCCACGGCAGTCGGCACGTTTGGTCACGAAGTTGTAGATGCCGCCCTTGCCGTTCTCATCCCCGGGGAACCAGTTCTGAACGGTCGAGTATTTTACCTCGGCGTCTTCTTCCAGAATGATTTCAACCACGGCTGCATGCAACTGAGCGGTGTCGCGCTGAGGTGCGGTACAGCCTTCCAGATAGGATACGTAAGAGCCTTTGTCAGCGATGATCAGCGTGCGTTCGAACTGGCCTGTGTTTTCCGCGTTGATACGGAAATATGTGCTCAGCTCCATCGGACAACGAACACCTGGCGGGATGTATACGAATGACCCATCCGAAAACACGGCCGAGTTCAGTGTCGCATAAAAATTGTCCGACACCGGAACTACAGTGCCCAGATACTTCTTGACCAGTTCAGGATGTTCCTTGATCGCTTCTGAAATCGAACAGAAGATCACGCCGGCCTTTTTCAGTTCGGCCTGAAAGGTCGTGCCAACCGAAACGGAATCAAACACCGCGTCGACAGCAACCTTGCGGCCCTCAGCCGGGGCGTCTTCAGCACCTTCGACACCGGCCAAAATCATCTGTTCTTTCAGCGGGATACCCAGCTTTTCGTAAGTGGCCAACAGCTTGGGGTCGACCTCATCCAAGGATTTTGGCTTCTCTTCCATCGATTTCGGACGGGCATAGTAATACTGGTTCTGAAAATCGATTTTGGGATAGGTGACCATGGCCCAGTTTGGTTCTTCCATCTTGGTCCAGCGTTCAAACGCGGCCAGACGCCATTCGGTCATCCATTCCGGTTCTTCATTCTTTTCCGAGATCAGACGCACGATGTCCGGGTTCACACCTTTCGGCGCGTACTCCATCTCAATGTCAGTGTCCCAGCCGTATTTGTAGGTTCCGGCCTCGCGCACCGCATCAACGGTTTCCTGATCGACACCTTCTTTAACCTGGGTCTGGTCCAAAGCGGCCATGACTTACCCTCCGTCAGATCACGCAGCTCGCGCGCGATGCTTTTTCTCTTTCTCAAGCCACGTCTCGGCGAAACGCAGCACATCTTCTTCCGTTGTCCGAGGTCCCAGCGACACGCGGATTGCGCTGCTGGCTGTCTCCTCGTCAAAGCCCATTGCGGTAAGCACCGCGCTGGCACGAACCTTGCCACTGGAACAGGCAGAGCCCGCACTGACGGCAAAACCCGACAGGTCCATCTGCATGACCTGGGTTTCACCCTTCCAATCGGGCGCAGCAAAACACAGGGTGTTGGGCAGGCGTCGCCGCCCTTTCCCGACAAAAATAGGTGATTTTACAGCGGCCTCAAGAGCGTTTTCTAGAATATTTCTAAATTCTTCGACCTGCTCCCAAACGCCATTGGCCAGATCCCGTGCTGCAGCTTCAGCTGCCGCGCCGAACCCCACGATACCAATGACATTTTCGGTCCCAGACCTGCGGCCCATTTCCTGGCCGCCCCCCTTGATCTGCGCCGCCAGATCTGTTCCTCGCTTTATCACAACGGCACCGACACCCTTTGGGCCGCCCAGCTTATGGGCGGAAACCAAGGCCATATGCGCACTCATCCAGTTGAACGCGACGGGTAGCTTGCCAAAAGCCTGTGTGGCGTCTGTCACGGCCAGACCGGACGGCAGTGTTTGAACAATCCCTGTCTCTGAGTTTGCCAGTTGCAATGTCGACATTTCAGGTGCGGCCACCTGCACGTCTCCGAACTCAGAAACCGAAAGATCCTCTTTGATCCAAGCTCTTACCGCGTCATGCTCAATCCCTGCGCCGTGCAATTGGCGCCTCGACAATGTCAGCGCCGCACCTTCGGTTGAACCAGATGTAAAAACAATATCCGCTCCATCCGCCCCAAAGGCCGATGCAACCTGAGCCCGAGCACGTTCGATCAGAGCTTTGGCGGCACGACCTTCCGCATGAACCGACGAGGGGTTGCCACAGACATCCATGGCCGCAATCATCGCGTCCCTCGCTTCTGGACGCAGCGGCGTTGTTGCGTTGTGATCCAGATAAACACGTTTCATAGATACATCTTTTTGCCGGCAGACTTCATTTCTTACCTCGCCTGTTCAGTTCATTCATCTACAACAGAAAACAGGCTCGGAACGGCCGGGCACGGGGCGAGGTCGTTCTTGATCACATCCGACAAGCGGGTTTGATGCAGGAACACATAGACATGTGCGCTGAGACTTTCCCAAAGCCGATTGGTCAACGATTGCGCGCGACTGCCGGATGAAGCTCCGGACGCTCCTGCCCCTTTTTGCAGGGCATCAACGGTTTCGTCTACGGCCGCCAGTATCTCGACAACGCGAATTTCAGACGCAGGGCGAGCCAGTCGGTACCCGCCACCGGGTCCGCGAACGGAAGACACCAAGTCCGCCCGACGCAGTTTGACAAAGAGCTGCTCGAGATACGGTAACGAGATGTCCTGCCTCTCGGAGATTTCCCCAAGCGTCACCAAGCTTTCTGTCGGATGAAGCGCTATATCCGCCAGAGCGACCATTGCGTAACGCCCCTTTGTCGACAGCTTCATTCCATGTCTCCTCTCAGCAGGATTTGCGCGAAATCATTGACGCCGACGCTGCCAGTGCGTATCTCCGATTGGCAGCGCAAAAAAAACGCCATGCAATGTAATTAGAACCGTTCTAAGGTGCCCGACGATTATCGTCAAGTATATCCGGGCATCTGTACGAAAAAGACAGGACCAAAGCACACATGCCCGAGGTGATTTTTCCCGGACCCGAAGGCCGCCTGGAAGGCCGCTACCACCCGCAAAAGGAAAAAGACGCACCGATCGCCATCGTGCTTCACCCGCATCCTCAATTCGGCGGGACCATGAACAACAAGGTGGTCTATAATCTGCACTACGCCTTTTACAACATGGGCTTCACCGTGTTGCGCTTTAACTTCCGTGGTGTCGGTCGCAGTCAGGGCGAATATGATCAGGGCGTGGGTGAGCTGAGCGATGCAGCCTCGGCGCTAGATTACCTGCAATCGATGAACAACAATTCGAAGCACTGCTGGGTTGCAGGTTTCTCGTTCGGTGCCTGGATCGGTATGCAACTGCTGATGCGCCGCCCTGAAATCACGGGATTCATCAGTGTATCGCCCCCTGCAAACATGTACGACTTTTCGTTCCTTGCCCCCTGCCCGTCTTCCGGCCTGATCATCAACGGCACGGCTGACAGGGTGGCGCCTCCGGCTGACACAACCTCGCTGGTGAACAAGCTGCACGAGCAAAAGGGAATCACCATCACCCACACCGAGGTGGAAGGGGCCGATCACTTTTTTCAGGATCGACACATGGACACGATGATCACCGAGGTCAGTGACTATGTGAAACGGCGCCTGACCGAGAACACCCGCTAATGTCCGACACCATCACATCTCTTGCGGCCAAACTGGCCGAAGATACGATGAAGGTTATGGATGAGACAGGCGAAGACAGATTTTTTGTCGAAGTTGGTGAAGTGCTCGGGGCAGCATCTCAGTCTCTGGAAGAAGCGTTTCTTACGGAAATTCGTGTTCGTTTGGCTGAACGGAAGGCCAGGCAGTTTGTAATCAAACGCCTGTCTGCGCATCGCGCCAAACTGAAGGCCATCGAAAAACAATGACCGACCGTTTGTCGGCGCAAATCGCATTTCTGAAACGGGCTGACGAACTGAAAATGGTCGAGCGGGCAAATGTCCTGCTTGACCAGTCGAGGCCCGAGAATTCCGCGGAGCACAGCTGGCATCTGGCCTTGTGGGCCTTGGTCATGGCCCCGTTGGCGGGGTCGGATGTCTCGATTGATCGGGTCATCCGTATGCTTTTGATACATGATCTGGTTGAGATCGTTGTTGGCGACCACCCAATTCATCTTGAAACAGATTGGGCTTCGGTTGCCAAGGCTGAGCAAGCCGCAGCTTTGGAGTTGTTTGGGCTTTTGCCAAAGGATCAGGCTGATGCGCTCCACGCTTTCTGGCGTGAATTTGAGGAGGATCAGTCCCCCGACGCCCGGTTTGCCAAGATACTGGACCGGTGTCAGCCACTGTTTCAGGTTCTGTGTGCCCCTAACCCCAATCCGGACCACGTGGACATAGCGCGTTCAAATCTCGAAGGCGGCCGTGCAGCCTATCTGGCACAGGTTTTTCCGTTGGCCTACGAGCATGCCATCAACCTTCTGGCCGGCACAGATACGCGCGCCAATGCGTTTACGACCCGGTTGCCGTTTCTGACTGAAGCCGATCAGCTGAAATCCGTTCTCCGCGCCTCGCGGCTGATGGCGGGTGATCGTTTTGAAAACTCGGCGGAACACTCGTGGCACATCATGCTCTACGCATGGGTCCTGTTTGAAAGCGCGCCTCAGAAGATCAGTGTTGATCGGGTGATTCAGATGCTGTTGCTGCACGATATCGTCGAAATCGACGCCGGCGATAATCCGATCCACGGGCAGGTCGATCACGCGGCGCAAGCTGCCAAGGAACAAGCGGCGGCCAAGCGGTTGTTTGGCCTGTTGCCTGACACTCAATGCAAGGGCTTCACCACGCTGTGGCAAGAGTTTGAAGCTGCAGACAGCCCAGACGCCAAGTTCGCCAAAGCCGTCGACCGTTTTCAGACACCTATCGCCAATCTGGAAACCGGTGGCGGGTCATGGGTCGATTACAAGGTAACATATGCTCAGCTTGAGGCGCGAGTTCAGCCTGCAATTGCAGCGGGGTCTCCTCGGCTTTGGGATTGGCTGCAACCGCAACTGGCTGCGTATTTCCAAAGCGGCGAGGCTCTTCACCACTAGACAACAAAGGAAAAAAGGAGCCGAAAGGCTCCTTTTTCCCTGCTTAGTTCTGCGCGGTGCTAAAAAACACTACTACCATCAAACTGTTGAACCATGTTGGCTGCTTCAACTTCGACGGACCCCCCGTCAGCAAGCCACCCAATCACCACAATCAGACCCGAAGCAAATATGACGGATTTCGAAAATGTCGTCATCACTCAATACTCATTAGGTTCTGGACCTATTAATTTGGTTGCGGTCGACTTGGCTGCGTGATTCAAGCCCCTGAGTTTCAGGGGTGTATC